>CALREA010000021.1 GCA_943355055.1 Candidatus Peribacteria bacterium | reverse complement strand
TATCAGCAAACGATCAAAGAGATGCGACAGATGACGGCGTTTTTCCAATCGTTTCAGGATATTTTTGTCCGCCTGAGCACTAATGCCAAAGGCGTTTGCGATAAGGAAGATATTAATAGTTAATTATTTTATGAAACTTTTACGAACTCATATCGGTAGAATCGGCAAGCTGGTGACATTGGTCACCTGCGTCGGACTGATAGGTGTCGTTGGAATTGTTATTATTCCTGCAGTAAGTTTCGGCGCGTCGAATTCTTTCGGCTCTTTCGGCTCTGCGACCTACCCGAAGATTCAGGGGTGCCCCGTCAATAAACGATTTGAGCATTGGGATACGTTTATTAAAGAAGGAGTTTCATTCTCTGACTATTACGAAAACTGGGCCGATATTTTTTCCCGTAACTCGTGTCAACAACTGGATATCATCAGCCTTCAAAAGGCCATCGAGGGATCCCAAAACCAACTCAGGCAAAAAGTTTTCCAGTGCGCGACCGACGGTCTAACCGAGCTGAGCAACAAAATTCATACCCTTCAGTTCGAGCTGGAGTATGTTCGTCATGTGATCGATACCGATGATGAACGTCCCGCGCCAGAGGGAACCAAGGGCGAAGTTCGTCCTCCCGCCGCCATTATGCAGCGCATGAGCCAAATTCCCATGCTCAAAAATGGCACTATCACCAACGAGCAGTTCGACGCACTTTTCGCGACGACTCAGAAAAAATATGCCGCACGTGTCGAAAAATACCAAAACTGTAAGGATACCGACTGGGCCGCCCTCACCCAACAGTGGAACAATTTTACTGCGAGTTGGGCCGGCGTGAAGCCCGCCGCGCAGCAGTCCGCCAAAAATCTCTCCGGGCGCGTCAAGGGACTCCTTAATATTCCTACCGATTATAGTGGTCGCTACCTTTTCGGGCTTCTGGATATCAAAATGAACGGCCTTACGCCTGAACAAAACTTTGCCGGAGTATACAATGATCTGACCCGTGATGTGCGCACCATTGACCCCAAAAATCCATCGGATCGCGGTGTGAAAAAAAATCCTCCGGACTATGGAACCTTTCTTGATCGGGTAGAAAGCGAACACGGTCGATACGCCAAAGACGCGGAAGATGCCAAACGAACATCCTACTACGAAGGACTATACCGTTATACTTCCGATGCCTCGGGCGAAGAGATCAAAAGAGAACTCACCAAGATGAACGGTATTATTCAGGCCACCATCCAGCCCATTATCGGTAATGTTCGTGCCTGCACGGCACTTATCGCCGCGAGACAGTGCGGGGGAAGATAGTACTCACGACCCTCCCGACAACCCTCCCGATCGAAAATCACAAAAACATACGTCCACCCTTCTTTTTGAGTGAGGGTAACATATGTTAGTGGAATTCGAGGCTTTTCTAGGGCAAAATTTTTGTGAACTGTTTTGAGGGGTGTAGGGGGGGGTGGGGGGGGAGCGGGATCCGACGCTCACTTCATTCGCGTCTGTTAGCCAAGAACAAACGAGAGAATCGATCCGGCGAAGGTTCTTCTCTTTCCCTCCTGTGCGGAGGAAATCGGTGAGTTATTCAACTCGAGTTCGACTACCTCGGCTTTGCAATAGGGGCAGAGATTGACTTTGTTCGAGACGGACTTGCCGCACGTGTAGCAATTAAGAATCATGTGAGTGAGGAGGTTGAGTGAGTTGAGAGGTTTTGAGGATTTTTGAGGGAGTTCTATGTCTCGATGTTGAGGCTGTATATCTGACTGTTTACCTGTGCTTCGGAGAAGTTTTTTGGAATGTTTGGGATGCTGTACGCGGGGAGCTGTGGAGGTTGCTGGGGCTGATGAGTTTGGCGTACCGGTTCTTCCTGTTTTTTCGCGAATGCCGGGAAGTGTGCCGGGATCGGGAGCGTGACTTGATTGAGCGTCACGGTACCTGCCTGGCCTGCCGACGAGGAGCGTATTACGTCCTGCGCCGAGTCGTGGGCCGTCTGTCCGAGGAAGGCGTTTATTTCACTCTCGGTTGTTCGGTAGACCCGGCCAAACTTGAGTGCGCGCAACTTTCCTTCCCTGATCCACTTCAATACGGTGTATTGATGGACCTGGAGAATCTCGGCGACTTGCTTCGGGGTGTAGAATTTTTCATTCATGGATCCCTAGCATACCATACGATATGTCAACTTCTCTACACTTTTTTACACTTTAGACTGTTCTGCTATACTTTTTTATATTCTTTTACGCTTTGTTAAAGTCTACGTTGTCTCTCTATCGATTCGGGTAACTTGAACTTTAACTAAACCTTATTAAACGTAATTTAATGTAATCTATTTAAACTTCTACCTTGCTGCGCCAACTTTAGCAAAGTTATTTATCGTTTACAATCTTTTTCTATACTTTTCTTAATTTGTTTAAATCTTATTACAGTTATTGTATTTTCGAGTTTGAGCTTATTTGTTTATCGTTAGCCATATCTAATACAATCTTATGATATTTAATTACATCTAATGATATTCAATTTGTTCAACCATTGTGCAAAACTTTTTCATAACTTGTCACTTTGACTATTGTGTTATTTTGTTTCTATCTTTTAATCTGTATTTACGGTCAACCACAAATACCATCCTGGACGTCCAGGATGCGTAGCTTCATTATTCGAACTATTACACCGTATTACGTTGGTGGAAAATAAAGCATGGGCGGCTGTTTTTTTCCAAAGGTTCCCTGAAGTTCGCGGTACAGATGGGCGCCATATCGGCCCATCATCGTCTCTGCAGGAAGTCGCATGGGCTTCACTTCCTGATAATCAGCCTCAACAACTGGCTTGTTCATCTGGCTCCTGATGACTGATTCGCCATATTCTGCTCTTATTCGTGCAAGCTTCTCTCGTAATGTAGCTACAATCTCACATTCCAACGGCATACTAGTTGCGCTATCGATTACGGAGATCAGGTCAATTTGACTCACCGGACGGACAAAAAGCCGCTCGAGTTCAAATAAAACCGATGGATGACTGGTGTGAGGCGTGGCTGAAGACTGAGCCACGTCGCGGTGGCCAGTCAGTCCCTCAAAAGCCCGATCCATCAATCGCTGTACGTTAGTCAAGCTCATGAGGCCCGTGTTGGTGTCGAAGATGCCTGTTGTACTGCCCCTGACTCTATTCCCAAATACAATTCGCTCATTTGTCCAAAACATTCCATGCGCCTCGCTCGTCCGAGATAGTCTGTGATTATCTCCCCTCTCGCTCGGATGAAGATCATCCCCCCTCACATCGGTTTGAATATTGAGATCGTATGGCATAAAAACAATTACATAATCTTCTTCAGCCACTTGCCTGTGAGGGAGGTTTTGGATTTGATGATGTCTTCGGGGGTGCCTTGGGCGACGAGTTCGCCGCCGCCGTCACCGCCTTCCGGGCCCATGTCGAGCAGGTGGTCGCAGCATTTGATGACGTCGAGGTTGTGTTCGATGATGAGGACGGTGTTGCCTTTTTCTACGAGACGCTGGAGCACCTCGAGGAGGCGTCGGACGTCGTCGAAGTGTAGACCGGTGGTAGGTTCGTCGAGGACGTAGAGGGTACGGCCGGTGGAGCGACGAGAGAGTTCTGTCGCGAGTTTGATACGCTGGGCTTCGCCGCCGGAGAGCGTGGTTGCCGACTGACCGAGGTGCAGGTAGTTGAGACCGACATCTACAAGAGTCTGCATTTTCGTTTTGATAGATGGTACCGCCTGGAAGAATTCGAGAGCTTCCTCCGTCGTCATATCGAGAACGTCGGCAATATTTTTTCCACGGTAACGGATTTCGAGAGCTTCGTTGTTATATCGTCGACCCTTACATTCTTCGCAAGGCACATACACATCCGGGAGAAAGTGCATCTCAATTTTTTTGATACCATCACCGGCGCATGCCTCACAGCGACCTCCCTTTACATTGAAGGAGAATCGTCCACTCTTGTAACCACGCATGCGAGAATCGCTTGTTTGAGCGAATATTTCGCGGATGTCCGTGAAGACCCCGGTATAGGTTGCCGGATTACTTCGTGGTGTACGACCAATCGGAGACTGATCGATATTGATAATTTTGTCGATGTGTTCGATTCCCTCTATACGCTCGTGTCGACCCGGCTGCTCGTGACTTCCATACAATTCCTGAGAGATTTTTTTCACCAAAATATCATTGATGAGTGTTGACTTGCCGCTACCGGAAACACCTGTAACGCCGATGAGTACACCAAGTGGAAATTTAGCCGTAACGGTTTTGAGATTATGCTCCTTCGCGCCGATGATCGCCAGATGTTTCCCATTTCCCTTTCTGCGTACTTTTGGCATCTTGATGCTCTCTTTTCCGGAGAGATATCTCCCCGTAAGTGAGTTCGGATTGTCCATTACTTCCTGAGGTGTTCCCTGCGCGACAACTTGTCCACCATGTTTGCCGGCGCCCGGTCCGATATCCAATAAATAATCCGCCCGGAGCATCATATCGCTGTCATGTTCGACGACGATGACCGTGTTTCCGAGTTCTTTCAAATGAACGAGTGTCTTGATTAATTTTTCATTATCATTTTGATGAAGTCCAATAGATGGCTCATCCAGGACATAAACTACTCCTGACAATCGTGAGCCGATTTGTGTGGCAAGACGAATTCGCTGTGCCTCACCTCCGGAAAGTGTGTTCGCGGCGCGATTCAACGTCAAATACGAAAGACCAACGTCCGTGAGAAACTGCAGTCGTGAATTCACCTCCTGAAATATCATCTTCCCAATATGTTTTTCGCTTTCTGTGAGCTTGAGTCCGCCAAAAAATGCTTTTGCTTTTGCTACGGAAAATTCCGTCACGTCTATAATCGACAAATCACCCACTTTCACCGCGAGAACCTCGGGGCGCAGACGTTTCCCGTGACAATTCGGACAGTCGAGTATGCGCATAAAGGTCTCTATTTTCTTCCTGACATAGTCGGAATCGGTCTCCAGATAGCGACGTTCGAGATTTGGAATTACCCCCTCGAAGGTTGTCGTATACTCCCCGCGAAATCCGGCCGAGAGTGTCGGAGTTTCGTCGTCATCCCCTTCTGTTGGCCTGCTGGAGCCGATATTAATCGTATATTTCTTGTCTCCTGTTCCATAAAATACCAATTTCATCACCTCTTCCGAGAGATTTTTCACCGAGGTGTTCATGGAAAATTTGTACGTTTTTGCCACCGCCTCGAGGATCCGATTGTACCAGGTCAGATGAGAAGTTGTCGCCGACCATGGCATGATCGCGCCTTCTGCAAGTGTTAAATCCTTGCTTGGCAACACAAGTGCAGGGTCGATCTCCAACTTTGTACCCAGTCCGTGACAGTTGGGGCAGGCACCGTGTGGCGAGTTGAACGAAAAGAATCGTGGAGAAATTTCAGGTATAGAAATATTGCAATCCGGACAGGCAAATCTTTCTGAAAAAATTTCCTCTTTTTTTGTATCATTATCCTGAATAATCATAATTCCTTCGCCATGCTTGAGGGCGATTTCTACGGAATCGGCGAGACGGGATCGGTCTGAATTTGGAACTTCAATTTCTTCCCCGGTCGACAGTTTTTCTACGGTTCTGCCAAAGTTTTTAATCACGAGACGGTCAACAACCACATCAATAGAATGCTTTTTAGTCTCATCCAGTTGAGGAATTTCGAGGACGTTCATCACTTCTCCGTCTACTCTTACGCGGACGAATCCATCTTTCTTGATTTTTTCTATGGCCTTTTCATGGCGGCCTTTTCTATCTCTCACAGCCGGCGAGAGGATGAGAATTTTCTTCCCCTCCGGCATTGCCGCGACGGTTTCCACAATTTGCGATGTTGATTGTCTTGAAATAGACTTTCCACACTCCGGGCAATGAGGATGACCGATTTTCGCAAAAAGAAGTCTCAGATAATCATAAATTTCCGTCACGGTTCCTACGGTCGAGCGCGGGTTGCGGGGAGCTGTCTTTTGGTCGATGGAGATCGCTGGCGAGAGGCCCTCAATCGAGTCTACATCCGGCTTCTCCATGAGCTGGAGGAACTGACGCGCATAGGTCGAGAGTGACTCTACGTATCGTCTCTGGCCCTCGGCGTAGATGGTGTCGAAGGCGAGGGAGCTCTTTCCGCTGCCGGAAAGTCCCGTCATCACCGTCAGCTGATTCCTCGGAATCTCCACATTCACATTCTTTAGGTTGTGAATTCGAGCCCCTTTTACAATAATTTTGTCGTTTGTCATGGTACCGTGCAGCGTAGCATGCTTTTGGCAGGAGTTCAAGGGTCAAGAGTGAGATTATTTTGACTACCCCTCTACCAGCTGTAAAGCGTTCATCCCTTTCAGGGCCTCTCTTGCCGCTGCTTCAACGGTCGCATTTCTATAGCGCGGATGTCCTTTCATTATTTCTGCCAAAATTCTCCATGCAACGCTACCTTTTATATTGCCCTCATTGGCGATTCTTTCAACCGCCCGTAACCTTGCCCGTTCATCGAGACCTATAGTTCCAATAAGCGCAAATACACTTGGTCCACATTCACTATCAGGGTCAATTTCATACAGGGCAGGAGTTATATCGACCGAAACAGGAATAATATTAACATTACGATCCAAAACTTCCGCAGCCTGATGTCTTTTTTCACTACCATGACAACGTGTTCTGATGTATGCAATATTCCTCCAAGACTTTCTCTTTTCAAGTTCGCCCAGCAATTTGGGAAATTGTTCATCCGTTCCAACATACGCAAAAAATGTGATGTCATCATCATACTTCACAAGAGATACGTTTGATAGTGCCCACTCTACAATATCACGCGTAAATTCGCTTTTGCTCCTTCCTGATAACAGGCATCCCAGTCCCTTGCTTTGAGCCAATACCCTCAACAGTCTGTCCATTTTTGTCTGATCATTTCGGATTTCATCTATGCCCCATATTGCCTTAATAATAAAAGAATCGCTCGCACCTTCCATTATCCAATCGAAGTTTCGCATAACAAATTTCTTACTTTCGGCGAAATCAAACTTTTTCAAAGCACTCTCCGCAATATCCCTCTTGTCGTGCTTGCGCGCGAATGATAATGCCACTTGAAGTACATTGTCTTCATCTTTTAGGTCATCCCTACTTTCAATTTCCTGAATAAAGGCCTGGCAGAGTTCATTATTACTACATATTACATCCGGCAAAATTTTCATCGCCGGTCCAACAATTTTATATATACGTATCACATTGCTCAAAGTCCTACTATCAAAACGCTCGAGTATCCTGCGCATATCCTCGTATGCCGCCTTGGCTTGAGGGCTGTTTTTTTCAGGTATATTTCCTACAGCATATCCGAGTGCTTCGGTAATAAGACCGGCTCTCTCGCTGCTGAAATTTGAATTTATTTTATGCGCATATACCCAATCATCAGCGATCATATCACGATCGAAAGCCAATTCACCTAGCTTCCATAACTTCGTATCAACCGGAAGGCCATCTTCCACTCCGAGGAGTGTTCTAAAATGTCGTACGAGATTTCCTATTTCAGCTGCCGGAATATCCTGGTTTTCACAAACCCTTGAAATCGTACTGGCCGCTTCAAGAGTTCTCTTGTTTTTACGATCTGAAGGAGTTTCATTGGTAGTCATAGATGAAAAAATCAAATGATAAGGTTATATTTAACCCCCTTTTCTTCAATTTTGTCAATATAATCTTATTTTTTATCCAATAATCGCGTCTACCGTCTCCCCGGTTGGGCCGGATAGTTCAGCGCGATCGGCTCCTGTGGTGAGGTATCCGAACTTCTTGTGGTTTTCTTTCTTTTCGAAGAGATAGGTCAGGTAGATGTAGCCGATAACGAGAAATGGCACGAGGAGGAAGGTCCACTCCATTTCGAGGAAGACATTGAAAATAGCGTGAAGCGTCGCGGCGATCAGGAAGCCCTGTACGAGGTTTTGGACGGAATAAATTTTCTCATCATCCACCCCGAAAATTTTCTCCATCATCTTAGGCCAGATGATTTTTTTCTGCTGACGAAGAATCGGTGTGGAGAAGTAAGAAATACCGTAGTAATACCCCATCATCCCTGAGAAGAGAACGTGCACGAACGTCGAGAAAATCGAGCGAAATACAAATGGCAGCATGAGATTTTGCGGCCCCTGATGCACCCAAATGTTATGAAAGTACATGATGTTTTCTGTGAATGAGAAGCCGAGAGCACAAAGAATCGATAGCTCAATAACGTCATCTATATCATGAAATTCGTGCTGTCCCATAGCTCGCACGGCGATATGTTTCATAAACTCCTCGATCACTCCGACGATAGAAAAAGTGAGAATCACGCTGAGCGGAATTGCCACGAGGCCCATTGGTCCGATCATGTTCGAGGTG
The DNA here is from genome assembly GCA_943355055.1 of Candidatus Peribacteria bacterium. Lineage (GTDB taxonomy): Bacteria > Patescibacteriota > Gracilibacteria > UBA1369 > UBA12463 > CALREA01. The sequence continues at coordinate 12,762 of CALREA010000021.1, read as the reverse complement.
AATGGCTGCGTGTAGCGAAACGCATTGATCCATGGGAAAAACTGCCAGAGATATTTATAAAATAAAATCGGAAATACCGCTGTCGCTCCGAGAAAAAACGCGTAGAAGATTACACTGCGCCTATATGGGTTTTTTACGTAAAAAATATAACCCCACACCGCCGCCGGCACACCCGCCAGGAGGATCGATCCGATGATTTGTGTGATTTGGGAGTTCATGAATTTAGGTTTGGTTTATCTGTTCATTATACCACAAAAGTGCCTCGGAAGCCAAGGTGAAGCTGCGTGCTCCAGTTGTGCGGGTGCTGGCCCAAAGCTGCAATACGCCCTGACAGGCGAAATGAGGTGACTCTCGCCATGCGCCTGTATCCGAATGTACAGCAAAAAGACAGCAAATCGGATAGAGGTGTGGGGATGAATCACCTCCCCCCCTGACTCCAGCTCTCGTACTATGAGAGTATTATTTGCCAAAAAGAGTCTTTCCTCTCGTGTTCGCAATGGCCTCAAGCTCCTTTCGCTCCTGCTCGCTCATAACATGGATAGAACGTAAGGATTTTAATGCTCTTGTTTTCACCGCTGGATGCACATGGACTTTTTGAAATAAGAAATCATGTACATTTTGTGGATTCTGTTGGAAAAAGCGATACATCATATAAAATTCGCCCTGCGTGAAACGACGAGGCAGCTCCTGATTTGTATTATTATTAAGCGGTTTTATGGTAGTGCTGTCCAAAAAAAACTCTAGCCATGGGCCCTTGTTGATGTAACCAGCAAAACTTGCTACTTGCTTCATACTTATCAGACCTTCCGCAACTCCTGCGACAAAGTAATAGAGTCGTTTCTCTGGAGTTGATTTTCCATTTTCAATCGCGTATTGAAGTAATTCCCCGTACCCTGAAACATCTCCTGACTTCCCTTCTATATGCCGTTTTAGGAGTTTATCAAAATATTTCTCAATATCACTCGAACTTTTCTTGAGGTCGTGTTCATTTTCGCCAGCTACATGTTTTACCCTTCCCCTTACTCCGTCTTGAATAACCGCTGCGGCTCTATCGTCCATCGACCTTCCGGTTTCCTGGAAGAAAGTAGCATCTTTAATCCTTTCTTTTCCTTGAATCCCAAACCATGACAATATTCCCATGTTGTTATTATAGCATATTTTCTTATTTTTACCAAATTTTTGCGTCGCTAGCTCCTTGCTATTCGTTTTTCCTGCTCCTGGAGTAACTTGCTAATCAAAGCTGCGGTCGGCTCGTAGTAGACGTCTTCTCCGACCACCGTCTCAATCAGGTAGCCTTTGTCGATCATGAGTTTTAATTCATAGGGTAGGATATTTCTTCCACCGAATGTGAGGGAGACGATAATCGGGCTAAACACGTGCCGGCTCACCGTCTGCTGCTCGTCAGGTAATTCCGGAATCTGAACCGCCTCAAACGCCGGAATTCCAAGAATTTTTGCCAATGTTGGTAGATTTTTCGCGATTCTTCCTCTGATTGACTGTTGCTGATTTATACGATCTATGGCTTCAAAATGCGCGCTTCTCGCCTCCATTACCGCGACCTGCTCCTCGAATTCCTGAGCTATTTTTCTGGTAATCGTCCTGTATGACGGCGCAACAAATTTTCCTTCTTCGCGGCAGCACATCAGAACGCGAGCCGCTATTTCTTCGCTCTCCGCGTGTCCCAATCCTCCGGGAATGAAATATTTTCCCATAGCGATTTGCTCCGGTTGATGCTGCGCGTCGAGTGCTTGGGTTCGTTCACTTGTGAGAAATTTCGGAGCTGTCATTTCGACCGTTTCCTGAGGCTGTGCCACCGGTGTCTGAATATTCTGAGAATTCTGTGTATTTTAAGACATAGAATGAATGTGTTACGTTGCTAAGGTGTGAATTTTACCGTTATACTGTTTTTTGTCAATATAAACGTTACCATTTACTGTATTTGCCCCTCATGAACCTTTCTGACGGTTGAGGCTGAGCGCAGCTTTGGGGAGGTAGGGAGAGGGTTGCCATCGGCAACGGTCATAATGATCTGAGTTTTGGGTGGAAGAAGGTCGAAAATGTCGTTTTTACGCTGAGAGTCCAGTTCGGAGAAGATATCGTCGAGGAGGATGATTGGATGGGTGCCGGTTTTGTGGCTGAACCAGGCGATCTCGGCCTGCTTGAGGGACATCAGGGCCGATCGGAGCTCGCCACGGGAGGCAGTCAGTTCGAGAGGGTAGCCGCGGATTTTTAGCTTTAGATCGTCACGGTGGGGACCGACAGAGGTGTGAGTGGAGCGAGTGTCGCGGGGACGGGCGGCTATGAGAGCCTGGAGAAATATCTCTTGTGCACGTGCACGGGTCAGCAGACTTGTCCCTTGGGGGCGGGTCAGCAGCTCTAGCAAGAGTTTCCCTTGGGGGAGACTTGTCCCTTGAGGGCAGCGAAGCTGGCTGTCATTGACATATTTTCTATCTGATCCTTTGCTCTTGGTCGACCCAATGCCAGAATTTAAAAAGCTCCAATAGTCAACCTCGTATCGTTCCGCTCCCGCCTGACCACAAAGCTGATTCCTCAAAAAATCAACCAACTCCATCCGACTAGTCATCAAAGCTGATCCAGCTTCGGCAAGTGGCGGATCCCAGATGTCCAACGAGGAGACTTGCGCAGATCCCAGCTTTATCTGAAGCAGGAGGGCGTTGCGTTGCGTGAGAAGCTTTTGGTAGGTCTGAAGCTGTTTCATATATCCTGGAACGGTCTGAATCAGGATCGTGTTGAGGTACTTGCGCCGAAGAGCAGGCTCACCAGTGAGAATAAGAAGATCTTCGGGCCGAAAGAGGACGACCTTCAGATGGCCGAGAAACTTGGGGGCTGAGATTTTGGTGCCGTTCTTTTTGAGAACACGCTGATGCGGCGTGTGAATTTCACACATCTCCAGGTGAAGTGGCTCGTCATCCCCCATTCCTTTCGCCTCAATCCGAAAATAATCCTTATCGAACTGCTTCAAAAACTCATGATCGCCTGTGCGGAATGATTTCGTAATCGCAAGCAGATAGAGCGCCTCGAGGAAGCTCGTCTTCCCCTGCGCATTTTCGCCGGATAAGACGACGATTGGCTCATCAGGAAAGGCAAAATCGAGCTTGGTATAGTTACGGAAATGTTCGAGGTGGAGATGGGAGAGCTTCATTGAGAATAGTGTAGCACACGGTTGACTATGAGGGGCAATTTTGATATGATGTTTCCGTAAAGGCCTTCAGTAGTAGCTTATACACCACACATTATGCAGGAGGTCTTTTTGCTATTCGGGAAAAATTTGCCCAACTGAAAATACACATTTGATTTTATCAAGAATAATGACTTAATCTTTCCCTGAAGCTGAGGGAGGGCGCCCTCTCAAATTCTATCGTTTTTTGGCATATGCAAGCCATTTATTTTTAAAATATATGCTGACATTATCGCTCATGCTTATTTCATCCTTTATATCTTAAAACTTGTAATACTAAATGAGTTTACGTATAGTGCTTGTGCCTATTAATCATACAAAATATGTCGAAAGCTCCTAAGAATTTACCAGATATTCAAGATGATGCACCTCCGCTCGGCGCAGGTCGTTTGTTTCCGAACCGTGATTTCGATGGACGAGTTGGTATGAGCGAGGAGGTGCTTTTTCCTGACGATAGCGCTGCTGAGGATGAAGTGGAAACTGAGATGCGTCGAATGTTGGGAACAAAATTAAATACCATATAAAACTTTATCACTTTCACATACCTATGCCCCCACGATCATCAAAACCGGCAGAGACAGACCCATTGTATGGCATGAGACATTCATGCGCGCATATGTTGGCGCAGGCGGTGCTGATGGTTTTTCCGGATGCGAAGTTGGGGGTTGGGCCGGTGATTGAGAATGGGTTTTATTATGATTTTCAGCTTCCTCGCACGTTGACTCCGGAGGACATGAAGGATCTTCAGAAAAAAATGGAACATATTGGGAAGCAGGGTCAGACGTTTGTGCGACAGGAGAAAACTATTGCGGAGGCGAAGGAGTTTTTGAAGGAGATGAAGGGCGGAGAACAGCCTTTTAAGATTGAGTTGGTAGATGACCTCGCGGAGAAGGGTGAGACGGGGGTGAGTTTTTATGAGAATGTGGACCAAAAAGGCGATGTGAAGTTTGTGGATCTGTGTCGGGGAAATCATACGGAGACGACGGGGAAAGTTGGGGCGTTTCAGCTGACAAGTATCGCTTCAGCGTATTGGAAAGGCGATAGCGAAAATCCATCCATGCAACGCATCTACGGTGTTTGTTTCGAGACGGAAGCGGAGTTGAAAGAATACCTCGCGAGAATTGAAGAAGCGAAGAAACGTGATCATAAAATTCTCGGGAAGCAGTTGGGACTCTTTGCGTTTAGTCCGCTTGTTGGTGCGGGCTTGCCGTTGTTCCTTCCGAAGGGCGCTCGTTTGAAAAAATTATTAGAAGACTTCATTACGAAAGAAAAAGAAAAGCGCGGATACTCGTTTGTGTGCATTCCGCATATTGCGAAAGATGCCCTGTATGTAACGAGCGGACATTTGGGAAAGTATGATGCGATGATGCCAATTATGGAGACGGAAGAAGGTGGCGATGCTCTCGTGATGAAGGCGATGAACTGCCCTCATCATTTTGAATTGTTCAAAGCGGAAGCACATTCCTATCGTGAATTACCGCTTCGCTATGCGGAAAATACGACGGTGTATCGTAATGAAAAAAGCGGTGAGGTGAATGGACTGTTCCGAGTGCGCGCTGTCACGCAGGATGACACGCATCACTTCGTGCGACATGATCAGATCGGTTCTGAAATTGATATGATCTTGGGTTTGACTCGTGTGGTGTATGAAAAATTTGATTTCAAAAATTTCCGTGCGCGCGTAAGTGTGCGCGATCCGAAGAAGCCGGAAAAATATTTCGGTGATGATGCGTTGTGGCAACTTGCGGAGAAAAATCTCGTAGAGGGCGTGCAGCGATGGGGTGCGGAGTACTTCATCGGTGAAGGAGAAGCGGCTTTCTACGGACCAAAAATCGATATCATGGTTGAAGATGCGCTGGGCCGTGAGTGGCAGTTAACGACGGTTCAGCTTGATTTCACGCAGCCTGAGAATTTTGATCTTGAGTATACCGGGGAAGACGGGAAACGGCAGCGACCCGCCGTGTTGCATGTGGCTATTTTTGGCTCACTTGAGCGATTTATGGGCATTATTATTGAACATTTTGCCGGGGCTTTTCCCGCATGGCTCGCACCGATTCAGGTACGAATTCTGCCGGTAAGTGATCAATTCTTGCCGTACGCGATGGAGGTTTTTGAGAAATTGCGTGCGGAGGGATGCCGAGTGGAGATCGATTCCGCGGCGGAAACTCTCGGCAAAAAAATCAGAAATGCCGAGCACACTCGTGTACCATACATGGTCGTTATCGGTGAAAAAGAAACAGCCGATAAGACCGTTGCCGTCCGTGATTATGCTACGAAGAAACAGGAGACGATGGGGGTGGAGGAGTTGTTGGGGTTGCTTAAGAGATAAAACGGAATCGGGATCCCCCAAGGGACGCCTCTGCTGAGGTGCCGACACCTTCAGTGTCTGGGGATCGCAATCCGACACGCTACGCGTGTCTAATGAGGCTTGTAACTCGGAATTCTGTTATTGAAGTCTCTCATTGCCGGATAGATGACGCTTGGATAAAGCACATCTTGGAAGAGTCCGAGGGAGCGATCGGCATCATACACATTGTGCGACATGACTGTTTTTTGGCTTAGCCATCCGATACACAAGTCCCTAATCGTATAGAGCTGCGTCTCCACTGTTTCAGTTACCATTCTGCCGTCTTCCGTATGCATATGATGTTTGGCGCCAAGCTGTCCTGCTCGGTGGTGTGCCGATAATACCGCTGTAACGGACGGCCGATCCTTCTTTTTCAAACGTCCGCTTTTCGGGTCCTCTACCTTCACGGTTGTTCCACCAAAATGACCAAAGAGGAACTCTTTAGCCATTCTCATCTGCCTACCCTCACTTCTCTCTACGGCTACACAGGTACGCGTTCCGTCCGTTGGTTCTCTCTCGCCCTGACGAAGCTGTGATATCATTCTGGATTCGAAAGGTTTACAGTTCCAGAGCATCCCGGTACTTTCAAAATCAGGACTAAAAAAATACACCGTTACCATTTCTCCTTTGTAGTGAAGATTCACCTGATACAGCGCATCAACCTCTTCTATTTCTTCAGGACGATAATATGCTCCATCCATTTCTTTTATCCGCATATCCTCGCCATTATCATTTTCGCCATCATTCACCTTTTCGTACTCGTACGACGGTACTTTTACTACCTCGGTCGGTTCACTGAAAGGAATAGTGAAGTCACGCATTACCGGCTCACCAGACTCCGTAACCTCACGCAGGATCCTCCATCGCAACTTCACGCGCTTGATCTCTTCCGAAATTATCCCGAATCTCTTCCTGAATTTCTTATCGTAGAGCCTTGTTTTTTCATTGAGCCTTTCCCTATCTCCTCCCGGTAAAACGTCGTGCGATTTGTACCAAAACTCGAGCATTATTCGCGCCTGATGCCCTACGATTCTCTCTACCGCCTCATGTAAATCCTTATAACCCGTCGCATACTCTCGCAAGCCATATGTTTCCGCTATCCAATCACGTGCTTCCGGATTATCGTCCAAAAATGACGATGGACTATCGCACCACTCGAGGAGGTTTTTCAGCTCCCGTTCATCCCGAATCGTGGGGATGAGTACGGCCATTTTTTTCTCAGGTTCCGAATCGGGAACAAAGTGCAACACTTCTCGAGTAATCTTGTCGATCGTTCTCTTTCCTCCATCAATTTCCCTGTTGATCATCGCCCTCGCTTCCGATACGGGCAGATCGTCCAGCTCGAGTCGTTCGTACAGCTCACTCTCACCATCTCTGCCTTTTGCCTCTTTTACGAGCATACGGATCGGATCCCTCATCTCAGCTTTCGGGACGATAATACGACTCATGGTGCCCATATTGACGATTCTCGTCTCTGCAAGATCCATTCTGAATTGCGGAACTCTCTGATCCCTGATGTCCTTGATGAAATGCTTAGCAAACCAACTATGAAAACTATTTCCACCGCTAAGACCAAATACCGGTTCTCCGGTGGCAGCCTGCATCTTCATTCGCTGCTGTCTCCTCGCCTTCTGAACTTCTTCTCGCGCCTTGAATTCCGGCTGCTTCGCTAACAGCCTATCCAGATTTTCCAGACGGAATCCTATGCTTTCCAAATACATGATGAATTGCTTGCGCGGGCCTTCTAATGTTAGAATCGCATCCCCCTGCTTTCCTAATACTCTCGCAAAGAGAAAATCCAAGATATTGCGGTCCTCCTTGAAGTATTTTTTAAAATTTTCACTGCTCATCGCTATGGTCTCCCTTACGATTCTTTCCGTGAGGTCTCTCATGATATCTTGATCGCTCTTAATGCAGTCAATCACGTTTATGTTCGGATATTTTTCCTCCAATTTTTCCATAGCCATGTATACTTTCTTCTCTTCTTTTTTCGTTCCGTACACTGAGATAAAATCACGAAATTCATGTCGTATCATATCCAGCTTAGCCTGATCCACCTCTTCTGGAAGCGGCAATTCCGCCCCTCCCTTTGACCTCATCCTAGCATCTCTCCGTTCCTGCAATCCTAAAAAAAATCCTTCGAGAAGATTTGCTATAAGCCTGCTCGAATCCGTCCCGTCACCCACTCCATTTTTCTCAAGCAGTTCGATGAATTCTTCACGAAGCAGGTGGTGATCACGCATCACCTCTCCCATGAGATCGTTCATAATACTCTTCAGAGAAGCTTTCACCTCTCCCGCCCGCCGTCTGACATTCATGATCAAACCTTGTAGTATTTTTTCTTTTTGCGCATCATCGAGCATCAACGTGTCGAATGGCTTGAGCTCCCTATCTTTTACCTTGATGTGATCCCTTGGGGTCTCATATTCTTGTTGCTCGATATCGGAATCCGGAGCTGTGTCTTCTATCAAATTTCCCGCTGAATCATAAACGCCCGACGTGGTAGCCCAATTTTCAGGCTGACCGTTGCTATTTACATCGTCGCCTGCCGTGGATCTCGGATTGTGTGGGCTGCTACTGGACATACTGTAATTATACCACATTTTATAATTTTGTGGCAAATCGGCTTTGCTGTTGGTTAGCGAGGGGTTTCACTGAAGAAAAGCGTCCTTCACAAAATGAAAAATTTACCCTTGCTTTTTTCTTGCAACATTTCTACTATCTTTCGGAACTAATAACGCATATTTCATTTCCTGATTTTTATGTCCAATGCAACTGTTTCTGCATCCGGTCGTGTCACGCAAGTCATCGGTCCGGTCGTTGACTGTCATTTTGATGGCGATCTTCCTGGTATTTACGAGGCTCTGGAGTTGATGATTGATTCGAAGAAAATAACCCTGGAGGTTCAATCGCACATCGGTTCGGGTAATGTCCGAGCGGTTGCCATGGGAATTACGGATGGTCTTCAGCGTGGAACAGAAGTTACCAAAACAGGTCAGACGATTCACGTACCGGTAGGAAAAGAGATGCTTGGAAGAATGGTAAACGTATTGGGATTACCTATCGATGGAGTAAAAAAAGAGATTGGAACCAAAAAAACATATTCTATTCACCGACCTGCTCCGAAGTTCGTCGATCAGTCTACAAAGACGGAGATTTTTGAAACAGGAATTAAAGTTATCGACTTGATTTGTCCCTTCATGAAGGGAGGAAAGGTTGGTCTCTTCGGTGGAGCGGGTGTGGGAAAGACGGTTATCGTTACGGAGTTGATTCATAATATTGCTACCGCGCACGGAGGTTATTCTGTGTTTGCCGGTGTTGGAGAACGAACACGTGAAGGAAATGATCTTTATGGAGAAATGAGAGATTCCGGAGTTTTGGACAAAACTTGCTTAGTGTTCGGACAAATGAATGAGCCACCTGGAGTTCGTCTCCGCGTAGCTCTTACGGGAGTTACGATCGCTGAGTATTTCCGTGATGAGGAACATCAGGATGTGTTGTTCTTCGTGGATAACGTCTTCCGTTTCTCACAGGCGGGTTCTGAGTTGTCGGCATTACTCGGACGTATTCCGTCCGCTGTAGGTTACCAGCCAACGCTCGCAAATGAGATGGGTGAACTTCAGGAACGTATTACTTCTACTGATAAGGGTTCTATTACTTCCGTTCAGGCGGTGTACGTACCGGCTGATGATCTTACTGATCCGGCTCCTGCTACGACATTCTCACACTTGGATTCTACGGTGGTTTTGACTCGTCAACTTGCTGAGCTTGGTATTTATCCGGCGGTTGATCCACTTGATTCTTCGTCCAATTTGTTGGATCCAAAGATCGTTGGTGATGAACATTATGCTGTTGCCCTTGGCGTTCAGCGCGTGTTACAGCGCTATAAGGACCTTCAGGATATAATAAATATTTTGGGTATGGAAGAATTAAGTGAAGAAGATAAGCAGACGGTATCTCGTGCACGTAAGGTGCAGAAGTTCCTTTCACAGCCGTTCTTCGTTGCTGAAACATTTACCGGTATTCCCGGTCAGTACGTTCCTTTGAAGGAAACTATCCGTGGATTCCAGGAAATTTTGGATGGTAAACATGATGACAAGAATGAAAACGCCTTTTATATGAAGGGTGGTATCGATGATGTTATGAAGGCGTAAATATTTGATTGTATATAAGTATCTAGAGAAATTTTTCTTCGAAAATCCCTATGAAAATTCCTTTTTATCTCGTCACACCGGAAAAAATCGTCTTCCAGCAGGAGGTCGAATCGGCAACTATTCCTACGGTTGATGGAGAAATTACGGTTTTACCACATCACATCCCTCTCATTACTGCCCTTTCTCACGGCGTTATTCAGCTCAAAACAACCGAAGAAACCCATTACGTTTCTGTCAGCCACGGCGTAGTAAAGGTTGATAGCATGGGAATTACCGTATTATCAGCACATGCAGAAAGAGCCGACGAAATGGTCATGGAACAAGTTGAAAAAGCCCTCGCAGACGCCAAGAAATTAGCAGAACTCAAGAAAGAAAGTGATGAAGAGTATATTCAAGCAATGGCAATTGTGGCCAAAGAAAGCGCTCGACTCCATGCTCTCCGAAAACACCACACGCGCGTACAAGACATGACCGGCAGATCTTCATCTTAATTTGTACGAATGGATAAAAAAGAGACGAAAAGAGAAAAGTCAGCAATGTGGTTAGCGCTCGACATAGCATGGGAGCTTGGATACATCATCGTCATACCGATCGTTATACTGGGAGTAGGAGGAGCATACGCAGATAAAAAATTCGGAACATCACCATTATTTATCCTCATCGGAATCGTCATCGCCTTCATCCTCACCTCTATAGCCGCCTACCGAAAAATCAGCATTATCACCAAAGAAATTAACTCGATATAGCATGTCAAAAGTAGTAGAAAACATTAAGGTCACGGGAACGGGAGCAGAAGCGGGAGCGGGTACAGGAAACTCGCCGGCTGCTGCCAGCTCGTTTCTGCCACCAACTATCTACTCTGAAACGGTTGGACATGTTGGAGGTTTCGAAATTCGAAATACGTTATTGATGTCATGGATCTCGGTGTTGTTCTTGTGTGTTGTCGCGTGGAGATTTTCCAGGAATTATATGAAGAATGATGTTCCGAGCAGTCTCCAAAATCTTGTTGAAATGATTATTGAAGGATTATATGATTTCTTCCATTCCGTAACACAGGATGTCAGACAGACAAAACAGTTCTTTGGCATTTGTGCTACGATATTTCTCTTTATCGTTGTTTCAAACTGGTTTGGAATATTTCCGGGAGTCGGACCGATTGGCGTATGGGAAGTTGAAGAAGGCCACAAAATTCTCGTTCCGCTGTTGCGATCAACATTTTCAGATGTAAATATGACGCTTGCCATAGCCTTTATCTCGGTCGTCATGACTCAGGTATATGGTATGATGAATTTGAAATTTGGCGGATACTGGGGTAAATTCTTTGTGAATCCACTCCGTGATCCCATTGGATTTGCCGTTGGACTGCTCGAACTTGTTTCTGAATTTTCCAAAATCATTTCATTCTCGTTTCGTCTTTATGGAAATATTTTCGCGGGTGAGGTGCTGCTCGCGGTTATCGGATTCCTTGCACCCTATCTCGCACCATTTCCTTTTTATGGGCTTGAACTTTTCGTTGGTCTCGTTCAGGCGTTGGTATTTTCTTTACTCACCTTGGTCTTCTTCAAAATGGGATCAACGGGTCATGGCGGTCATGATGAGGTTGCGCATACCTCAGGGCAAAAACATGCAATTACGGCATCATAAAATTATTATTTAATCTCTCTTTTTTATGGATAAAAATTTATTTGTAGCCCTCGCTATCGCTATCGGAGCCATCGGCCCGGCAATTGCCATCGGTATGATCGGTGCTTCCGGTCTCAATGCTATCGGACGTAACCCTGAGGCTGCTCCAAAGATTCAGACGGCTATGATTCTTGCTATCGCTTTTGCTGAGGCGGTTGCTATTTACGCCCTCGTTGTCGCTCTTATTATTAAGTTTGTGTAACAGACACCGTAGGTGTCGGATTGCGATTGCGATTCCCAGACACGAAGTGTCAGATCCCGTTCCCGTTTGCAGTTTTCCTTTTGATTTAATTACTTTTCCTCATGGAACTCATCTCAAAGTTAGGCATTAACCTCGGCATGCTCATTGCGCAGCTCGTAAACTTTCTTCTTTTGCTTTTTATTCTTAAGAAGTATGTATACGGTCCTGTTCTCGAAAAGCTAGAGCAACGTAAAAACATGATCGCTAAGTCGGTCAGCGACTCCAAGGCTGCTGATGAAACGCTTAGGGATATCGAGAAAGCGCGCAGCGAAATGATCGAAAAAACGAAATCTCAATCGCTTGCCATGATCGAGGCTGCCGCTGCAAGTGCCGAGGAGGCTAAAAATAGCATTCTTGAGAGTTCACGTCGTGAGGCTCAGGCTATTTTTGACCAGAGCAAACTTCAGATCGCTCGCGAGAAAGAAAAAATGTTAAAGGAGGCTAGTGAGGAACTCGGAAGATTGGTCGTACAGGCCGCCGAGAAAATCATCGAGCGTGAGTTCACTCCTGAAGATCAGAAGCGACTTGCATTACAGGCCACTGAACAATTTTCTCAAAAATAATACTCTATGAAGTTGACTGCCAAACAGTACGCCGAAGTTCTCGTCAATGTCGTCTCAAAGGCACCTGCTGCCGCTGACCGTTTTGGTGAGTCATTCTGGGCGCTGTTACGAGAGAACCGACAAGAGAAGCTTTTTGGCTCTATCATGCGCCATGCGAAGAGGCTGTGGAATATAAAGCATGGTATCGTCGAGGTGACGGTAACGGTTGCTTCCGAAGATAGTAATGAGAAAGAAAAACTCATCGCAAGTCTCGAAAAAGCTCTTGGAAAGAAAGTTCAACTTCACATGAAGATTGATCCGAGCATCAAGGGAGGTATTATCTTACAAGTCGATGACGCGCGTTATGATGCCTCTGTTTCCGGAAGATTAGCGGCATTATCCCGAAAATTTCAGATACAGTAAGTTGCCGTACGTTGCTGCGGCTATTTTTTACACCCATTCATTCACCAAACACTTTTACACCCATTACTCCACGACTCTATGCAAGACTCCGTACTAGACGCCCTCAAAAGGCACATTCAGGACTTTCGATCTACCTCTACCGTCGAACACACCGGTACGGTTCTTGAGGTTGG
>CALREA010000020.1 GCA_943355055.1 Candidatus Peribacteria bacterium | reverse complement strand
TCATCGTTCACGCGGTGTCGCTTCGTCAGGGTTTCCCCCATTGCGAAAGATTCCTTACTGCTGCCTCCCGTAGGAGTGGGAACCGTGTCTCAGTTTCCCTGTGACTGATCATCCTCTCAGACCAGTTACCCGTCATAGCCTTGGTGAGCTATTACCTCACCAACTAGCTGATAGGACGCAGGCCGTTCCCAAAGCGCATTGCTGCTTTAATCTTGCGATCATATGCGGTATTAACCTGTATTTCTACAGGGTATCCCTCACTTTGGGGCACGTACCAACGTGTTACTCACCCGTTTGCCACTGTTCTTGCGAACCGTTCGACTTGCATGTATTAGACACACCGCCAGCGTTTATCCTGAGCCAGAATCAAACTCTCCAAATAAACATTAGTTTATACTCGGAACTTCAATAAAGTAGTTCAGAGTTTATATTTTTGTGAAAAACAAAAAAACTTTGTTACCTAGCTTCTCTACTACATTCTGAATGTTAAAGGACGCGAGAAAAAAAATCTGTGCACTTAAAGCCAAATAAGCTTCAAGAGCAGGGGTATTGTATTTAAAGAAGTCTGCCGAGTCAAGGACATTTTCTAAAGTCGATAAAATAGGGTATACTAGGGAAGAAATATGAACATCCAAAGCTTAAATATCGCAAAAAACGTCACCCTAGTTGCTGCCGTAAAAGGTCATTCTGCGAAGAAAATTAAAATTATTATTGAAAATGGGATACGAAATTTGGGATGGAGTACCGTCCAGCAATTTCGAGAACTCTATCCAGAACTCAAAGACAGCAAAAACATCCGTCATCACTTCATAGGACATCTCCAGAGGAACAAAGTTCATCTTCTTCTCTCCCATCCAATAGAATTAATACATAGCGTGGATTCCTTGAATCTTGTTCGAAAAATCAACGAAGCCGCACGGGAAATGAATAAAACTCAAAAAATCCTACTCCAGATCAATGCTGATGAAAACAAGGAACATGGACTGTCTATGGACGAGATACGTGAGATACTTGAAAAAAGAAAAGACTTTCCGAATATAGAGTTCGAAGGACTTATGGTGATTCCATCTAAAAACGGAAATAGTCGTTACATATATAAGGGGCTTCGAATGCAGCGGGATAAATTAGAAAAACAATTCGGCACTCCCCTATCTAGATTATCGATGGGAATGAGTGATGATTATCAAATTGCCATCGAAGAAGGAGCAACGTTGATACGATTAGGAAGAATACTTTTTCAAGAATAAAGAAGGGTGATACAATAGGAGAAGAAAAATATTATTTTCATCACCCTCCTCTAACCCCACTCTATATATGACGTTACTTGATCACCAATTTCAGAGAATCACTAATATGCTCGTACCAACCGTTATCCAAAAAAGTAGCGACGGAGAACGAGCCTATGATATTTTTTCGCTCTTGTTGAAAGAACGAATCGTCTTCCTCGGAAGCGCGATTGACGATGGAGTAGCAAACATGATCATCGCTCAGCTCTTGTATCTGGAAAAGGAAAATCCAAAGAAAGATATTACCATGTACATTCAAAGTCCCGGTGGTCACGTAACGGCGGGCCTCGCGATTTACGACACCATGCAATCGATAGGGCCGGATGTGCAAACGGTATGTGTAGGTCTCGCGGCATCCATGGGGTCAATTATGCTCGCGGGCGGTACCAAAGGAAAGCGCTTCGCGCTGCCAAATTCCGAGGTAATGATTCATCAACCACTTGGTGGAACCGAAGGTCAGGCCAGTGATATTCGAATTCATGCCGATCATATTATCCGTACCAAGGACCGCCTCAATGGCATTCTCGCCAAACATACGGGCCAACCTATCAAAATAATAGAAAAAGATACCGACCGTGACAATTTCATGACAGCAGAACAGGCACTCGAATATGGATTAGTGGATCAGGTCATTAAAAGCATGAAAAAGGTACAGGGACAATAAGACTTTCTCATAACACTATAGAAGCGTTTCATCTTATGAAACCTTCTTCACGAGAAATTCGATAATCTCCTTGGCTACATTCACGCCACTCACTTCTTCAAGCTTCTTGAAACCGGGGTTTCCATTAACCTCGAGCACAAGAGGACCATTCTTGGAGCGGACGATGTCTACCCCTCCCATATGCAGGCCAAGCGCCTCGGTCGCGCGCAGCGCGAGCTCCTCCTCCTCTTTTGTAATTTCAACTCTCTCTCCGGCGCCGCCCAACTCAATATTGGAACGAAATTCTCCTCTCACGGCAGCGCGCATCATCGACGCGATAACTCTTCCACCAACCACAAAAACTCGAATATCTTTACCTTTCGATTCTTTGATGAATTCCTGAAGAAGAACAATGCTAATATCTTGCGTTCCCCAAATGGCATCAAGAGATGATGTGAGCGATCGCTTACTCTCCGAAATCACGACACCACTTCCATACGTTCCAAACGGAGTTTTAATAATAACCGGCAGACCACCTAGATACTTCACCGCCCAATCCACCTCCTTCATACGGCGAACGACAATAGTCCGAGGTATACCAAGACCATGGTGATTGAGAATTTGCATCGTATTCAACTTATTTTTTGCACGGTTAATAGGTCGAAACCCGTTAATCACAGGTACCCCCATTAATTGGAACTGTTTCAGAAGAGCCGTTTGCAACTCGATCGATCGTAACAGCGTGACGCGAGGAATAATTACATCAAATTTTGGAAACTTCTTTCCCTCAAACAAAACGGTAGGATTTCTCCCATCAAAAACCAACTGGCACTGAACAGAGCGTACAATTCTCGCCTTGTGCCCCAGCGCCCTCGCCTCCTTGAGGAGACGTAACTCCTCAGGGGCGGCACGCTTACTGGTATGATAGTATGATAAAATGCCAATTTTCATAGATAGCGGCATCTTACGGGGAATCTATAAAGATAACAACTATTTATTATTTATCTTGCTTATTGGGAGCAGAATTCGGATCAAGTACGGATTGAACACCATGCTGAACTCCCTGCGAGATAGATCTTCTCGCGGCGACTTCTCGACAGAACTGATCGCAATACGCGCCAATATCACCATCTGTAAGAACTTTTACATGTCCAACGGCTACATGGAGTCCAGAGACCCTATTTGCCGCTCTTGCTGTTACCTCATCAAGATGGGTCGAACCTTCGCTATCAACTTTTGCCATAAAAAAAATGGGGTTAGAAATATATCGAAGAGGATGTAACGGATACGAAACAAAAAAGCAAGGGTCGAGAAATTTACATTTTAGGAAAGTAGTGGTGAAATAAATATTTTTTACCTAATAGCATTTTTAAGCTACAATGAGAACGTACGCATCATCTCACCTGTTCACTATGAAAAAAGTAAACGTCCTACTCATTGGCCTTCTTGCGCTAACCGGATGCTCTTTCGGAGGATCAACCTCAACAAGTACCGATAATCCCGAGGCGGCTACGTTACAGACCTTTCAGGCCGACGATTACCAAATGACTATTCCGAAAGTATGGCAGATTACACGAAAAAATGAATTCACGAGCGACGTTCCCTCTAATGTGTCAGTAGTCCTACAGGCAAACAGGAAAAACGAGGTATTTGTCACGAATGTAAATGTAGTCAAAAACATACTTGGGGACAATATGAGCTCGCTGGATTATGGGAAAGTCGTAGTGGAAAATCAAAAAACCGTACTTCAAAATTTCGCCGAAAAAAATAGAGAAGAAGTAGATACAACTATCGCAGGAAAAAAAGAAAAAATACTTCTCGCAAAATTCGATGGGAAAAGAACCGCTACCGATCCATTGCTTACGTTCATGCAATCATACTATATAAAAGATCGAACAGGGTATATCATCACTGCCGCATTTATTTCAAATGAGGATCCTTCGGTGCAAAAAGAAGCCGAACAAATCCTTCGATCATTCAGTATAAAATAACAGAGCATTATAAAATTTTATGCCAATTCAAGCCATTTCCGCAAAACTAACACGAAGAATACCCTTAACAGAAAATGTATACGAGTTACAATTTCAAATCATCAATCCGGAGGAGTTCATGTTCGTGAGTGGACAATTTATCAACATTAAAGTTGAAGACGGAAATCCAAAAATTTTCTTTCGCTCTTATTCGATAATGTCCACTCCGAGCCAAAAAAACAACATCACAACCTGTATCAAGCTCATACCTACCGGCCGTGCCACACCATGGTTAACCACCGTAGCGGAAGGAACAAATGTGACCATGATGGGACCATTAGGAAGATTTGTATTCCATGAATCAGCAGAAAAGAACACCATATTTATTGCAACGGGAACGGGAATTACGCCATTACGTTGCATGATCGAAGATCAAATGGAAAAAGGAAATACATCAAAGATGCATTTGATTTGGGGTTTCCGATTTGAAAAGGATATTTTTTATGTACAAGAATTAGAAAAAATTCATGCGATATACCCGAATTTCACCTACAATATCACCGTATCTCGTCCTGAGGATAACTGGACTGGCACTCGTGGACGCGTAACCGATTGGCTCGAAACAAACCTAACGACACCATTACAGACACAAGTTTACATTTGTGGCGTAGGCGATATGGTTACCGACACCGTTACGCTCTGTGAAAAAGTAGGTATGGCAAAAGAAGATATTCATTTCGAAAAATATGATTAATCTTTCTTCGAAAAAATCGTGGATATTTTGTGGTGCCGAGGGTGGGACTCGAACCCACACACCCTTACGGGTAAGAGATTTTAAGTCTCTCGTGTCTGCCATTTCACCACCCCGGCGAGGATAACCAAACGCATTATACAGATTAACACAAAAACGGGAACGGTAAAAAAACGGGAACGGAATCGCAATCCGACACTCATTTCATTCGTGTCTACTGGTGGGCCCGGCGCGATTCGAACGCGCGACCAATTGCTTAAGAGGCAACTGCTCTACCGACTGAGCTACGGACCCATCTGATTTTCAAATGCACTTTTGAAGCGGAGAAAAACTATCATTTTCCTGCTTCCGTTTCAAGTACTTCTCTACTATGATGGAGACGATGAAGAGACGCAAGGCGAAAATATTGCTCTATACTGACACAAAACAGCTTGGTGGAGCCGAAAACCACATGTTGTCGATTTTCAAGTTCTACGATCGAATGCAATGTGAACTCTCTTTAGCCTGTCCTGCCGACACTTCCCTCGACCCGTGGTGCAAAAAAATAGCCGACATGACCGTAACCGTTCATCGCATAAACGTAAGTCACAAGCATGATCCTCGAAATTATATCGCATTAATAAAAATCATTCAGAAAGAAAAAATCGATCTTCTCCATATTCACATTTGGAACCCTGCTAGTGGCAGATATGGGCTTCTAGCAGCGCAAAGACTAAATATTCCATACATCATTACCGAACACGATCCCTTCGAACTATCTCCTTTTAAAAGCTGGATCAAGAATAAATTGATAAAAGATACAAAAGGCATCATCGCCATATCAGAAAAAAACAAAGAATTACTAGGAAAATTATATCCATCACTCAAAAGCCGCATTGTGACCATTCACAACGGCATTGATACGACCTGGTTCGCATCACAACTCCTCTCATTCTCGCCATTAGAAAAAGAAAAATATCGTGAACAGATATTTGAAGTTGAAGAGCGAAGCAAAAAAGCCGGTACCGAGATGACAACTCCAATTATTACAACCATCGCAGAACTCCATCCGAGAAAAGGACTCATATACCTCCTAAAAGCCTGTGAAATTCTTACAAAAAAGGATTTCAATTATAAATGCATTATTATTGGAGAGGGGGAGCAGCGAAAAGAGATTGAAAGTTTTATCAAAACGCATCAATTAGAGAAATACATAATATTACTCGGACGTCGCCATGAAATCCCCCACCTTCTTGCCGCATCGGATGTATTTGTTCTTCCGAGCCTGAACGAAGCGTTTGGATTAGTATTGCTGGAGGCCATGATGGTTGGATTACCAATCGTCGCAACAAATAATGGAGGTATTCCTGAAATCATAGAAGATGGAAAAAATGGCATACTCGTGCCACCAAAAGATGCACAGGCCATAGCAGAAGCAATTGAGAAAATTCTTTCTTCTTCAAAACTTCGTGAAAAAATGTCAGAAAAAAATCAGGAAGATGTCAGAAAAAAATTCGAGGTGAAAGATATGGTGAAAAAAACAGAAGAGGTGTACCGTTCGATACTACAGGATAACTAATTTTTCTATGAAGTTGCGTACCGTCTACATCTGCAAAAGCTGCCAGTATGAGTCTGCAAAATGGCTCGGGAAGTGCCCTGAGTGTGAGTCATGGGATAGTTTCGCGGAAGATGTCGTCAATGTAGGAAAACCGGAAAACGCCGCGAAGAATCCTGCAGGAAACATCAAGCGTGGGCTGCCGGTGACTAAACCGCATTCCCTTTCGGAATTTTCTCGACCAAAAATGCGACTCGCCACAAACATGAGTGAACTTGATCTGCTACTCGGCGGAGGAATCGTCGAGGGAAGCCTCACGCTACTTTCCGGCGAACCAGGTATTGGAAAATCCACACTTACCCTGCAAATCTGCGACAAAATCGCCCAGCAAAACAAGCAGGTACTTTACGTCTCCGGGGAAGAATCGGCCGAACAGATTGCTATTAGAGCACGAAGACTTGGCATTACTTCAACCAATATCAATATCATCACCGAAAGCAATCTCGAGCATATTCTTTCGATCATCGAATCAGAAAAACCGGATCTGGTTATTATCGACTCCATCCAAGTTATCTCATCAGAAGAGCTCGCAGGAGCTTCCGGATCAGTAAGTCAGGTCAAGATTTGCGCCGAAGCATTCATGCATGCCGCAAAACTTCTCGGTCGTGCAATCCTCCTCATCGGACATGTTACCAAAGAAGGCACCCTTGCCGGACCACGCACGCTCGAACACCTCGTAGACACTGTTTTGTATATTGAAGGCGATAGGTATCACAACCTCCGACTTCTTCGCAGTACCAAGAATCGTTTCGGTTCAACCAACGAGGTCGCTGTTTTTGAGATGGAAGAAAAAGGGCTTATAGAGGTCACAAATCCTTCTGAATTATTCCTAAACGGACGTGCTACGGATGCCATCGGCTCATGCCTCACCTGTACCATCGAAGGAACTCGTCCGTTTATCATTGAAATTCAAGCACTCACATCACTGACTAATTTCGGCTATCCGAAGCGATCAAGCAATGGATATGATCTCAACCGACTTCAGATGATCATCGCCGTCCTCCAAGAACACGCGCACCTCAATCTCACCAATCAAGATGTCTTTGTAAATATCGTAGGAGGCATGCGAATAGAAGAACCGGCGGCCGATCTCGCCGTCGCCCTCGCCATCGCCTCCGCCTACCGCAAGCGCGCCCTCGACCCAAACGCCGTCGCCATCGGCGAGATCGGCCTCAGCGGCGAGATTCGCCGCGTCACCCAATCCGACAAACGAGAAAAAGAAGCCAAAAAGCTTGGATTCACCAAGCTCGCCACTCCAGCATTGTACAAAAAAATTGCACAAGCAATTGGGGCGCTGGTAAAGTAAAGAATCCATATTATAGCTTCAAAAGCCCCTAGCCTCCTATAGGCTCACAGGATGTATCTGAATGTATAGCAAAAGACTAGTAAAACGGATAGAGGACATGGGACATATAAAAAGTCCCCACATTCATCAAAGATCAATACAATCTAATGACAAATAAGCCTAAAAATGCTATAATAAAAAAGATAAAAAAACAAACATGGAAAAACCAAAGTCATTAAATAAGACCAGGGAAACCTTCAATCAATCAACGCTCCCCTATGCCGAAGCCCGGGAACGGGAGAATAAACGGCTCTTTGAGGCTCTTCAAAAAGACATGGAATTCATCGAGAAGCGCTATGGCACAAAAATCGAATTTGCCACGAAAAATTTCACATCAGAGGGAAGCGGAAGAGGAGAAATAAAATTTGCACCATCGGAACTAAGAGAGTATCGCCTCCTTGTAAAAGGATTACGCGAAGATTTCGGCAAAATACCACCGGACGCATGGCGCAAACTTCAAATCGGAAAAATAGTATGTGTTGGAAAAATAATAGACAAGGATGCTATTGGAATTATCAGGGCGGATAGAAATCCCTCAACGATGTATATAAGTGAAAGATATCCATTTTTTCACGAAATGTTTCATAGAGTTGACTATCTCATGGGGACTTTTCAAGGAAGTGGATTCCTAACCATAACGGATGAACCAAATGAAATACCCGGAGGATATCAAAATCATGTTTGGGATTCACTAGATCCAAACCAAGAAGATAGTGTTATTGCCGAACTTGGAGGCACTGACGAAGAACAAGCGCACTACTGCAGTAAACTCTTCAGGCCCGATAGTGATATTAATGATCGATATACGTATTTAAAAAAGATTGATCCAAAAAAAATAGAAGCGATGAAATACATGCTTAACAAATGGTCAAATGGGCAGCTAGATGAACAATTCTGGGAAGATAGTAACAATAAAAAGGTTGGAGAAGATTATTGGCAAAATAGAAATGATTTTGATCTTGATATCGGCCTCAGATTACTACCCCAAAAGTCCAAAAAACTCAACGGCCGTCCCACTCGTTAATCGCTCAATCTCGCCTACCTCAACGGATCTCACCTCGGCCAACATCTTCGCCGTCGCAACTACAAACGCCGGCTCATTTCGCTTACCACGAAAAGCTTGAGCCGTAAGATACGGAGAATCTGTCTCGACAACAAACCGATCAGCAGGAACCCCACCGGCGATTTTTCTCAAAGCTTCAGAAGAAGGGTAAGTCACCACTCCCCCAAACGACAAAATATGTCCAACTGGCATAGCCAAGATCGCATCGGCATATTCCTGGTCCTGCACGAAACAGTGCATCACGCATCGAACTCTTGGAAATTCAGACAAGATCTTCAACATATCCTTTCGTGCATCGAACGAATCTATGGCATCACGGCAATGGATGGAAACGGGAAGCCCAACCTCTTCCGCCAAGATCATGTGCTTCCGCAAGGACGACAACTGAACTTTCTTGGGCTGGTTCATATAAAAATAATCCAATCCAGTCTCCCCAACTACAACGATTCGTTTATTACCTCGAATCACCTTCTCGAAATCCCCCATTACCTCGTCAGTCGTCTGATTGCAGTCATGAGGATGAATCCCCTGCGAGCCATAGATCTCAGGTAGGGTCACACCAGCTCCTAATAGCCCTCGTATCTCCTCTAGGTACTCGGGCCGACACATACGGTCAGACTCACTCGATCCCTCCAAATGGCAGCCAATATTGAGCAGCTTTGAAACCCCGGCCAAAGCTGAACGTTGCAAAACCAAAGCTACATCAGCTTTGAAATGGGCCTCCATCAGGTGACAATGGGTATCAATAAACATAGCTTCAGGAGGTTATAGGTGTAAGCCAAATATAATACAAAACCCGACTGCGCAATAGACTTTCTTACGTCCAGGGGATATCATACAAGTCCTCATCACCCAAATATTTCCCAACAATCATCACATGGATGACGGCGACGATTTCCAACTTTGGTGAGAGCTTACTGTCTCGGGAGATAACTCAGAAAAGCCCAGCAATAAAGCAAAAAACCAACATAAGGAATAATACAATTAGGCAGTAGTGAATAAAAGTTTTATACATAATAATTATGAACATATTTATTGTTCTATTGTAATACTTGTATAAAAATACTATTCAAAGATGAAAACAATATTTAAGAATACAAAAAAATAATTGCGAGTATACTCTCACTCGCATCAATTATTTTCCCATGATAAAAAATATTCAAACAGACGTACTCGTAATTGGATCTGGAATAGGAGGTCTTTTGACAGCGCTACTCATTGGAAAAAATAAAAAAATAACACTCGTAACAAAATCTTCACTCTCGCAAACAGCAACACGCTTGGCACAGGGAGGCATTGCGGCAGTACAAAATTTCAAACAAGACAGTTTTCGAGAACATGAAGCCGACACTATGAAGGCAGGACACAGCATCAATAAGCCAAAAATCGTGAAGGAGGTAGTAGAAATGGGACCGGAAATAATAGCATTACTAAAAAGTTTACATATTCACTTCGACGAATCACTTCATCTCGAGGGTGGTCACTCACATCATAGAGTTGCCCACGTGAAGGACATGACAGGAAAAATAATAGAAGATAAACTTATTCAAGCGGTAAGGAAAAACAAAAATATCCAGATATATGAGCACATGCTCGCTATTGATCTACTTTCAAAAAGCAACATCTGCCATGGTGCCACCTTCTTTAAAGACAATAATATAGTAGCAATCCAAGCCAACGAAACCGTATTGGCAACTGGCGGAATTGGGCAGGCTTACCTTCATACTACAAACCCATCCGTAGCTACAGGAGACGGGATAGCCATGGCAAGTCGCGCCGAAGTTGGAACTGAAGGCATGGAGTTCGTTCAATTCCATCCAACCGCACTTGAAGAACGCAAGACTCCTCAGCTACTTCTCAGTGAAGCACTACGCGGAGCGGATGCTCATATTCTCAACGCAAAAGGCGAACACTTCATGAAAAAGTATGACGTCAGAGGAGACCTGAGTCCACGAGATATTGTTACAAAAGCAATATTTGAAGAGCTTAAAAAAGGGCAAGTATATTTGCAATTCGAGATGAACAAAAAAAGTATACATAAAGATTTCCCAACAATTTCCGCAGCAATAAAGCAAAAAACAGGTCTAGACCTCGCAAAAGATATGATTCCCATCACGCCGGTAGCGCACTACCTCTGTGGCGGTATAAAAACAAATAGCCATGGAGTAACATCAATGAAGCATCTCTACGCCGTAGGCGAGTGTGCCTCAACAGGGCTACATGGAGCCAATAGGCTCGCATCGAACTCACTCCTGGAGGCAGCCGTATTCGCTGTAAAAACCGCCGAGTTTGTACTAAAAAATTGCACAAAGAATAAAGCTATAAAAATAGCAATACAGCTCACCGCGGCAACACAAACATATAAGCTGAAAAGCCTAAGAAAAAAGATACAAATTATTATGTGGGAAAAGGTTGGAATTCTACGCACGACAGAAGGACTCAAAACTGCCATACAAGAGCTCGCCTCAATTCGAAATCTACTGCCCCCTCCGCACTTCATCAACCGAGAGATCAGCGATACAAAAAATCTACTTGAGATAGGCCTTCTCATTGCAAAAGCCGCCCTGGCACGCAAAAAAAGTATCGGTTGCCACTGGCAAGTATAGTCTAATCGTCCTTGTTTGAAGCAAGCATCTGTGCCTGGTCGCTCGCGACCATAGCATCCATGATATGGTCAATCTCCCCTATCATTATCATGGGGATGTTACTCCAGCTCTCCTTGATACGATGGTCCGTTACACGATCCTGAGGGAAGTTGTAGGTGCGAATCTTATCAGAACGCTCACCTCCGCCAATCTGCGCCAGACGAGAAGCCCCCTCTGCTTTTTCACGTTTTTCCTGTTCGAAGGCATACAATCTCGCTCTCAAAATGGACATAGCCTTATGTCGATTTTTCAGCTGTGAACGTTCATCCTGACATGCTACGACAATTCCAGATGGCATATGGGTAATACGAACAGCTGAATCAGTGGTATTCACACTCTGTCCGCCGGATCCACCGGAACGATAGACATCAATACGCAAATCTTGATCTCGTACTTCCACATCAACTTCCTCGACCTCCGGAAAAACCGCTACAGACGCAGTAGATGTATGAATTCTCCCCTGGGACTCCGTAGAAGGTATACGCTGCACTCGATGAACACCGGATTCATATTTCATACGACCATACACGCCCTTTCCGGTAATGGTAAAAATAAGTTCCTTCACTCCCCCGGCGCTCGCCTCAGACTGGCTCATAATTTCGACAACATATTTCCTATTTTCCGCCCACTTCATGTACATTCTTCCAAGTTCGGCCGCAAACAATGCCGCCTCTTCACCGCCTACGGCAGCGCGAATTTCAACAATGCAGTTTTTTATGTCATTCGGATCCTTCGGCAACAATTCAATCTTCACCACCTCGAGAAGCTTATTCATTTTCTCCGTCGCGTCATCCAGTTCGCTCTGGGCAAACTCCTTCATATCCGCATCGGACTCGTGGGCAAGAATTTCCTTCGAATCTCGAATTACCTGGTCAAGTCTCTGATGTTCAAGAAAAAGAGCCCTCGCCTTCTCGAGATGAGCTAATCGCTGACCGATACGCTTCAGCTCTACAGGCTGTGAAGCAATATTTGGATCCTCCAATTGAGATTGGAGCGTATCATACTCCCCCGAAAGTTTTTGCAACTTATCAATCATAGCCCGTGAATTATAGAGGAATTTTACAAAAAAGAAACCACGAATACACGATCAATACCAGCAAGATCCGGAAGTATTTGGATAGAAGATGCCTTATGTTCAAAAAAAGTATTCAATAAAGAAAATACATCATCACTTTGGCCAAAACCAAACTCCCCTATCAGTCGCCTTGGAAGTGTCTTGCAGGTCAAAATTTGTTGAAACATTTTTTTATACAACACAAGTCCATCATCCCCACCATAAAGCGCAAGTGAAGGTTCATATGCATCAACCTCCTCGGAAACAACATGGTGAATCTTCGTACCAATATATGGAAGGTTCGTCACGACAAAATCAAACTCTTGATCTAATAAATTGCTCAATAAATTACTCTCCAAAATCTTCACTTTTTCAAGCAGCCCTAACCTTTCGGCGTTCATGGTGGTAACCTCGAGAGCATCTGCAGAAATATCCGAGAGAGTTATATAAGCATTGGGAAGTTCAAGTGCCAAAGTAAGACCAATGCAACCGGATCCGCAGCCAAGATCGAGGATTCTAGGGGATGATAAGCCAAGGGTCTTGCTGTGCTCAATCGCCTGCTCCACCAACATCTCCGTCTCGGGTCGCGGTATTAGCACTCTTTCATCTACATAAAAGTTCCGACCAAAAAATTCTTTCGAACGAGTAATATAGCTCACAGGTTTGCCCGTTCGAACTTGCGCCATAAAATCAAAAAAACGTGAACGATAAGCCTCACCGACCTGCTTATCAGATGAACAAAAAAGTTGCTCACGAGTTAATCCCATCATAGCTGCAAGGACCAGCTCAGCATCAAGCCTTGGCGTAGGTCTGTCAGCCAACATCTCCCCTCCTTGTATAAGAATCTCGCCAACCGTCATGGGTACTACATAAAATCATACAAAAAAGGCCTCAATAACTTGAGGCCCTTCGAACTTGTTCCTAATAAAACTTCGACTTCTCCTTCAATTTTCGGTACTTCGTTCGCATAAGAGCGGCACTCTTGACCTTACGATCACTAGGTGGTTTAATACGGTATCTTTTAGCTTTGAGGGCCACGATAACACGACTCTGCTGAACCTTCTTATTAAAACGTCCAATTAAACGTTCTGGAGACTCCTTTGGATTGCGTACGATAGTAATTGCCATAGAAAATTTGATGATTAAAGCTGGCTTAGTCTAGCAAAACAAAAGAAAATGTCAAGAATTAGTTAGTAAAAACTAAATATCCAAGTTTTTCACGCTCTTTGCATGAGCCTGGATAAACTTCTTGCGTGGAGCAACTTCGGCGCCCATAAGGGTATCAAAAACCGAATCAGCTCTTTCCGCGTCCTCGATGGTAACCCGGAGCATACTACGCACGGAAGGATCCATGGTCGTCTCCCAGAGCTGTTGCGGATCCATCTCACCGAGACCCTTATAACGTTGAATGCCTGGAGTTTTATCTTTGAAATCTTTTGCGAGAATCTTCTCTTTCTGCTCATCAGTGTAGGCATACTTAGCTATCTTGCCGGAAGTAATCTTGTAGAGTGGTGGTTGCGCAATGTAAATATGACCGGCATCAATAACCTCACGGAAGTGTCGGAAGAAGAGCGTAAGGAGAAGTGTACGAATATGCGCTCCATCCACGTCAGCATCGGTCATGATTACAATCTTGTTGTAGCGAAGTTTTGTAACATCGAACTGTTCTCCTACGCCAGCGCCCATGGCAATAACCAAAGCCTTGATTTCGGCATTAGCGAGAATTTTGTCTAGACGAGCCTGCTCAACATTGAGGATTTTACCCTTGAGCGGCAAGATAGCCTGAAACTCTCGATTACGACCCTGCTTGGCAGAACCTCCAGCGGAATCACCCTCAACGAGGTAGAGCTCGGAAATGCTCGGATCACGTGAAGAGCAATCTGCGAGCTTACCCGGTAGCGTAAGTCCATCGAGAAGACCCTTGCGGATAACCGTGTCGCGGGCGGCGCGAGCCGCGAGGCGAGCGCGGGCAGCTAAGGCGCATTTAGCGAATACCAATCGGGCTTCCGAAGGATGTTCCTCGAAATATTCATCAAGATAGGCATTGAATATAGCCTCCGTCGCCGTTCTAATTTCAGGATTTCCCAACTTACTTTTTGTTTGCCCCTCGAACTGAGGATTGCCCAGTTTGACCGAGATGACAGCCGTCAAGCCTTCGCGGACATCATCAGAACTCAAATTTTCCTCTTTTTCTTTCAGTAACTCATGCTTCCTGGCATACGCGTTAACGGTCCTCGTTAGCGCCGAGCGGAAACCTGTGAGGTGCATACCCCCCTCGGGAGTGAAAATATTGTTCGCAAAAGAAAAGATACTCTCACTAAAGGACTGAGAATACTGAAGAGCAATCTCGATCAAACCCTCCGGCGCGTCCTTTTCGACATACATTACCTCTCCAATTGGATCCTTTTTGAGATTGAGATGTTGAACGTACGCTTTGATACCTCCCTCAAAATAAAAACGATACATCTGATCGGAACGTTCGTCGATAACTGTCATCGAAATTCCTTTGGTAAGATACGACTGTTGACGCAAACGATTTAAGACCGTCTGAAGATCAAATTCCGTCTTCTCAAAAATTTGAGGATCAGGATAGAATGTAATTTTGGTACCGGTATGGGTTGATTTTCCAATTACCTTCACTTTTTCCTGCGGGTCACCGCGGGAATATTCTTGAGAATAGAGTTTATCATCACGCATGACCTCCGCCACTAATTTAACGGAAAGAGCATTGACGACCGAAGCACCAACTCCATGAAGACCACCGGAAACCTTGTAACCACCATCACCAAATTTACCTCCGGCATGCAAAACGGTCAAAACCGTCTCAAGAGCCGATTTACCGGTTTTTTTATGGGTATCAACCGGAATACCACGACCATCATCTTCTACGGAACAGGCACCATCAGCCTGGAGCTTCACGGTAATATTTTTACAAAACCCGGCCATCGCTTCATCAATCGCGTTATCGACAACCTCCCAGATCAAGTGATGAAGACCGGCAACATCAGTAGTACCAATATACATACCAGGTCTCTTACGCACCGCGGCCAAACCCTCTAAAACCTGAATTTGGTCAGCTCCATAACTCGCCTGTGGTTTCTGATCAGCCATCGTAAAAAGAAAAGAAATAGTAATGCACACAACGTATAGCATACTTTTTCAAAATTGTCAGGCAAATGTATAAAACATTTACTGAGGCAAACTGCTACCTCCACCAAGATCTTGATCTATCTTTTGGTAAAAAGCACTTTCGTATTCCGTCTTCACCTGATCTGCAAGATCATCAATCGGGAATTCACCAGGTACGACATGCGCGCTTCCAAGGACAAAAAGACTAATTTTTGAAACGTTATTAGATTTCAGATCAAGGGAAAAACTGAGAATAATTGGATTTTTATCGAACGGCAATGTAACACTTTTTAACTGGAAAAGCTTGGTTTGGTAGTTAACGGTTGAAACAGAATCAAGCGTAAGAGTGAAGCCAAGATCGGTAAACTTCTTTACGATAAAAAGTTTAGCTACCTTCTCAACAGCTCCTTCGTTGAAAGAACCCGTAAGAGCACTACCTATACTTCCCACATCATCCGCAAGGGCGAGAGTGGAAGAAGTATCGTTTGCCTTGTTGGGCTTAAAAATATTTTTCAATTGACTAAGAGGTATAGAAGAAGAAAGGACAATGTCGTTATAAACTTTGACATCGGATATAAGAGTACTGTCACGATCGTAAATCGCACTGAATGGAATCCCCTGATACTCCGCTGAAGTAATCACTACTTGTTTCTGATCTTTATCGAGCAATGGACCCACGACGAGCTTCTTCACTCCGATTTTAGCAAACGTTTTCTGAACATCCAGCAACGTCTGTCTTGATTCCTCCACGCTAACGGAAGAAGCACCAAGTAAGCCATTTTGTAGGGTATCAATCTCTTTTTGACTTTCAGCATTTTTCGAAAAAGCCACAAATCGGTCTTTATTAGTTTGACCATGAACAGACGAATCCGCGAACTCGCTACTATTGAGAAACTTCCAGAAACTTTGCTGCAACTTCACGGCATTTCGGAAAAGTTGAACAGCGGCTACATCGGAACTTGAATCCGTTACGGCGGTAATATTCGAGAGGAGGAGAAACATAACGGCTCTCGCATCCGCAAGCTCCAGCTTATCGGCAAAGAAATAGGAACGAAGTTTTTTCATCAAGTCAATTTTCGCTGCAATCAACGTCTGATTTTCCTCCTGCTTGTCTACACCGTCCGGAAGAATAGCAAGCCATTTCGATTCAATAGCAAACTTTTGAGAAAAGTACGACTCTTTGTAGAAAAGCGGAGATCTCAAATACAATTGGGACAAGAGCTGATTTTCTTCCGCAAGAACTTGCGGAGACTTTGAGATATCGGCAGAGTACAGGGCAAAAAGTTGAGACATTCGATCAATGTGCTCCTTAAGGAGCTGATTAGTAACTACGGCATCAAAATTAAGCGCGCTGTATACATCGTACAAACTAGATTGCGTGAGTCGAGACGCGCGATCAAATGAAATATGATATCCGCTTTGGTTCAAGCGAAGTAACGTACTAATCAGATCAGTCTTGAGAGCATACAAAGAGCCATCCTGAGGAACGAGGAGAGAAAAACGCTGGAATCTATCCCAAAGCGCATCATCAATTTCTCGAACAAAATCACCATCTTTGGAATAGCTCGCGACAATACTCATAAAATAATCCATTCGCTCTTTTGCTGCTCCTGTTTGTGAAACAGAAAAGAAATAGATACTGTCATCCAGATACGAAAGCGCATGAGTCATCGTGTTTTGTTGACGGACTTTTTGGTCAAGCGTAAGTGTATTACGGAAAGAATGATAGCTGGAATAAAAAATCGAGAGGGGGTTTGATGGATCAGGATTCATGACACCTCGATCCTTCACCATGGCGATAAGTTGAGCCAATGCCGTATCACGATAATGAGCATCAAGCTGATAGTTAAATTGGAACCAAAGATTTTTTTTGATTTCAGCATCAGTGAGGGGCTGGTATCGAAACTCCTTCACTAATTTAGAGTAGAGGAGTTTTTCTAATTTTGGCTGAATTTTTGAGAGAAGAACATCGAGCTGATTTCCCTCTGTGACCAGGATACTATTGAGAGGATGAACATCATCCGGTGAAAAAGATGTCGAAGTGGAAACATCTGAAGATTTCGGAAGAAATAGCGCCGTTCGCACGGGGTTTTTCGCGGCAAAGATATTCAACTCTCCATCTCGGGAAACGACATTAAAGGCGTTATTATCAGAAGTAGCCATCGCGCCCTGTGGAACATACACAACTAAAGAATGTGTAGAGCCGGCAGCATTGATCCAAGCCTCTCCCTCAGTGAGGAGAAGGGAGTATGGCGACTGGGAAGAAGCAGATAAAAGTGTAAGTTTAGTAGACGGGGATAGGCGAGCAAACGTTCCGCCCGGAAAGGAAATACTGACACCATTCACATTCCCTGAAGTAATTTGATATGTAGCCAAAAGCCGATCGCCAGACTTGATATCAAGCTTTTTCCCTGACTCATCAGAAACAGTCGCCGTAGAACCGGAATCAAGATGAAGCTCAATGAAGGAAGAATCCTGCCTCATATACGAGGAACTCGCAGGAACAAACCAACCGAGACTCACCGTCACGAACAGGGCGGAAAGTAGACCTAAAACGAGTTGATGGCTTAGTTTTTTCATAAGTGATTATATTCCATTAATTATACCACATTTATAGGATTTTAGTCAATCAACGGTGGTTGCCGAACTCAGCTTCAAATAGTAGAGTAGCCGAGCTAAAGAAAGACTCACGTAACCAGATATAATCATGAATAAAGGTATCATCGCATCTGTCGTCATCAGCCTAATGCTCCCATGGTCAATTCAAGCATCGGCAACTACCGAAAATTTCGGAGAGTACAAGGAGGCGATCGAATATCTCCGCAACGCGGGAGCTATAGAACAAGAAGTGTCGAATTTTCTTCCCAATAAAACCATAAGCAAGGGAGACTTTTACAGTATGGTTTGGAATGCCGCGGGATACAGAGATACAAAAAATGCCAAAACTCCAACAGGCTTCTCGGACGTATCCCCTACCTCAAAATACGCGCCCTATGTCAAAAAAAGTGTCGAGAGCGGCATACTAAAAAAAGGAGGAGCATTTCACCAAAATGAAAAAGTAACGCGTATCGAAGCGCTCAAAACAATCTTTTCCATTATGGGGATCGGTATTACTCGTGCTTTTGATAAAAAAGAAGTTACGTTCAAGGATCTGCAAAATAACAACGAATGGGCTCCACTCGGAAAAACCGCTCTGGAATTTGATATCTGGACCACCGAACAGACATTTGGTGCAAGAAAAAAAATAACTCGAGGTGAAGTAGCCTATATAATATATAAAATCTCGTCACATCTGGGTACATCCTCTGGAAACGCGCCGCAATTGCAAATTATTCAGATCCCATTTACGGATTCTCAAAGCACCTTCGTGGCAAACAGTGAGTTCAAAATACTGGAAGAGGTATGGGGAAGAATTCATAACAAGTTCGTCTTCCGAGATCGAATAAATGACAAAAAACTAATACAAGGAGCCATCGATGGCATGGTGAAAAAGCTTGATGACAAATATACCGTGTATCAAGAACCGACCGCGGCGAAAAATTTCTCAGAATCACTCAGTGGAGAGTTTGATGGTATCGGCATATCGATCGATCTCATAGAGGGAAAAGTAAGAATTATCAGTCCTATCAAAGGCACACCCGCCAACGAAGCAGGACTCAAGGCAAATGATATAATTTCAGAAATTAACAAAAAAAATGTCTCAGGACTTACATTACTGGAAGTCTCAAATTTAGTAAAAGGGCCTACGGGAACGAATGTTGAATTACTCATAGAACGTGACGGAAAAAAGAAAACATATACTATCCTGCGAAAGAGAATCAAACTTGATGCCGTCACCGGAGAAATGATGGGAACTACGGGTTACATCATGGTTCGTAATTTTACGGAATTGAGCGGTATAGATTTTGGAACGGTTACAAAAAAACTACTCGAGAAAAACCCAACCTCAATCATCATCGATCTCCGTGATAATCCGGGAGGCTATCTCGACGCCTCTCTTCGAATGCTGGATCACATTCTTCCCGCAAAAACACGACTGGCATCACTTATTTTTGCCAAGAGAGAAACCGCAGAAGAGTTCCTCCATGAGTCAGGAAACGGCGCCGGCAGAGCGGAAGTTGACCCCATCAAGCCGGAAGTGATATTCTACTCCGTCGGACAAAGTGAACTCGCGAACCTCCCTATAAAAGTTCTCATCAACGGAGGCAGCGCTTCCGCCTCCGAAATCATGGCTGCGTCTCTCAGGGAAAATAATCACGCTACTCTCATCGGCGAAAAAAGTTTCGGCAAAGGCACGGTGCAAGAAATCGCCAATTTCACCGACGGCTCCATGTTCAAACAAACCATCGGCCGTTGGCAAACCCCAAATGAGAAAAACCTCACCGCCAACCCGATCGAGCCGGATGTTGTCATCGTTGACGATCCAAAAACGGTGAAAGACGAGGTGCTGGAGTATGCGTTAAGTCATTGACTCATCGCGCGACTCAAATTTACAGCCGAAATTCTCGGGGTTTTCCACAGCAATTTTCGATAAAATACTCTTCCGCGGAGAGGCCGTTTATACTAGAATTGGTACATATTTTGTACCAATATAACAATAAATGGCCGTCCCAGGAAACAATCACCACGAATCAATCTGCATTACCAAACAGGATCTCCGTGCCAAATACACAGGCGCATCCAATACGTTGGATATGCGCATCAAGCGTGCACTTAAAACGCAGAAGCTTCTCAAACTCAAAAACGGTCTCTATATAACCAGCACAGCCTACCTTCACGAATTGGACAAGATCAAATTCACCGAATTCATCGCCTCACGAATGTATGAACCCTCATATATCAGCTTAGAGTATGTACTGGAAAAACATGGCTTACTGCTACCTCAACCAAACCGATCAATAACCTGTATGACGACAAAAACAGGCCGCACCTTCAAAAACCTATTAGGAGTGTACACCTACACAAATATCAAACCACTCCTCTTTACCGGTTTCGAGGAGCAGACATTCAACGGCCACGCCTACCACATCGCCACCAAGGACAAGGCCCTCTTTGACTATCTCTACCTCAACCCGAATCTGGCACGCCGAAATGCCAAACAGCTCAAACATCAACTCTTCAACGAACTCAACATCCAATGGACATATTTCTCCGAACAAGATTTCGAAGCCTTCAGCAAATTTGTCTGGCAATCCGACTCCGCCAAAATGCAAAAAATCTGGCATATTCTGAACGCCCATTTTGAAAACAAAAAATTCGACGAGTGGGCGAGGGAGCTGCTGAAATAATGGGGTAAAAAATGCAAAAATAGTTGAATAAACCTGGAACAGTTTTTCAATTACAAAATGGCATAGCCGAAAAAATATTTTATTTTTGAGTCTCTACAGGAGGAGCTGACTCATGTGGAGCTGGTTGAGGTGGTATTGATTTTGGAGCCGATACAGCCGGAAGAATAAGCTTTGTCTCTACGGTCGGTGGTTCCGGTGTTGGTACCGGTACAGGAGTTGGAGTTTCAGGAGAAACAACTTCTGCTTCCACAACTACAGGAGCCTCTTTTGGCTCTAGTTTCACTTCAGGCTTTACTTCAAGCTCAGGTTTTACCTCAAGCTCCGGCATTGACTCAACCTTTGGCTCCGGTTTTGGAG
>CALREA010000019.1 GCA_943355055.1 Candidatus Peribacteria bacterium | reverse complement strand
AGCTCCTGTTCCTGCGGTCACGACACCGGTCGTAGCTCCTGCTCCTGCGGTCACGACACCAGTCGTAGCTCCAGCTCCAACTACTCCCGTAGTAGCGCCTACGCCTGCCGTATTACCAGATGCAAAAAAAGAAGTAAAGAAAGACAACTTCGGCCAAGAAATGAAGAAGATTAATATGGAAATCAAAGACCTCAAGAAGGAAAAACATGAAGTAAAAAAAGAAGCCGTAATGAAAAAAGTTGAAATCAAGAAAGAAATTGGAGAAAAGAAAATGGAAAAGAAAGAAATAAAGAAGGAAATCAAGAAAGAGAAAATTGAGAAGAAAGTAATGAAAAAAGAAGCTAAAAAGGAATTAAAGAAAGCAATGAAAAAGGGTAAAGGCGTCATCCCTCCACAAGATGTAAAGCCTACAACTCCGGTTACCCCACCAGCCGCTACACCTACAACACCTGTTGCGCCTGTAGCACCAGCTCCAACCACTCCAGTAGTAACACCGGCTCCAGCCGTTCCAACGGCTCCAGCAACAACCCCAGCTCAATAATATACTGGACAAATAAGCCAAAAAAAGATACAAAGGGTGCGACAAAATCGCACCCTTTTTAAAAACCCCAATGAGTAAAAAAACGAATCCAAAGCAGAAACAAGAGGTTAGCAGCTACGAAGGTCGACAGGACCACATCCGTGAATTGAAGCTCCAGGTCATCGAAACATGGGAAAATCAATATTCCGACAAGGAGTATATCATCGACTTCACCGTACCGGAATTTACCTGTATCTGCCCAAAAACAGGCCTTCCCGACTTCGCATCGATTCAATTCATCTACGTACCGGACAAAGACTGTATTGAGCTCAAATCCTTCAAGGAATATATTCTCGCCTATCGTACGCTCGGTATTTTCCACGAGCATGTGATAAACAAAATGCTGGAAGATTTCGTACGCTACTGCAAACCAAGAAAACTAGACATCATCGG
Source organism: Candidatus Peribacteria bacterium (assembly GCA_943355055.1). Lineage (GTDB taxonomy): Bacteria > Patescibacteriota > Gracilibacteria > UBA1369 > UBA12463 > CALREA01. Next base: position 22,706 of record CALREA010000019.1, on the reverse strand, counting down.
AGATTTCAATCCACGTGGCGGCATCAAAACCATCGTAAAAGCATCCTATGAACGAAAATAAAACAATTCCCATCGCCGAGATATTTGAAACGGTTCAGGGCGAGGGAAAATGGGTCGGAACTCCGGCGCTTTTTATTCGAACCGGCATGTGCAATTTAGCCTGTAGCTGGTGCGATACGCCGTATACCTGGAAAGCCGGCGAAACGACCTACGAAAAACAAACCTATGATGAAGTATTCCAACGCGTGGAAAAATCCCGTCTTCAACACATGGTCGTTACCGGAGGAGAGCCGATGCTTCATCAAGAGTTCATCCTTACCCTTCGAAACAAGAATCCCCATCGATTCATCGAGGTCGAAACAAATGGCACTATTCCAACAACGTTACCGCCAGGAACCATTAACCAATTCAACATTTCACCAAAACTCAGTAATAGCGGAAACAGCTGGTACAAGCTGAATCTCCACGTTGATAATGGCATCTATAAATTTGTCGTACAGTCGCCCGATGATGTCAAAGAAATAGAAACATTCGCAGAACAAAACAACATTGATCACAAGAAAATTTTCCTCATGCCGGAAGGAACAAATCGAGATATACTACTCTCGCGGGCTGAATGGCTCATTCCGCTCTGTCGAGAAAAGAAATTCCACTACAGTACTCGATTACATATTTTGAAAAACATTCGATGAAAAAAGCATTAGTTCTCCACTCCGGAGGACAAGACTCAACAACCTGTCTGGCATGGGCCATGAAAAAATTCAACCACGTCGAAACGGTAAGTTTCGATTATGGACAACGTCACAACGTAGAACTACAAGCCGCAAAACGTATCGCCAAAAAACTCGGACTCAAAAACACCGTTCTCAGAACTGATATTTTTTCTCAACTTGGAAAAAACGCCCTCACGCACAACGTGAAAATTACGAAAGGAAAAAATGGCCTACCGACGACATTCGTCCCAGGAAGAAATATTTTCTTCCTCACAATAGCAGCCGCATATGCCTATTCACGTGGAATTACCGATATCATCACGGGCGTTTGCCAGACTGACTATTCCGGCTATCCTGACTGTCGAGATGCGACAATAAGATCGTTAGAAAAAACTCTCTCTCTCGGAATGGACAAGCCGTTCAACATTCACACACCGCTTATGTTCCTCACAAAAGCGCAAACCGTCGAGATGATTGAGAAGTTGGGATATTTCGATTTACTTGGACTTACCCACACTTGCTATGAAGGAAAAAATCCTCCATGCAAAAAATGCCCTTCATGCAAACTTCGCGCAAAAGGCTTTAAACAAGCCAAAAAACACGACCCACTTTTAAAATAACCCATGATCCCCTATCCAAACATATCTCCAATCGCGCTAACCCTGGGTCCCGTGAAAATTCACTGGTATGGGATTATGTACCTCGCAACATTCACTATCGCCTATTTCTTGATACCAATTTTTTTCAAAGAAAAAAAGCTCCCAATAAACAAAGACACTGTTTCGGATCTTCTTCTGATATCACTCATCGGTGTCGTTCTTGGTGGCAGACTGGGGTACATCCTCTTCTATCAACTTCCATTTTATCTCGGACATCCACTCGATATGCTCAAAATTTGGGAAGGCGGTCTGTCGTTTCATGGGGGAATGCTCGGGGTAATTTTAGGCTTCGCTCTTTTCGCGAGAAAAAATAAAATCAAACTCTACGGGCTGTCCGACGCCATCATTCCTATCGTTCCGATTGGTATATTTCTCGTGAGAATCGGGAACTTCATCAACGCGGAACTCTACGGAAGAATCACGAATTCATCAATCTGTATGCGTTTCCCGACAGATCCATCCAACTGTCGATATCCCTCACAGCTCATCGAGGCCGCACTCGAGGGAGTTGTTATTTTTTTCATCTTGTTTTCTCTGAGAAAAAAAATTCGCACGCCGGGGATTCTCAGTTGGCTCTTCATAGGACTGTACGGACTTCTTCGTTTCTGCGCCGAATTCTTCCGCGAACCGGATATTCAAATTGGCTATCTGGCAGGTAATCTCACGGAAGGACAATATTTCAGCGTATGCATGATCATTGCCTCAATAATTGGGATATATTTTACAAAAAAAAGAAGGTAAAATATTACCGCATCTTCAAAAATCTCTCATATGAACAAAACCAATGTAATTCTGAATAAGACAAGTAACAGTCAAAACCTACTTCAGGCACTCAAGGCAAAAGCAGATGCCAAACGTAGCTTCCCCGAAAAAGTAGCAGACTTTATGACAAAATTTTTCGGGAACATCAGATTTTTCATAATCAATTTTCTCCTGTTTATCGGATGGATTTTTGTAAATATAGGATGGATTCCGGGAGTTGATATTTTCGATCCGTTCCCTTTTGGTCTCCTCACGACCGCCGTGTCACTCGAAGCAATATTCCTGGCAATCATCGTGCTGATTTCGCAAAATAGAGCCTCAAAAGTAGCTGACCTGCGAGAGGAAGTTGATCTGCATATCGACATAATCAGTGAACAGGAAATTACAAAAATACTTCATCTGATAAGTATGCTTTGTAAAAAACAAGGTATAGATCTTGAACAAGACAAAGTGCTGAAAGATATGCTTCGGTCGATCGATACTGACAAAATTGAAACCGTCCTGGAAACACAAATTTAATTACTATTTCCATTTTATAGAACAACCCATTGATGGAAGTTGAATCTGGTCAACCGTTTGATGGCGTGCCATAGCCTCCAGCGCGGAACGTAAATCTTGAGATGTAATCTTTGAAACATCTTTCCAATTATTATCGATTCGTCCATGATATTTCAATGTACGCTGCTCGTCATAGACAAAAATATCAGGCGTGCAGACAGCATGATATGCCTTTGCCACCTGCTGAGTTTCATCTCGTAAATATGGAAAATTCATATTTTTTTCACGCGCAAAAATCTTCATCTCTTCAAAATCATCGTCCGGATGATCCTTTGTATCATTAGCATTAATACCAACAAATCGAACTCCCTTATCGATAAAATCATGCTGTAAGACAACGAGACGTTCTATACATGCTTGAACGTAAGGACAGTGATTACACATAAAAACAACAACCAAAATGGCTCTTTCACCAAAATCCGACAAAGCATATGTATGCTCATCTACGCCTCTAAGCTGAAAATCAGGGGCGGGTGTGCCAAGCTGTACCTCAAGGGATTCAATTAAAGTCATACTTCCCGCAGTATAGTTTTAGTGTTAGACTTAAGCAAGCTATGAACCAATCCAAAGCCGATCTCCATTTCCACACGTGGCACTCCGTCGACTCCTTCATTTCCCCGAAGGATGCGGTGAAAATGGCGGTAAAAAAGAATATTCAGATTCTCGCAATTACCGACCACGATACCGTGGAAGGCGCAAAAGTCGCAAAAGCATACGCCGAAAAACACAACCTTCCGGTCGAAATCATCATAGGTGAGGAAATATATACGAATGGCGGCCATGTCATCGGCCTATTTCTCCAGGAACGCGTGCCGTCATTTCAATCACTTGAAGACACATTAGTGCAAATAAAAGCTCAAAACGGACTAGTCGTCATCCCTCACCTCATGTTCGAAGAGGATGCTCTCGGGGAGTACATTTACCGCTACCAGGTCTGCTATCTCGATCTCTATCATCGACCGGATCTATTGGCAAAAGTAGATGCCATTGAAGTCGAGAATTTCATTCTCATTGAACCTCAATATTTCGAAAAAACGCACTACGTGAATGAAAAATTCCTTCAAAAAGCGGAGGTCAGCTCAAGTGACTGTCATATCAAAATGAATTTCGGACACACCTATTCTCTCTTTGACGGAAATACGGCGGATGATCTCCGAAAAGCGATCTTGGAACGAAAAACCACTCCCCTCTGTACCAAAAAAAAGAACCTCATACATCAAATACTCGGCTTCGGACCACTCGTAAAACTTCCCATTCACCTCACGCTTCAATTCACCTATCGAATCATCGAAGGCACATATTTGAAAACAAAAAACACCATCAGGCGATATTTCCCGTCGAAACAGCAAAAACCAATATAAACCTTACTTGGATCGTTTATCCAGAACCTTCAAGCCCTGAGTAGAAACTTTGATTCTTTCAAAACGCTTTTTGAGCGGATTCCATACTCGCTTCCAGAGTAAGTTAGGCATAAACCTTCGCTTCGTGTGACGCATGGAGTGACTAACATTATTGCCAGATAATGGCTTCTTTCCAGTGATTGAGCAGACGTTTGACATAAAATTGACGTTTAAAATACTTCGCTGAAGCTGGAACAATCTACCAAGAGATCTGGAGAAAAGCAAGCCAAAAGTCAGCTTTGCACTCGACTTGTCACTCAATCGAAATCATGGGAAACTGAGGTAAATCCTTGACCATGACCAATCTATGTCACCAAAAAACTCCTCTACCCGAACCGAAAACGACGCGATCGGCAATATCGAAGTACCCCGCGATGCGTATTACGGATCTTTCACGACTCGAGCATTAGCAAATTTCAAAATCAGTGGAACGCATGCACCATGCAGTTTCCGAAAAGCCATCGCCTGCGTAAAATATGCAGCCGCCGAAACAAATCTCGAACTTAAAAAACTCGATCCGAAATTAGCAAAAGCTATGATTGTCGCCCTACAGGAATTCATCGCCGGAAAATTTGATCACGAATACGTGATTGATATCTTTCAGGCTGGCGCCGGCACGCCATACAACATGAACCTCAATGAAATAATTGCGAATCGCGCCAACGAGCTGCTGGATCCAAAGTCAGCAAAAGGCTCATACACGCCCGTAAATCCAAACAACCATGTGAATATGGCACAGTCGAGCAATGATGCCATTCCTACAGCCGTACGAATCGCAATCGCCTGGGAATCAGAAGATTTGCAGCATGAGATGAAAAACTTCATCGCCGCCCTACGAAAAAAAGCGAAAAAGTTCGCAAAGATTCTGAAGGTAGGACGCACACATCTCCAAGACGCCGTACCGGTTACCCTCGGCCAAGAATTCGAATCGCTCGCTGTCGCCGTAGAAAAAGATCTCATCCAGCTCAAACACGCCACCGGCCTCCTCTACGAAATTGGCCTCGGGGGCACCGCACTCGGCACGGGCATCAATACGCATAAACAGTATCAAAAACTCGTTACGCGTCACCTGGCGAAACTCACCGGCCTTCCACTCAAACCAACGGCGAATCTCTTTGAGACCACCAGCAACATGAATACCTTCGCGACCGTTTCCGCCGCCATCCGCAATTGCGCGATCACCATCCAGCGCATCGCCCAGGACCTCAAGCTGCTCAACATGGGACCACTCGGTGGCATCGGCGAAATTATCCTTCCCGAAGTCGAACCCGGCTCATCCATTATGCCGGGAAAGGTAAACCCATCCGTCCCCGAATGCATTCAAATGATCGCCTTCCAAGTTCAAGGCAATGACCGGGCCGTCGAACTCTGTGTTATGCACGGCCAGTTGGAGTTGAATGTGATGACCCCACTGATTCTCAAAACACTCACCGAAAACTGCACCCTCCTGCGAAACGGCCTCGAGATGTTCCGAACCTTCTGTATCGACTCAATAGTAGCCAACGAAAAGCGCTGCCAAGAACTCCTGGAAAAATCACTTTGTGTCGCCACCGGCCTCAATCCATATCTCGGATACCATCTCGTAGCGGAACTGGTAAATGAAGCCCTCAGGAAGCGCACCTCTCTCCAAGCCCTCATTCTTGAGAAAAAACTTATGCCAAAAGATCAGCTGGAAAAAATTCTAAACCCGGCAAATCTCACCCAGCCGAACATTGGGTAATGTGGCCGTCATGCATCGCTCAAAAATGGGACTTGTGTCACCACAGTGCTCCTAGCCCAAGGCACATCACATCCTTACAACCTCCTACACTCCTGATACTTCACATCAATTGAGTGCGCAATTTGGTGGTGTGATTTGCAGAGTGGTGCCAGAAGAAGCGGGCTATGAGCTGCGTAGGGAGCTTCTTGTTTGAGCAGTCCATACCGCGCCGTATGATGTATTTCTTGTGACGGTTTAGTACAGTTCGGGATAGCACACTTAGTGCCGTGTTCTTGTTTGATGAGTTTTTTGATTTTCACAGGAATATAACGAGTGGGAAGTTTTCCTGCCGCTTGCATTTGTTCTTCCATCTTTGTTGCCACCTCTTCTTTTGCTTCTTGGATCGCTTGTTCCCGTTTCTTGAGCAGTTCCTGAAGGAGAGTGTTAAGTTCAAATCCTTTTTCTTTTAATGTCATAAGTTGTTCAATGGTTTCTTCGTTGAGCCCAAGGTGCGAGGCATTGGGCAGTTGCAAACTTTTCTGAATATTTTCTGATGCCGAATGGTGGTTGACCACAGCTTTGTAATCCTGGACAAACACTTTCAGGGTCGGCAACGAGAGTGCCTGAACTTTTTCTGCCAACATTGCTTCATTTTCTTCGGTAACAATTCCACCAACTCGAGCCATTTTATTTACACTTACTTCGCCATTCACGAGCATGCGATGAAGAATGGGTTTATCCTGAATATTTTGCTCAAGGGATAAGACACGTTTAACATGAGCCTCACTCACCCCGGCAACCTTACCGGCAAACTCAACCACAGAGCCGAATCCATGAGCCTTCCATATCTCCCGTCGATGTACCTCCGGCAACAGTCCCAGAAACTTCTGTCTCCACATGCGCGCCGCCTCGCCGTACCGAATAATCTTGGTCCATAACTCGCCATCCGATAATGAAACTTCCGAGTGTAAACCACCTGTCATGTTCTCCATAATAAGAAAGATAAAAGAAATAAAAACTTCTTCGTATCTCCCTCATGGAGTAAAAATAATCGTCGCGGTTCGTCATTAATATCGAACGAACTCTATGTAGAAAATATATCACACCGAAGCCATAAAAACAAGATTCGTGTGTTGCAAATCGAACATAAAAGTGATGAAATCATGCCATGAAAACCTTCATAAACACAACATAAAAAAATCCTCACAGCTAAACTCAAATCCCCGCCACATCGGTCAACACGCTCGACTCCACCCCGCGTGCGATCAACCCAGCCGCAACTCCCGACAACTCACTCCGATCATCAAACAACATTGCCGCATTCAATCGAAACACCTTCGGCCCATGGGTAAGAACGGTAATATACATCTGCTGTCCGGCTCCCGGCTTCGCCACAGGCAAAATTTTCTCTCGAAATTCTCTTTCGCTTCCATGAAACACCCCGGTAAAACTCAGCAATGATTTTTTGATCACATTATTTCGCGCCAAGAAGTCGTACACCGTCATTCCGGTCATGCGGAAGTTCGGATCCACAAAATAAAATCGCTCATCCTCGGTCATCAAGATATCAAACCCACCTACACCATACCATCCACGACGACGAACCTCCGGCAAAATCTTCTCCAGCAACACCTTGTTTAACGGCTCAAAGAGCGGGTCATCATAACAATCTTCAATAATTCCCCCTAAAAAAGCTCCATTCGGCGCGATCAACTGTTCGTGCCAATTAATAATCTCGATCTCAACCCTCGGATCATGCGGCACCCCAAACTGCACGGCAAAATTTCTAAAAATTTTCACATACTCACTCGCCTGAATCATGCCCTCCAGATGACCAAAATCGGCTACCGCCCGATCCAAATCTTCCTGGGTATGGCAGATGCGAACACCATCACCCGATGATGAAGAAGTAACTTTGATGACACACGGCAGCGGCAACTGACCCACCTGCCGGAAACACGCCCCATCCATAAACTCCTCATAGATCTCCGGCAGGTACGCCTTCGGAATATACGAACTCATATTTCGCTTATCATTCAACCAAATACTACGATGCGGAGGAATCTGGAAAAACTCCTTGGCACGAACATCCAAATACGGCTGCGCCATGACCAATGCATGCGGCGTGGCCAAATCAAACAGCGCATTTTTAATAAGCTTATTTCTCTTGGAACCCCTCACTTTTCCCGTAATATTTTTCGGCAGCAAAATAATCTGCTTCCTGTCGACACGGATAACATCCAGATCGTCTTTCAAAATTTTAAACGGTACCGAGTCCAGGCAAGCAGCAAAACACACCACCTTCATATTCGGCCCGGCACACACCATCGGCCTCCCCGAAACCATCTCCTAAATCTCCGGCGGCACCCCATTAAAAAAGTGCGAATCCTGATCAGCCGGATACCCATAAAAATATTCCGTCCCTTCAGGGAAATAACGGGAGAGTGAGTACGTGGATGATGGCATATAGTAGATTATAAAAACAACGAAAGTAGTATACAGGATTATGAGAAAGAAAGCTAGTCTGAGAGCTGGAAATGAACCAAAAAAGGAGTAAAATAGGAACATGAAAAAATCAGATTCAACCCACGCCAAAAAACTCATCCTCAAGCTCCTCCAGGAGAAGCCGCGGGGCACGAGAGAGACTCTCACGCACATAGCCAAACAGGTCATTGCTCAAAAAAAGACCCTCCTGGCGCTGGCACAAAAACAGGAGTCCCCTTTTTACCTCATTGACGAGAAGCATCTGCAATCAGATATTCAGACCTTCACGAAAAGTTTCGATGCACACCTGCCGGGGCACGAGGCATACTACGCGGTAAAGGCAAACTATCATCCTTTTATTTTGAAAAAAATGGTATCAGAGGGGCTGGGGTTGGATGTTTCAAGCGAGAGAGAATTGAAACTCGCCCTGGCGGCCGGCGCGAAAAAAATCCTCTTCAGTGGTCCGGGAAAATGCGAGAAAGAGCTGCGGCTCGCGCTCGAACATGCTGACATACTCACGATCAATATGGACAGTTTCGAGGAGCTCCATCGATTGGGAAAACTCACCAACCAGACCAAAACGCACATCCGTGCCGGCATACGTTTCTTTTCTTCCGTGCATGGAGCCTGGTCGAAATTTGGCATCCCACTCAACCAACTCAAAAAATTCTGGACCACGACAGAAAAATACCCCTACATCCATCTCGAAGGACTTCACTTCCACATAAGTCTCAATCTCAGATCAGAAAAATACTCACAAGTTCTCCGTGAACTTGCTATATATTTAGAAAAAAGTTTCCCAAAAAATCTACGTGAAAAAATAAAATTCATCGACATCGGTGGTGGATATTATCCCGATAATGTTGAAGGATTTTACCCGTGGTCCGATCACTACCCATGGACACTTTCCGGTGGACACATCAAGAAACTTGCTCACGAATACTATGGAGAAAAAGTCATATTCAAAGACAAATATTTCATCACCCGAGCCGAGCCCCAGGAAGAAATGGCAAAAAAAATCGGCCAAACGATAGAAAAACATCTGAAAAAACTCGTTAACTGTATCTACTACACCGAGCCAGGCCGTATACTCGTCAACAACTCCACGTATATTATCGGAACGGTCATGGACGTGAAGGACAAGGTCATCATTACGGATATAGGGATTAACGCTACGGGCTGGGAGTTCGGGCAACACTTCTACATGCCGATTATCAACCTCACCCATCCGGATACGAAAGAAAAAGAAATGCGAATATATGGATCCCTCTGCACTCCACGCGACTTCTGGGGATACTACATCTTCGCGAAAAAAATCCAAACAGGCGACACGATTGTCATCCCCAACCAAGGCGCCTACAAGTTCACACTCGCGCAAACGTTCATCAAGGAAATTCCGCCGACGGTTATAATCTAGAGTCGATCCGTCTTCACCAACGCGCTCAACGAAGAAGATTCGACCCCAAGATCCAATAATCTTTGCGCATTGCACTTGAGCGACGCAGTAGTATCAAACAATATCCCCGCATTGAAACGGAAGAGTCCATCGCGATGAGTTAACGCGATCACGCTCATCAGCTGGTCGGCGCTCCCCTTTCGGCCCAACGGAGCGATCTTGTGTAAGAAATCGTCATGCGAGCCACGGAACGATCCGGCAAAACTAGCAGTTGCATGCGATACCTGATGAGTTTGGTGCAAATAAATAAACGTAAATGTCGCCGTCATACGGAAGTTCGAATCGATGAAATAGAATTCATTTTCATCAACAATCAATACATCAATTCCTCCAACGCCGTACCAACCCATGGAACGAACCTTTGGAAGAATTTCATTCAATAACACGTTATTAACATTTTCCATACCGAAAATTTTCTTCGATGGATCAACAATCCCGGCCAAAAATCCGCCATGCTCCGTCGTCACCTGCTCGTTGTATCCGAGCATCTGGATCGGCCGCGAAGGATCGGCAGGAATACCAAACTGCACGCACACATTATTCGGACTCTGAATAAATTGCTCGATAATAATCGTCGTTGTGATATCAGAAAATTCCTTCTTGATACCCTCAAGCTCGCAAGCATCCATCGCAATACGCACTCCATCGCCTGAGCTGGAAGAAGAAACTTTGATGACCGATGGGAAAGGAATAGTCTCCGATGACTGAGCAAATTCTTGGCCATTCGCATATGTTCCTAAAATTCTTGGAAGGTATGACGCCGGGATATATTGCTCTCTACTAAATTTATCATTAAGATTAATCGTCACCCTCGGAGGAATCTGATACAGATGCTGAAGATGTTCATCCATAAACGGCTGAGCCTGAATCAGCTGTCCGGCGGAAATCGACGACTCCAATCCACCCTTCACTAAACGATTACGCTCCTCTCCGCAAATAGTATTCGTAATAGAACTCGAAAGTCGAATCGCCGAGCCCTTCTCAATCAAATTCACCCCAAAATGTTGCGTCATAATATCCCACGTAAGTGGATCCATCGATGGAGAAAACACCACGCCCTTCACGTTTGGACCGGCACACACGAGGCTTCGTGCGGCCACTAGTTCCTCCATCCACGGCGGAACTCCATTGAAAAAGCTCGAGTCTTGACCCGATGGAAAGGAGTAAAAATAAGCCGTATTGGAAGGAAAAAATTCCGATAACCCCTGAAAAGTATGCGAGGTTGGAATAGGGCGAGCGAGGGGAGACAAGGTGAGAGAAGGCATATATCCGTTTCTGATGTGGAGGGCTCCAATAGGTGTCATATAATGACATAAAGAAATAAAATCATCCGACGAGTAACTGCGTGTGTGGCGTACGAAAAAACGCCACAGAATATCAATTCTTATGGGACGATAGGTAGCCGTCTCTCAACCACCGCCGCGGTGGGTAAAGGATCTTCCGAAAAATGTTCGAGTTGAGAGTTCATAACGATTTTTATCGCACGGAATGCTATGCCCGAACCAAACAAAAATCAAGAGAAAATAGAGCATTGTAGCTTAAAGATGGCTACAGAACGCTCTATTTACGCTTCGACAAATACGTCGTTGTGTTAGTACGTCAGAAGTCCCTTCTTGCGAAGCTGCTCATGGGCACCTACTCCGCCCCACGTAGCTACGGCACGCTTTTTACCCATAGTTTGAAGAGACCGGCCAGGATTTCCACCCTTGAATGGAAGGATTCATATCTCCTTTCAAAACCTGATTAAGAATCATAGCAAATCCAAGCGCCTGTCGCTTCACGCTACGGAAACCATCGAATGCCATGTGAAGTATGAGTAAAATAATAAGCCAGGACGAAAATACTACCCCCGCTATGTATATTGTCAAATTTAAACGGCTTGTTTATAAGGAAAATAATCATTTTTGGAGAGGGCGCCCTCCTTCAGCTTTAGCTAAAGATTAGATCATTTTTTCTCATAAAATCAATTACACCTGACCGGACATACCTCACCCCATCGCTATCCATTTTGATGTCTTTTTGCTATACATTCGGATAGTGATGCAAAGGATCGCATCCCAACTATCTCAAATTGTCACGCGAAGTAGTATTGCAAAATAATCACACCAACCCCTATACTCCGCCACACCGTTATTCCCTAAAAAATATTCATGACCAGCCACAACAATTCAGCTTCATCAGAAGCAATGAGCAGCTACCTCGAGGGCGAAAATGACCTGAAGCAGCCACATTTCGCGACAAAAGTTGCCGGAATACCGGGATTACCGCAACTATCAATGCAGGGAAAAGAGCTGATAAAAGAAGGAAGACCAGTGGTATTACAAGCCGCCGGAGATATTGCCGAGCTGGGAAAACCTATTAGCAAAGTGCTTCAGGAGTGGATTGAGCATACTCGCAACACAACGCGTGATCCAAAAACGAACAAGCCAATTTTTCCAAGGGCACAAGGGGAAGTATTTGATTTTGATCCTCGATATATGCCGCAATTTCCTATCATGGAACCCATTGCAAAAAGTTACGGACTCGAAGGGCCGTTCAGAGGAATACAAGTGAATGGTGGACGTACCATAATCGATTTGGTAACACAGGCACTTATCGTGAGATGGCAACAGCAAAAAGCAAAACGTGGAGGCGGTGGAAATCAAAAAGTTGCCGTAGTGGTCGACCCATTGGCATGGCCGGGATACAAAGATCTTTTTGAAGATTACAACGACACATTCGGTACAGATTTTATCAGAGGCATTCATGTGTCAATCGCGGACGGCCACGGATTAAAAATGAGTACAAGCGGCCTGGCGGATGCCCTCGATTTTGCAAACGACCAAGGAAGAGATGTAATCGGCGTTACTCCGATTATTCCGAGTAATCCAACGGGCGAGGGGCTCGATGCGCAAGAATTAATGCGAATTATCGAGATGGCTGCGGGTCATGATATTCCAACTATCATTGATGCGCTCTACTCTCTCATTGATGAAAAAGGACAAAAAGACGCGCTTCATTTGGAAGAAATCGCCAAAAAACTTCCGTCGGAAGTACTGCAATATTTGGGGTTATATACCGGCGTAACCAAGGCCACTTCTTCATCGAAAAAAACAGCGGAAATTCTCTGGCATATGCCGGAGGGGGAAAATGAAGTAGGAACAGACATTATGAATACGGTACATACTAAAATGTTGAATCGAAATCTGTATCCGGCGCCGGATCATGCGCTCGTTACCCTCGCGCTCCACACCTTCCCTGGCGGCGTCCACGCCGCCCTCGGAGAGCGCTATATCGCCCTCAACGAAACTCGAAATGCTTTGAGAAATATTTTTGATTCTCTCGAAATTCCATTCACGATTGGTGGATCATTTTATGGAACGGCGGCACTCGCGGATCCGGTGTCAAAAGTAACACTCGTTCGTGATGTGGACGGTCGCCCGGTAACCGACCCGAAACTCATCGCCAAAACACTCCTCGACCAGCATAATCTCGTCGGTGCACAGGGCGCGATGTTCTCCCCGGCACAAACCGCAAACAGCATGCTCCGACTCAGTGCCGCGGCTACCCCGCAGGACATCGAACGCCTAGCGAACATCCTTGCTAACATGAAAGATTTTGCGAGCAAACACGAATAGTACACCCGCGTGCACAACGAGCAATAGGACAAATATCACATTCATCAAATTCATCGAAACCACCCCATACCTCACATAAGACCAGGTGACGCTAAAACGATCCAAAAAATCCTTTTCAAAAAAATATGCAGGAATAATCACAAACTGCCACCAAGGAATCCTTTTTACGTACTTCCAAAGCAGAAAAGCCTGCGAAGCATACAACCAAACCCAGAAAATATTTCCAAACTCATACCAGGCAAAACCAGTTTCAAACATATAGTAAGCGTAGAAAAAAGGAGCCATAATACCATACCCAATAATGCCAAAAAGGCTGAATTGAAGCAAAAATTGAGAAAACTTCCCCCTCATCAAAAATAGAAGGTAATTAACGGCGAGAAGAAACGGATACAAAGAGCAAACAGGCACAAATGCCCACAAATAAACAGGTGTCTCCACGAAATCATGAAGATCAATCATGAGTGCCCCAAAAGTCATCACAAAGCCGAGAACAACCAAAAACCAACAAACGGGACGTGAAAGAGTGAGTATACGCACGCTTCACATACTACCATAACTTCTCATTGACAACAGGCGCATTACACGGCTAAAGTAACCGCCGTACACACCACGATTCCATATAACCACCATCTATGTCAAACGCACACGTTAATCACCACCACGGAGTTGTTCTGAGACCTACTCAGCGACCAAAATCCAGCGTATCAAAGAAGAAGAACAAGGCAGGAGCCAAGATTCGCAAGAGTACCGTTCTCGCGAATGTCGCTTCCAAGAAGGCTGCGCAGATGGCAAAGCTCGCCTAAAGCTTCACGCGAAGTTCTGTACCTCACCACACCTTAAGACTATACTTTCAGTATGTTTTTTCGCGCGCGGACCAAAAAAAATTCGATTCAACAAGCACGATACGGCAGAGGCCTGGTTTTGACAAGCCGCGGAGCACATCGCACCGCGCGCGGCACCACCAAAACCAATATCATTTCCAACCTCTCGCTCCCCTCTCTCGCAAGCATAAAAAGAATCCTCATCGTCATGATAGCCATCGGCATACTTGCAGCCGCGGCCTACTTCATCTGGTTCTCGGGCTATTTCAAAATCACAAAAATCTACGTGCAATACGAAGAATTTCAAAATGAAAACAGTGACATTCAAACATATTTCGACAATCTAAAAGGGAAAAACTACCTCTTCACCGATCCGACAAAACGAAATACAGATATTCAAAAAGCCCACCCAGAACTCAGCAAATTAATCGTGCAAAAAATATTTCCCAACACCATAAAAATCAGTTTTACGGAGTTTCCGATTACCGCCAACGTAGAATCAATTATCAACGACAAGTCAATCGAAAAAGTGCTGATCAACTCAATCGGCATGATTATTTATCATGACACGGAAAATCCAAATCTTCCCTATATAAAAGTAATAACAACCAAAGAAAGTGAAGAAAATCCTCAAGTGACAACGCAAACAGAAACACCCGTTGCTATACTACCTCCAGCTCCTCAGCTCCAAGCACAATCCCCTCTCATTTCACAAGAAAATCTGACCTACATGCTCAGTGCCGTAAAAAGTTTTGAGGAACGTTTCGGCATGAAAATCACGGAGTTACGACTCCTTCCACAGGCACGCGAACTTCGCTTCAAGACAGAAAAAAACTTCGAAATATGGCTTGATACTCAAATTCCATTTGAAAAACAATTTCTCAAACTCAAAAAATCCATGGCCAGGATCGACATATACAAAACTCCCCTTTTCTACATTGATCTCAGGGTCTCGGGCGCGAACGGTGAAAAAGTTATTTTCAAAAGAAAAAAATAGGGTATGCTGAGACTGCATCGCAACATCTAAAAACATCACTATGGTTTGGGCGCTCCTCGGCATTCTTCTCGGAATTTTACTCGGACTCGGCGTTGATTACACGATTCCATTTGCCTATACCAAATTCACAGCTGTCGTCCTCGTGGGTATTCTGGATGCACTTTTTGGAGCCATTCGCGCCGAAGTCACCAAGGATCAATACGACGCGATGATTTTCATCTCCGGACTTTTTTTCAATATCATTCTCGCCCTGGTAATCACCTATCTCGGGGACAAACTCGGCCTCGATCTCTACCTGGCAGCCACGGTCGTTTTCACCTTCCGAATATTCTCAAACGTAGGCATTACCCGCCGCGCCCTTCTCCAAAAGCTTCTTGAAAAACGCAAAAAAGTGAAGGAAGAAAACACTATGGTATCTTTGTAAAGGGCATGGATTTGAGAAAAAAGCCAAAATAGGCTACAATAGCTCTAACAACGTAAACAAAAATACATATGTCAAATGACACCCTCGGACAAGTACGTGAAATGATAGAGTCAGCCGAGACCAGCCTGCGAGCGGCCAAGCAGCTACTTTTTGAAATGACCGGCGATGGTCCTGTCAGCAAATCACCACGTTCAAAGCTTGTAAAAAAAGCCGTATCGCTCGATCAGGATTCCGCCACGGGAGACAGTGTTCTCGAGGGAGTATTTGACGGTCAAGGCATGATCGGTCCCGACAAACGAGCCTATCCCGTACCGGCAAATTACGCCAGTAAGTCCAAGCTCGTTCCCGGCGATGTGCTGAAATTAACCATCAAAGAAGACGGTGCTTTTCTCTACAAACAGATCAAGCCGATCGAACGCAAGCACATTATCGGAATTCTCACAAACGACGACGGTCAGTACAAAGTCATCGGTCAAAACGGAAAAGCATATAATATTCTACTCGCATCCGTTACCTATTTCCGCGGAGAAGTCGGCAATCGCGTTACGCTCATTATTCCCGCTAACGAAGAAAGCGATTGGGGCGCCCTCGAAAACGTCCTCCCGCGATCAGGTGATGACATGAACCTTCAGGAATTAAGCATGGAACGATTTTAACATACTCATAAATTATCCACACTATGCCGGAACCAATTAAAACCACTATCCAAGAAGCATTTGATCACATCAAATCATGGATCGCCGAAGGCAACAAAGAGAAGGCCATTCAGGGTCTAAATGAAATCTTAAATTTCGATCCGACCAATGCCGAAGCACAAAAACTCCTCCTCGAAGTCAAAACAGGTGGAGTAGCAACTCCCGCGGTTACACCCGTTGCGGCACCAATCAGCGCGCCAGCCGTTGTTCCAGCCATTACGCTAACCGCACCCGCTACAACCACAGCTCCATCTGCTTCTGTCATTGCGCCACTTCCTGTGCCATCTCCGGCTCCAGTCATGCCACCAAAAGCAACGTCAATGGCAACTCCATTAGCTCAACCAGCGGCCGGAACAGCTCAAGCCGTAACAGGAATAATGAGCCATCTCAAACTCATCATCGCTATTGGCGGTGTCGTAATTTCTATTATTGCCGGTTATATTTTTTACAAAAACGTCCTCTCCGATGTCGGCGTAGCAACAGACGAGCTAAAGAGTGTACAAGATGCCGCTCAAGAAATTGGCAAACAGGTAGAAGCAATACCTTCAACCGAAACGCCTCCTGTCGCTGACGCGACGACTCCGGCGCCGGAGTCTACAGCCACAGATTCCACAACCACAGATTCCACAACAACCCCCTCCGTCACAACTCCATCGCCAGATGCTCCCGCAACAGCAAACGATGGGGATGTCGTAGAGGCTACTACCGGAAAGGTGAAGCGGAGGTAATCTAAAGCTGTCAACAATCAAAATACATGATCTAATGTTCATTTCTGGACGTCCAGAAATTAAGCTAGAGATCGTTTTTTACTTGTGACAAACAAATTCAGCTTCGTGCGCGCGCACAGTGAAGAGGCAGGGGCCAGCAAAACCAACTCAAAGCCAACTCAGCCTTGAAAAATCAAACAAAATATGATATAATAACCAGAAGCGTATAAAAGCAATACAAAAACAAAAACACCCATGAAGCTCGATAAAATCTTCCGCACCGGAATTCAGTACAAAGCATCTGATATATTTATTGCCACGGGCATCAAGCCGGTGCTCAGAATTAATGGTGATTTGATCGCTATCGATGATCACGCCGTACTGACAAAAGCCATGGCAGAAGACTATCTCCTGGAAATTCTCAATGACGGACAGAAGAAAAAATTCGAACAAACACTCGATATAGATTTTTCGCTCGACCTGGAAGGCATCGGACGATTTCGTGTAAATATGTTCGTTCAACGAAAAGGCATCAGTGCGGTATTTAGACTTATTCCGCCAGCGGTTTTTAGTCTCGACGAGCTCGCATTACCGCAGCAACTCAAACAGTTCACACAATTCAAGCAGGGCATTATTATTGTCACAGGACCGACCGGCTCGGGTAAAACAACCACCCTCGCCGCCATTCTCAACGAGATCAACGAGAAGCAAGGAAAGCACATCCTCACCGTTGAAGATCCCATCGAGTTCATCCATGAAAACAAAAAATCAGTCATTCAGCAACGTGAAGTCGGCACACACACCGCGTCATTCGCCAAAGCGCTGAAGGGAGCCATGCGTGAAAATCCCGACGTTATTATGATCGGTGAAATGCGTGACCTTGAGACAATTTCGCTCGCGATCACCGCCGCAGAAACCGGTCATCTCGTCCTGGCAACGCTCCATACGAGTGGCGCCGCCAAATCCGTCGATCGTATTATCGATGCTTTTCCGCCATCGCAACAGAATCAGATTCGCGCACAACTCGCCGAAAGTCTCAAAGTGGTCATCTGGCAGAATCTCATCAAGACAAAGGACAAAAAAGGCCGTCTGGGAGCTCTGGAAATTATGATCGTCAACAACGCTATCGCCAACATGATCCGCAAAGAAAAGACTCACCAGATCAACTCTTCCATCGAAACCGGCCTCCGTGAAGGCATGCAAACCATGAAAAAAGCCGTCACCGACATGCTCTCCGCCGACCTCATCACCGAAGAAGACGCGCAGGCCAACATTCCCCCGGAGTTTGAAGTTTAATATCTGCCCATGAAAAAATACATTCGAATTATTACCGTCACGATAGTACTTGGAAGTTTGCTTATTCCGGGGATTACCAGGGCAACGCCAGGCGTGGATATAAAACCTGTAAATCCTAAACCTGTAATTTCTACTCCAATCGATCCAGATGACAAATGTCGCGCTGATACACTCACCAAAGAAGGTATGGAAATGACGTGTTCGGAATACGAAACATACAAAAAGGCAAAGGCAAAAGAAAGAGAAGAGAAATGTACAGGAACACTAACAACAGACGGCGATGAAAAAGAGTGCGATAAAGGAGATGCGGAAATAAAAAAAGAAGACAAAGCAGCCGCAGATACCAAAGCTGCCGCCGAAAAAGAGGCAGCCGAAAAAGAGGCTTGCAGTAGCGCTTCAAAAGCAATAGACGGAGTAGATCGGACTTGCGAAGAACTCAAGGCAAAAAGAGAGGCAGATTGCATGGATAAAGCAAAAAACAAAGGAGTGGAGTACAAAAGCTGTGAAGAAAAATACGAAGCGGAGAAGAATAGGCAGGGTTCGGGATTCAAGTTCAATCTCAACGCGCTCGCGCTGACATCGGGAGGAGAAAAGCAGGGAAAAGCCATTTTCGCCAACCAAGATTACGCCAAATACGGCGTGGTCGTGGGAACATTACTCAGGGTAACGGACATACTCATCATGCTCATCGGCTCACTTGCCATGATTACTCTGATCATCGCCGGAATTTTCATGATCACCAATCACGGCGACGAGGCCTGGGTGACAAAGGGGAAAACCATGATGCTCTATTCGATTCTCGGCATTCTCTTCGCCCTTCTTTCATTCGCCTTCGTCAACATCATTCAATCCGCTCTTGCCTAAAACCACCCCCATGAAACGTCTCGCCATATCACTTCTGATCATATTCTCATTCACGACACTCCTCGTGCCGGGAATGGCTTTTGCAGAGGCAACTGCTGAAGAAAAAGCAACAGCAACGGAAAAAGCAGCAGGAGGAGAAAAAGTCGATGCTCTCGTGAAAACATTCAAATCAGATAGTATGTGTATCAGCGATGAAGAAAAAACAAGCATGATCTATACCGTATTGGAAACACCTATCGACTCCGCGGAAGACGAAGCAGCCTACGATACGGGGAAAGGGGTTATTGATAATGGAGATGGTACACAAACCAGACGATGCTATCGATTCACGGGAATTCACAAAAATAAAAAAATACCAACAGACCAATACCTCATCAAAAAATGTCCGGATGAAGCGAATCTTTCCGATGGCTCCTATGGTATGCAAACCAACGGAGATTATTTTGACTGCCAGGAAGTAACGGTAATTATGTCCGCCGCTGAACAGGGCGGGATAGGAGTTCTAAACGTCTACATCAGTCTGATTTATCGATGGGTAGCGGGAATCGTTGGCGTGATCGCGGTTCTGATTATTATCGTCAGTGGATTGCAAATCATCACCGCGCAAGGAGAATCCGAGGCGATCACCGCAGGGAAGAAACGCATCATCCAATCCATCGGCGGCATCGTTCTCCTCTTTTTCGCCACAGGCCTCCTCTACATGATCAACCCAACATTCTTCAATCCTCCGGATTACAATACGACATCATCAACCCTTGATCCGGCTACACAGAAAGCGTTAGACAAGCAGCCATTCGGGGAAGATTTTGGGAAAGTAGAGGGAGTAAAACCTCTATCACTGAGCGAACCGGACGCATCATCGACACCAGCAAAACATGTTGAATCGTCATCCCCATGAAACACCTCACTAAAATCATCATCGTACTCACACTCGGAATATGGCTCATGGGGGCCACGTCGGTGTATGCGCAGGCGATTTTGCCACGACCGAAAACGCTTTCCGGCCCATCAGAAGAGCAGCAAGCTCTCTACAACAAGGCAGGTGGAAGCACGGGTGGAGGATATGGCGTCGCAGTAGTGATCCCATTCATCACGCAGTTTTCCATCGGCTTCGCCGGATCCGCAGCATTCCTCGCGCTCGTGTACGGGGGTGTACTCTACGTATCTACCTTCGGTGACGAAACCCAAACCGGTAAGGCGAAAAAAATCATCATGTGGGCACTGATCGGTCTCGTGATCGCCATGTTCTCCTACGCATTCGTTCAAATCATTCTTAAAATTAAAATCGGATCATGAAAAAACTACTCACCGCTATCATGCTCGGATTCCTACTCATAACGCCCGCTATAGTGCTTGCTGATGCGGCAAGTGACACAAAAGCAAGTAACGAAATTAATAAAATTTTCAAAATTCAAGAGGTAAAAGGAACCGAGCAGTTACAAAACTTAACAAAAAATGTCAAATCGCAAAAAGAATCAAATTTCAGTGACCTCTTCTCGGGCGTTATCAATATCATGACCGGTGTAGCCGTCGTCATGACGTTCGTGGGAATTGTAACCGCAGGTGGAATGTTCGTCTTCTCTGAGGGTGAAGATGGACGTGTGACGAAAGCAAAAACGATTATTATCTATACCATCGTCGGCGATCTGATTATCGCCGCATCGTATGCGATCGTAAAAGGAATTACCCTCATCAAACCGCTCTCATAATAAAATGATCAAGAAAATCCTCACATCACTCATTCTCAGTGTCATACTGATCACCACGGTTCAGGCCGCTATGGGTATTCCGAAAAATTTAATGCCGAAAAACACCCCTCTCAAAGGGCTAAACCAAACCATCACTGAGGAGGTAAAGGCTAATGGTCAAGACGGTGCTGTCACCGGAGCAAACATTGTGTTGCAGTACCTGGCAAACATTCTCCTCTTCTTCGCAGCCCCTCTCGCCGTCCTCTTCCTCGCGCGCGCGGCCGCCGACTACGCCTTCGCCATGGGCGAAGACAGCAAGCTCGAGAGCGCCAAGCGCGAACTCACCTGGTCCCTGGTCGGCCTCGTCCTCGTCATGTTCTCCTACCTCCTCGTCCGCCTATTCATCCAACCGCTTTCAGGATTGCAAACAACCACAGACGCAGCCCTAGAGGCTCAATGCCAAGCAATGTATAAAACAACATGCGCCGAACATGCAACTCAAGTGGAAAATGATAAAATCAAAGCCGATGGAGCAAAAGCGAATGCAGATAGAGATAAGCACGAAAAAAACGTCACCATGGAAAAAGATGAAAAAAACAAAGCAGAAGCCGCTGACAAAAAAAACACTGAAGACAAAGCAAAAGCGGCAGAAGCAAAAGCGGCAACGGAAAAAATCGCGGCGGAACAGGCGAAGCAAGCAGAGCAAGATGCAGCAGCAGTAGCGAAAAATCAGAAAGATCTCAATAAATATCGCCTTGAAGCGGCAATGCTAGAGGCAGACGCGAAAAAAGCAGAAGAAAAAGCCGCCGCAATTCAGGATCAGTTAAAAGCTGAATCCATGAAGGCAAAACCAGATAGCAAGCTCATGGAACAACTTGATAAACAAGCAAGGCCACTCATAAAAGCTGCGGATGACGCAAAAGCTGCCGCAAAAGCCACAGATGCAAAAGCGGAAGCTGCTCAGAAAGCGGTAGACGCGGATAAGGCGGCGGCCGAACTCAAGGCGCAGCAAGCAGCCGCGAAGGAAGCGGCAAAAAAACAAGATGCGACCGCCGCGAAAGTCGAATAAATATGCTTCGACATGTCATGATCAGGCCTTATACTGTAGGCACGGTATGTGTTTTGTCTAGACATTGTCTAGACAATGTCTATACCGTGTTGTATTTTTACAAAGCCTTCCCGCTAATTCAATTTTTATGAAAATGCTTACATTTATTTGATGAAGTTTTATAAGTTTCACCAGGTGCCGCAAGTGCATTCACAAACACAAACGCGTAGCGCTGAAACCGTGGAACCAAAACCGCCTATCGGAGACGAGTATCTTTCTGAAAGAAAAAGAAAACTGCTCGCCGATCCCAACATTTGGGACAAGGGGGTTCGGGAGTTGATTCGAAATATGAAAGACTAAAAAACGAGTGACGCACGCAGCCCGACTTATACGACCTTCTCTTCCAGTCTCGGGAATAAAACTCCACTTTTTACCAAAATAGATCCCTCGATCAAGCCGCCCCAAGTAAGCGCACGGGACAAATCATCCACGCGACCGCTTTCACCAAATTGAACAAGAAGTTTTTCGGAAGTCACAGGTAAAAAAGGAACAAGCAGGACGCCGATAATACGCACCAACTCGAGCAAACGATACATCACGGCGGCGAGTTCGTCTTGGTCAACTTTTGCCAAGGCCCAGGGTTTGGTGCGATCAACATATTCATTACCAATATTTACCAAAATCCAGACAATTTCCAGTGCGGCCTTCAGGTCGAATTTATCAATGGCTCGGTGATACATTTCCGCGAATCCACTGAGTGAATTTACCGCTTCAACCAGCGCAACCGGATCATCCATAACTTTTTTCACCACCTTTCC
>CALREA010000018.1 GCA_943355055.1 Candidatus Peribacteria bacterium | reverse complement strand
TCGAAATTAATCCTTATTTCTTCACGTGAAAGAATAATAACATGGTTTTATATTAAGCCAACGACTGTATTCAAAGGGAGGGGAGTATGATCCGAAACCAAGGCGATTCCGTAACGATCGCAGATCGCTTGCGAACTGCCAAAAACCTGTTAAACTGGGAGCCACAAACTAACAACTCTATGCCAACAACCTACTCGGTTTTCGACATAGCCGGCCCGATTATGGTCGGTCCAAGCAGCTCCCATACGGCGGGGGCGGTGAAACTGGGACAGTTAGCGCAAGCGATATATGATGCGACTCCGGAAAGGGTCGTTTTTCAGCTGCATGGCAGCTTTGGAACGGTGACGAAGGGGCATGCTACGGACCGCGCGCTCCTCGCAGGAATTATGAAGTTCAAGACCAGTGATCCTCGCATAAAAGACGCGTTTAAAGAGGCAAAAAAAAGACATATCGACTATGAATTCCAGGTGGTCGACCTCGGTCCGAAGTTTCACCCGAATACCGTACGGATAATGTTACAAAAAGGTGACAGGACGATGAGTATATCCGGCTCATCGATTGGCGGGGGAAATGTAATGATCTGTCAGGTGAATAATTTTGACGTGGATATTCGCGCCATGGCGGGAAAATATAAGTCGATTATTGTTTCACATGAGGTATCGAATCAGTCGCTCGAGGAGCTCACGGCGTTTCTTGTGAAAAAAGGACATCATATCGCCAGTGTGCAGACCTCAAAAATCAACAGTCACGCGATGAGTATCGTGAATATAGATAAAAAACATCTCACCCTCGATGAAGTGCTGGCGCTTGAGCAAATCCCGGGTATTGAATTTGTCAGATCGCTAACGAAGTTGGCACATTAATTTTTACAACCCATAAAAAACCAGTACATGTCCTACATGTTCAAAAACGCGGATCAGCTCCTCAAGCTCTGCAAGAAGTACAAAAAACCGTTGTCGGAAATGGTGATTCGATACGAGATGGAAGTGGCGGATTTGAGTCGCGGAGAGGTGATGAATAAAATGAGAAAAGTCGAGGCGGTGATGAAGGAAGCGATAAATGGTGGCATATATGAGCCAAAAAAATCACTCAGTGGCATGTCAGGTGGAGGCGCGCAGAAATTGATGAAATATTTCCAGAGAAAAAAAGGAAAGTCGTATTTGAATGAACTCGCCATTCGCGCGATGACCTATGCGATAGCCACCGGTGAGACGAACGCCTGTATGGGACGTATCGCGGCCTTCCCAACGGCGGGAGGATCAGGAGTAATTCCAGGAGTGATTATGGCAATCAAAGAAGTGGATAAGCTAGCGGAAGAAAAAGTATTACGTGGATTATTCACCGCGGCGGGTATAGGCATTATTATCGCGGAAAACGCAACGTTATCGGCGGCAGCCGCAGGCTGCCAGGCAGAAGTAGGGGCGGCGAATGCGTGCGCCGCAGCAGCGGCGGTAGAGATGCGTGGCGGCAAGCCGGAACAAGCAATGACTGCGGCGGCAATGGCCATGAAATCAGCCCTGGGACTCGCATGCGATCCGCTTGGGGGTCTCGTCGAGGTTCCATGTATCAAGCGCAACGCCCTCGGCACCCAGCACGCGCTCGGTGCTGCTGACCTCGCGCTCTCCGGCATCGTCTCCTACATCCCCTTCGACGAGGTCGTCGAGGCCATGTGGAACATCGGAAAATTAATGTCACCCAAGATCAGAGAGACCGCCCTCGGCGGTCTGGCCGTCACCCCCACCGGCATGCGTATCCGCGCCAAGCTCGGCCTCCCCGCGCTCAAAAAATCGCACCTACTTGAACAATAAGCCATGTCTAAAACCTCTTTTCGCATCGTCGTCCTCGCCTCGACCAATGGTACCGACCTCCAGGCCATTATTGATGAAATCAAGGCCGGAGCTATGCCAAATATCGAGATTACTGCCGTTATTTCCAACAAGAAAAACTGCTATGCTCTCGAGCGCGCCCGTGAACAAGGCTATAAAACCATTTTTATCAGTCAATCTGACCCCAAGACGCATCTTCCCAGAACGCGAGACCAGTTCGACACACAGCTCATCTCCGCCATCGACCCCCTTCATCCCGACCTCATTGTGTTAGTCGGCTATATGCGCATACTGACGCCAGAATTCATCGACCAACTCAATCAGAAAAACATCCAGATTATCAACATTCACCCATCCCTGATTCCAAAATTTTCCGGTCCATCATTCTTCGGCCGCTCAGTCCACGAAGCCGTCCTCGCTGCCCATGAAACCGAAACCGGCATGACGATTCATCGGGTCACCGCCGAGGTAGACGCCGGCGAGATTCTCCTTCAAAAATCCATTCCAATCGACACAACCGACACTCCGGAAACCCTCAAGCAGAAAGTCCAACAACTCGAAAAGCAGTATTATCCCGAGGTCATCCGTCGGCTCGCCCAGGCTCACCTCAACCCAACCAAAGCTAAAACAGCATAAGAACACAGAAACAATATATTGACAAGACAAACAAAGGTGGCTACAATCCAGCCCACGCTATTGTAAATCATCTGTATGTCCATACTAAAATTCCCAGATAGAGAGAAGAAAGCGCCCGGAAATAACGATGTAGAAGGCGGAGTCGTTATCGACGCCACGGATATTTTTCGGCAAGCCGGAGCAATTTCATCCAAAACGAATTCACCGCAAAAAGTTCCATCAAACACAACCCCCGCGACCTCCGAGCAAGATGAAGAAGAAGACGACGAAGTCATTATCAAACCGGAAAATTACAAATATCTTTCAGAAAATATAGGCCTCATGAATCGAGTAACGAGGGTATATGCCTCTCATGTAGTGCAAATTCGCAATGGCGTGCGCCAGGCGACAACGTTCATGGTACGACATGATGATCCGGCAACCCTGCGCGCGGATGTGCGTCGATTAATTACCGATCTCGATTCTAGAGCGGGGAAGCCTCTTGGTTTTGGCAAAGACATAGCCATCGTTGGGGGAACTTCTTCCAGCAATGGTTCGGAGTCGGATAATGTAGAGAAACATATCGGTCCGAATGAGTTAAGGCAGTTAGTGACACGATTAGAGAGAGAAATTAATTGCAACGCAGCATTGCGCGATGAAGATGAAGCAGCATACAGCATTCGACGCTCCGATTACGGCCGTACCGCCCGGGAAAATGTTATGAATAAAGTTAACAATGCCGAACCGTCGCTCGCACTACGATTATTCGGTTGGTTACGTATTAGAGGGAGAGACGAAAAATCAATACCGCAATATCTGGCCGATAAACTGGCGATTACCATTACCAGGGCACGAAAAAAATAAGGTCGTAAGCGCCCGATCCTTCCCCCTCATTTCCACTTCCAAAAATACTTGGCCGCGCTCTGAACGTGCAACCAGAATACTCGTTTCATCAACATGCTGAAGAAATTTCCACCACTGAGTCTTTTGTGATAGTGCTCTACTTTTGCCTCAGGGTAATACACAACCTTATATCCCGCTTTTCTCACCTCTTTGCACAAATCAAAATCCTCCATAAACAAAAAATACCGCTCATCAAAACCTCCGACTTCATCGAAAATTCTCCGTGGCAACATCATCGCCGCGCCGGTAATTAATTCAACTTCCTGCGTGCGGTCATGTTGAAAATCTGCCATCAAATATTTTTTCACTCTTCCGCGGAACCACGGCAAGTATCGCAAAAATGTTCGCTTCACCACCAAATCCAAGAAGCTCATATCTCTTCGGCACGACTCCTGAATCGTCCCGTCGCTATAGACTAATTGTGGCCCAAGCATGCCGATATCGCGATGCTTTTCTAAATAATCCACCATCTTCTGAAGCGTATCGGGATAGACGGCGGTATCAGGATTGAGAATAAAAACAAAATCTCCACTCGAGTTTTTCGCACCCAAATTATTCCCGCCTGCAAATCCCACATTTTTCACCGACTTAATAAGTTTCAATCGACCTTCTTTTACAGCCTGCTCGAGAAAACCAACGCTGATCGGATCATCAGAGGCATTATCCACATAGACAATTTCATAATCAAAATTACAGACACTCTTCTCCAGCGCCTCCACCTGCAACTTGGGAAAATACTTATGATTAAAATTAACTGTAATAATCGAAACTTTCATGTCCCCATCTTACCGCACCGTCATACGCAAACAAATACAAATGTTAGTTCACAGTTTCCGGATCCCGCTCGTCAATCAGGTAGAAAGTCAGCTCGGCGCGAACAAGTTGCAAGACAGCTCGCAAATCGCGGTACATATAACGCAAATAACATTTTTCCATAGGGGGATGCGTGAGGGCATGGCTACGAACAAGGTGGTGAAGGTATGTTTTTGGATCAACGCCACGGTGTTGCGCCACATCTCGAATAGAGGTCATCATAGTGGCCAGATAGGAGAGGAAATCCATGCCATGCGGATCGGTCAACGTATATATCGATTCATCAGGTGTCACAATTTCGCGCCGACAGATGCCAAAATAAGTAAGAGTTTCCAGGGCAACAAGTTGTGACGAAATCATGAAGGGACGTGGTCCGGCATGCCACGACAGCTCGGCATGGTAGGCGTGATCGGGACGTTGAGCAAGATCATCGCATGTATCGAGGATTTCATGAAACGCCTCCGATGTTTGAGATACAATCACCAGCGAATTGAGAATGCTGGAGAAAATTTCAGGACTGGATTCCGGAACGCGCAGCGGCGATGTGAAGTCAATACTATCTGGGGGCTTCATGATAGACGAAAAAAGATAGGGCGGCAGTATCGGACGAAAAGCAAGCAGTGTCAAGTCTATTTTCCCTTGGAACTTCTCCGTCGATTATCCCTTGAGCTTCCGCATCATAAGTTCACGAGCCGATGGATCGACCTTCGCGGTATTGTCTTTCATCGTCAGCTCCCACTTCCCGTACACATACTTACTATCCGGAACGTCTTTTGCTACAGAAATTCCTCCTCCGATGAAGCAGTTATTCCCGATCTTCACCCCCGGCATTAGGCTCACGTTGATACCGATTCGCACGTTCTCTCCGACAATGGCCCCTAATTTATTGCTGCCACAGGCCACTTTGTCTTCACCAATCATCACTGATATCGGACCCTCATCCAATCGCAAATTCCCCGTAATCGATCCCGAGCCGAATGAGCTACCGGAGCCAATGATACTATCTCCAATGTAATTTGTATGCGTCCATACTCGATCGCTCAGATAACTCCTCGCGATCTCCGTTCCATATCCCGCTACGGATCCCTCTCCGAGATGAGAGTCGCGCACGAGCGCGTTATTCGCGACAATCGAATTTTTACCGATATACGCCGGGCCCTGAATAACCGCATGATCAAAAACTTTTACGCCATCTTCGATAACAACATTTCCCCTAATGCATGCCGACTTCGACACCGACGCTTTTTTTGAAATCTTTTGTACATTTTTTTTACCCTTCGATGCTCCGATGAACATCTCAAATAATTTTTTCCAGACAAATATCAAATGCCACGGATATTTAATCGGTTGCCAGAAGCCGGTATATGGTAGAGCAACGTATGTTGCTCCTGCCCCCGTCCCCGTCCCCGCCTGTATTATCGAACTCAGCGCCACCTCATATCGATCATCGCGATTCGTTTTTACTTTTTTCAGCGTCGTGAATAATTTATTCGGCTGCAGATGAAGATGAAAAACGATATTTACCAGATCAGATGGCTCTTTGCCCGCACCAGGTTTTTCCACAATGTCAGTGATCAGATCACCTTTTATGTTCAGATATCCACCCGGAAAATATACTTCTACCTTTTTTGCGATGAGAAAACCCGCCAGATCCCGTTTCCCCATATCTCTCACCGCCTTCTTCAGTACTTCAAAAATCGAATCATCCACAATATCATTCGAACTCACGACGAGAAAAGGGGAGTCACCGACCCACGTCTCCGCCGCCAACACCGCCCCCGCCATACCGTCTTCCAATTTTTTCTGCTCCAGCACTTCAAGAAAACATTTGGCTTTCTGCTGCGATAATTTTGACTTTTTTTCCGACCCGGGTCGGAATTTTTTGTCAAGCTCCATCACGCTTTCTCCACTCGCGATCGCCCGTAACTCCTCCAGATTATGCCTCCCTCCAATTACCGCCACATCACGAAATCCCGCGCGCATAATTTGCTCCACCTGCCACGTGATCAGCGGCTTCCCGCAAAACTTCAGGAAGTTTTTATCCGGTAACGGATCCATCCGCCGACTTTGCCCCGCCGCGAGGATGATGACTTTGATGTGGTTGAATGATGGTGACATGATGACAAAGGCAAAATAAATAGCATCGCTTCTGGTCGACCAGAAGCCATAAACTAACTCACCAATTCCGCAAGCCGTCCCTGGTTAATCGCGCTCCTCAGCTCAATTCCAATTCTCTCTCCATAACTCAACGAGTCCCCGAACAGGTATCCGCTATACGGCGTAAATTTGGTTCCGGGCGATCCAGGAATGCGCATGCTGACATCGAACACGACAAACTCTTCGCGACCATCTTCCGCCACAACCGCGCCCTGCAGCGCGAACGGACCGATCATCCCGGGTGCAACCTCGCGACCCATCACGGCGACAAACTTCTCGCCAATTTCATATGCCTTTTCAACTAATGACTCCTTCATTGTAACGGCATAGTGTCCCGTCTCGATCATCTTCGGCTGCTGATGCTGCAAAACTTCCAGCTGTTGATCCGCAGGAAGCCGCAAGAATCCATCCAAATTCGTCTGTCTTCGTGTGTCCGTCCCCATCAGCTCGAGTCGCTCAACCAGCGGAGAATAAAAGAAATTCAAATTCACATGCGCGCCTAGTACATATTCTTCAATCACAGCTTTTTCAAAACTCTCCATCGTAATTTTCCCTTCCTTGGCCATTTTTTTCGCTGTCTCCAGACACTGCTCCGCCGAGGAAGCCAGGAAAAACGCTCTCTCATAGCCACGCGTCGCCTCATTCACTTTCACGATTGCCAATCGATCAATCTCCTTGTACGAAGAAAAAATCTTTGGTGTCCGAATACCGGCCTCTTTCAATAACCAATACTGATTTTTCGGCTGATCCCGCTCCTCCAATTTCACCGCCGCACGATTCCCATAAATCGGCACAAAAAATTCTTTTTCAATTTTTTCAAAATCACAGTAGACCCAAAAATATCTATTATGAATAAACACGACATTCATTTTCCGAAGCCGCTCCTGGAGCGCAGGATTCGTAATATCGGAAAACTTGTCCACGACAATCACATCATCGACGCATCCAATCTGGAAATTTCCTACACCGCCATCGTCGCTATCTCCGCACCCGCCCCCCTCATCACCGCATCCACCACCTCCGCAGCAGCCGCTTTCTTCTTTTTCTTTCAACTTTTTATCCTCCGAAAACGATCGAACTTTATAGTACTCCGTATACGTCTTTTCTCGACCCTTCTGAGCAATCACCAGCGTCTTGAATCCGAACTTCTTCACCCCCTGACACACATCCAGCGCGCTATGCCCGCCCAATACACCAATCGTAATCTTCCTCGGATCATACGTCGCCACGAGTTCTTGAATATGTTTTTGGGTAAGTTTTGAGGGCATAAAGTATGAAAAAAAGAGGCTAAATGTGCGCGCAGTATAGCAGCCTGCGGGCATATACTCTAGTTGACAAATAATACAAATAGCGTAAAATACCGTCACTATGCACAGGATATACAATCCGCCTACGACGCAGCCATTACGGAACCCGGCCGAAGAGGCTCTCGTCAGTCATTATCGGCTTCACGGCTACCCGAAGGGCGTCTCGCCAAGAACACAACTAGCTGAAGCCGAAATACGTACTGATATTCATACCTATGTCCGTACACGGATAGCGCAACTCACCAAAACCGACCCATTCTACCTCGATGACCCGCAAAAAACAGAACTTCGCATCATTGGCAGCATAGCAAATATACAGCTCATGGATTTTCCCTATACCGAAAAAGAACGGGCATTCATGGAAGACATGGCAAGAAAATCACCACCGCTCGAGATAGAAGATTTGGAAAAATTCCTCGCGACATATACCATTCCCAAGAAAACCGGTCTCGCCATCGAAATTCGCGCCTACATAGCCGAAATAATGATGATTCGATATCTTCGTGACCCCAAGCAGATGCTAAAAGTTCTTACTTCAAGGGTAATACAAAACTTTCTCACCGATATCGAATACACCTCCATTTTGAAAAATATGAGTTCCGAAGTTCGAAACGATCTCGTCTACAAGTACACGATGAGCCATGATTTTGAAAAAATGGACGACACGTTTCGACGACTTCTGATCGAGAGTATCGAAATAAAATCTGAGCCGAAAAACGTCATTCATCAGATCGTCGGACGCACGGCTCCGTATAATCTCACTCCGGAAACGCTGATCACGCTGACGAGAATTGCCACTTCCCTGGAAAATGAAAAGATTCTCATGATTTTGTGTGATACCTATCCGAGCGCTCATATCGTCAATACGATGTTCCAGATGATAGACGAAAAAAACCGCCAATTCATCCTCGATTTCGCCTACCTGCTCCTCTCCCGCCTGAGTAACGAAGAAAAAAAACAGATCGATTGGAAAATGATTTTCACAAACTTTCTCATCCCTGATGCCTGCTGTGCCGCATACATGAATCACGTTCCGCCCACCCTGAGTGACGCGGCGAGGGACGCCGTCATCCGGGCGGCTATCGCCCAAACGACGAAAGAATGGCCGAAACGTTAGACGTGCTTGGATTACATTTCAGCGCGAAACGCTTCATCGATGGCGGCGCGAATAGCATCCGTAATAGCAACGGGTTCGCCGGTGTCAGCATCTGCGAGCTCTTCAATATCGACGATGCGATCAGGTCCGTCGGGACGCGTATCACCGGTTTTTGCATCCACATATTCAGTAGGCTCATAGGCGACATCCGCAGTAAGCTCTCTGCCGGTAGCCGGATCGGCAAAATTAAGAGTGATAGGGAGGCCTGGGTTGGGGAATGACATAATGAGTTTTTTAAGAGATAGAGGACTTACATTACATATAATACAACATATAATAAAAAAGTCAATAGAAACATTGACAAAAACAAGAAAATAGGGTAAAATAAAAAAATGGACAAAGCTCAAAACCATCCGCATATCGTAGCCGAAAAACTCGAACGGGGCGTGACAGATCCACAATCAACCCTCCTCGAGAGGATGCGCCATATCGCACGCTCAA
Organism: Candidatus Peribacteria bacterium; assembly: GCA_943355055.1. Taxonomy (GTDB): domain Bacteria; phylum Patescibacteriota; class Gracilibacteria; order UBA1369; family UBA12463; genus CALREA01. Next base: position 16,220 of record CALREA010000018.1, on the reverse strand, counting down.
ACATTGCCCGTACCGCCCTGACGGTCTCAGCTGCGGTATCGAGTATTCTAGGACACGCTCCCGAGACAGAGGCAAGATCGGCCTGCACTACTGTAACGAAGGGCAGACTCAAGCCAAAACTTCACACAGAAAAAGCCCCGCAAAAGCCGATTCCCAAGTATCAAAACTTCCCTCACGGTTCCGCGAAGCTCGAGATTATCGAGGGCGCACGGCTCACCGCTCTCGAGGGTGTACGAGAGGAAGCAAAAAAATTAAGCCCACTCTCGGCAAAAGATCTGCCGAAAATCAAAGCGCAATGCGAGTTTTATGATCCATGGAATTCCGGCACCCCATTAGTAAAAATCAAGCGCAATGATCTGGAAAAAAACGTCTCTCCGCATTTCAAAGTGAAGGATATGGTACGAATTGATACAAAAGATCTCTACCTCGTAAAGTCGGGTTTCTATCAGAAATATAACGGAGAATACTTCCGAACCGTCGCACGTATCGACCCGGAATTGGTAAAGATGCTGGAGCAGGTATATGAAAAAATGCAGTCTAAGAAGAAAAACACGGTGCGACTCCACACCAACGAAGGCTACCGTCCCTATGGGGAGAATGCCCGTACCTACTGGCGTAAATGCCGCGGAAACGCCGCGTGCACACATGAAAATAGTCCGCACACGTCCGGTCGCGGAGTTGATATTGATCGCAAACCCGGCCTGCAGGACATCTGTATAGAAGTGGTAAAGACACGGGGAAGCGGCGGAATTGGGACGCATGGCATCAACATCGTTCATCTGGATAGCCGCCCCGGCACTATCAAAATGTGGGACTACGGCCACGGCAAGGGAAAGGCAAACGAACCTAGGAGGGAACCCGAGAAAAAAGGCATCATCGGTAGAACATTGGAAAAAATAAAAGGCGCCATCGCTGAAAAATTATCCAGGAAATAATTCGCGCCATTTACGAAAATCCTCTACCCCAAAACCTCCCCCAACCTCCCCATCTCAATCGCCTCACGCAACTCACGAGCTACCCGTCGTCCCGTCGACATAGGAACGTCATATCGTAGCGCGGTATACGGCGAGCCATCCACGTACGGATTCGTACCGGCGACAATACGAGCCGAGATTTCAAACACAAACAAATTCAACTGTGGATCCACGATCGCCTCAAGACAGAACGGCCCAAACAAGCCGGCAGGACCGACCCCCTCCAGGCCTCGCGACTTCTCTACTACATGGCGACCCATCGTGAAGAAATCCGGAAGCATGCTCTCTCGAACGACAATCGGCATATTGCCGACAATGGTATAACTCGTACGAATATTAGCATCCAGCTGGTCTTTTGCTGATATCCGCCCGATCGAGTCGGCATTCGACTCATACCGCTTGTCGAAGCTCATTATTTCCAGCTCATCATGAATAGGGGAATAGAAATAGTGTGTATATACCGGCACGCCCACAATATATTCCTGAATCACGTAGTCTTTCTCCTCGGGATATTCTCGAATACGATCATGAAACTCATCCGGCGTATTGGCGACGAAGTATCCCATTCCGCCCTTTGCCCCGTGAAACTTCACGATAGCCGGCCGATCTATTTCTTCCGGAGTGGCGAAGATCCTCGGCACCCGTAAACCGCTATTCACCAGCCATTCTTTCGACTTCACGCGATTCGACTCCCACGTGAGAATTCCACGCGTGCCATAGTGCATCATCGTGATATCTTTCACTTTTTCCGCCCCGATGTAACTTACAAAACTGCCATGCGGAATCAAAATCGCATTTTTTTTCTTCAACTCTTCCTCAATGGTAAAAAAGTCCGCAAACTTCTCGATCTCAATAATCTCATCGGCCACCCGATAGCTGGTATACGGCTCACTCTTACCTTTTTCGCATATCGCAAGCGTGCGAAACCCCTCATCCTTGGCCCCCTTCAGAATTTGAAGAGCCGAGTGACTGCCAAGCGTCGCGATAATGTATTCAGAATGAGATGCCATAGGTAATTTTAAACATTGTATGGTAATTTCAGCTCCATGTAAAGCTAATTTGTAATTTTGTCGAAGCTGTGGTATAATGATACAAAATAAAAATACACCAATGAAAGACCTAAACAGGCATACGGGCGGTCAAACGAACGAGAGTGGAAGCAGGCTTCCTATCGGTTTTATCGGACTTTACGGTACATTGATGGAAAAGGGATGGAAGCAGAGTGAGGATTTTGGCAACGAACAAAACCGGAAAACAAAGAGAAGGAGTGACACCATTGAGGTACAGCGGATGGTACTCGAAAAACCATGTGCCAATTCCGCTGGACTGGAGAAAATTCAGATAATTATGATGCTCAAGGATGGAAAGGTGGAGTGCCAAATGTACACCAAGCCGTTCATGTCACAATTTTTCAAAACATCGACCAAGGATATGGAACATCTCCAGTACCTTTTGCAGGAAATTGATGATTACTATGAACTCCTCAACCCATCAAGAATCATTGAAGGCATTCAAAATGATACCAGGGACAGCATGAGAAAGACGCAAAAACTCGTTCGTGGTGCGGATGGGTGCTACGAATAGCGAAGAGAGAAGACGATAAGTAGGGATATCAATGTCGGAAGAATCGATATCCGGTTGTCACCATACTGATGCCAAGTTCATCAGCTTTTTTGAAAACCTCTTCATCGCGAATCGATCCGCCCGGCTGAATGATCGCCGTAACGCCATATTTCGCCGCCTGTTCTACCGCATCGGAGAAAGGAAAAAACGCATCCGAGGCCATCACGCTGCCCGGAATTTTTTCACCACCCTTCGATGCGCCGATGAAGACGCTATCTACACGAGACATTTGTCCGGCGCCTATGCCTGTAGCGACCTCGACCACTCCGGAGCGCAGCGAAGGAGCTCTCCCGTTTTCATCTTCTGGAGCTTTTTTCTCAATCACTTTCGCAAATACTACTGCGTTCGAGTGAACATGCTTCACGACGATATTAGCAAAGAGCATCGCTCGAATTTCCTCAGCGGTTGGAGCTTTTTTCGTAACGACCTTCAAATCATTTTCATCGACAATATACGTATCTTTTGTTTGAACGAGAATACCTCCGGCTACTTTTTTGATATCACGACTCTGCAGATCTTTCACGAGTGGACCCGTTGCGAGCAGTCGTAAATCTTTTTTCTTATCTAATTTCTCAAGAGCTTCTTTGGCAAAAGATGGAGCAATGATAATTTCCAAAAACCATTTTTTCTCTAAAATAAAATCCGCAACACTCGAAGTGCACTCGCGGTTTAACGCTAGTACTCCACCAAAAGAAGACATCGTATCCACCTCAAACGCGGCAATTATGGCCTCCTCGATCGTTTCAGCCGTCGCAACGCCGCACGGATTATTATGCTTAATAATCGCGGCCGCCGGCCGCGTAAACTCCTTCACCAACTCCAACGCGCTATCTCCATCCACGATATTATTGAACGACATTTGTTTGCCATGAAGCGCCCGCGCATTCGTAATATTTGAATCATGATTCTCCGGATTGCGGAAGAAAACCGCCTTCTGATGAGGATTTTCGCCATACCTCATTGACATCACTTTTTCATAATGCAGATCCAGTAATTCCGGCTCACCCAACTGCTTTCGGAAATAATGATCGATCGCCTCGTCATACTGGAACGTTTTCGTAAATGCTTTCCGTGCCAATTTTTTTCGCAACTCAAGACTCGTTTCCCCATCTGTCGCAATCTGCATCGCAACTTCTTCGTAATCCGAAGGATCCACCACGACCGTCACGCTTTTGAAATTCTTCGCCGCGCTGCGAATCATTGACGGCCCACCAATATCAATATTTTCAATCGCCTCATCTTCGCTGACACCCTCCTTCGCAACGGTTTTTTCGAACGGATACAAATTCACCACCACCATATCGATCGGCTCAATACCCTGTTCTCCCAAAATCTTCATATGTTCGGGATTATCCCGCACCGCGAGCAGCCCGCCATGAACCTTCGGATGCAACGTTTTCACCCTTCCATCGAGAATTTCCGGAAAACCGGTCACATCACTCACGTCGGTCACTTCTAAACCAGCTTCACGCAAAGCTCGTGCCGTCCCTCCCGTAGATAAAAATTGCACCCCTTGCGAAGCTAACTTCTTCGCAAACTCGACCACTCCCGTCTTATCCGAAACGCTGATTAAAGCTCGCATACCTGGCTGTTTAAAGGCTCATAAATGGGCTTCCAGACGGCATATCAACAGTCAAACCTGGCGGAGTATAGATGAAACAATGGTATCTGTCCAGTGACTGTGTGACGGGCGGCGGCGATTCGGGCGATTAGCCCATCGGAGGAGACCCCTATCTCTTTTTATCCCCAGTTGTACAAAGTTGTACATTGTTAACTAAGGTTATACATGTGTAGGAATGTACAACCCCTATGCGGAAGAGTGTTCCAGTACTCCACCTTCAAGAATTCAAAGCCAAGCAAAGCTGAAATTTCACGAGATTACTAAAATAAGAGAAAAACAAATACAAATCTACGTCACCACCATATTATCCCGGTGCATCACCTCTTCTTCCACAAAGGTAGGAAGTAATTTTGCCAATTCCTCAGTCTTGCGGCCACGCATGATATGCACTTCGCGCGAGCCATAATTAATCTGGCCGAAGGCGATCAGCTCACTCGCCTGATCATGAACCGAAACCACATCGCCGCGCTCGAACTCTCCGCAAACTTCCACAATGCCCACAGCGAGCAGCGAGCCGTTCTTTCGCAGCGCACGCACACATCCATCATCGACAATAACAAAAATATCTTTCTTCGCCTTGGACCGCATCCACATCAATCGTCCGCCACATCGATCATCGCCGCCATTGCCGATTACCGTTCCGCGAAATGGCCGACCCTGCACCGCATCCGTCAAAACATTCGGAATTTTCCCCGAAGCGATAACCGTAGAAATCCCTGAATGCAGCGCATATTCAGCCGACTCAATTTTCGTAATCATTCCACCAAGAGATTTTTTAGAGACCGTCGTAGAGGCGTAGGATTTAATTTCATCCGTCACATCGTCGATTTGCGTTAATAGTTTAGCATCCGGATTCGTATGGGGATTAGCCGTAAAAAGCCCTTCAACATCGGTCAGTAACACCATCGCGTCTACGCAGAGCATGGACGAAACTTTCGCCGCCAACGGATCGTTTCCTCCAAATTTAAAACCAACATAGGTCACGACATCGTTCTCATTGACGATCGGCACAACGCCCATTTGCATGAGCAGATCGAGCGTATTTCGCATCGTGAGAAAACTCTCGCGATTCTGGAAATCATGATCCGTCAGTAGCGCCTGGCCCACGGAAATATTATATTTGGAAAAAAGTTCTCGATACTTGTCCATGAGTACAATTTGCCCCACCGCCGAAAGCGCCTGCCGATAGGGAATCGTCTTGGATTCTTTTTTCAAAGTCACCTCGCTTCGTCCAGCCGCCACCGCCCCCGATGTGACGATCAGTACCTGAATTCCTTTTTTCTGTAATGTCGCAACCTGATCCACAAAACTCTTCAGAAACGTATCATTCAGCGTATTATCATCCTTCGTGAGGAGTGCGCTTCCCACCTTCACCACTATTTTCTTGATGGGGTTTTTCCGGATAAGCTTGGCGAGCTGAACGGTGTCAGAATGCATATGCGCGCACTATACCACACCATTCTGACAACATTCTAACAAAATCCTGAAAAAAATGATGAAATTTTCCTGACAAAAACATGACATAAATGGCTACAGTAAAGCAAAAAAGTTGACTATCTTGAAATTTCCTGATAGCATCCGGAAATGGAATACTATCAAACGAAAGCAGGAAAATTACCAGGTACGGATTTCCGGGAGGCACATAAAAATGCTCGGAAAATATATGATGAAATCAGAAAAAGAGGCAAAAGAAAAACGCACATACGTTCAAAATATTTCAACAAAAGTAAAATATTCCTCGATCTATTTTGGGATCATTTATATACAAAAAAGAATATTCAAGATAGATATCGACGAATAAAATACTATGCTGCTGCTATTGAACTGATGATACATAGTTTATTGAAGCCTGAATCCAAAGAGAATCCTAATGATCGAGGAGAGATATTGCATCGTTTCATGGGCAAGACAAGGAGTAATGAATTATTTTATGTTCAAATAAAAGAAGAAAAAAGAACCGGACACAAATATTTTATTTCTGTATTCCCGCACAAATAAAAGGCCTCCGCTATGTGTGGTATATAAACCACGGTGCCGAGAACCTTTACACTTACATCATATCAAAATAGCCTAAGAAAATCAACCCTTGCATCCAAAGCTAAATTACGCCAATTTCTCCCTCAACCCCTGTGTCCATGTGTTGCGGATTTGCTCTAATGGAAGACTAAAATCGCTACCGCCTTTTAAGGTAAATGTTTCTTCAATAACTGTTTTTCCAATTTCAACCGGCGTCACTCCACGCGCAGCGCATGTTTTCATAAACGCCTCGCAGCTAGCAGGCTCCACCTCCACCACAAATCCACCCGTCTCACTGAACAAACTCTTGTCCGAGCGAAGCGCAGCTGAGCTTAGACCCCCCGCCTCCAGATTTCTGACCTTTTCTGAATCAATCTTTACCCCAATCTTTCCATCATGAAATCCGCCGATGCACATCTGCGCAGCGGCCACCAAGACTCCACCAATGCCAATCGCCTTCGCTGATTTTACCAGTCCACTAGCAACGCAATCAGTCATCGCAAAAATTTCACGCTCCACAAGCGCGAAATCCGGCTTCGGCACGCCCGCTCCAACGCCCACACCCATAGCGCGATAATACTCCCCACCGCCGCACTCATCCTTCCGCTCGCCAATCATATATAAAACATTTCCAGCCGCCTTCAGCCGCATCGTCACGGCCTTTCTCGCGTCATCGATTTTACCGAAGCAGGCTACTACCGCCGAAGGCGGTATTGATCCCGTTTTCCCCTCATTATACAAACTCACATTTCCCGAAACGACCGGCGTCGCAAACTCCGGATGATTTTTCAAATGAATTCCCTCGAGTGCCTCTTTGATTCCACGAATACCATCGACCAATTCGGCCATCTGATCAGGTTTTTCTGGATTTCCATAATTCAAGCAATCGGTAAGGGCCTGAGGATACGCGCCCACCGCAGCGCACGCACGCATCGAACCCACAACCGCATTCGCACCCTGCCAATACGCATCAATATCGCCGTACCACGGATTCCCCGCTACAGCATTGGCTAAACCGACATACCGACCTTCTCCCAACTCTTCGTGATCCAAAAACGGTACCATCACACTCGCATCCGCCTCGCCGGTTTCGATAGTCACGAAGCCCTGAACTTGCTTATCATATTTTTCATAAATCGCTTTTCGAGAAGCAATATTTTCGCTGCCCAACAATTTCAACAACACCTCATCCAACCGAACGGGCATCTCAAAAACCGGTTCCACAAGCTTTTTCTCCGCGCGCAAAAAAGGTCTGTCATACAAAAATCCTTCCGTAATATGTTCCGCTGCAGCACTCGCCATCACCTCTCCTTCATATTTCAAAACGTAATTTCCCCGCGTCACATGGCCAATTTTCGAGGCTCGCGCATTTTCACAAACCATCGGTAAGTTCCACTTCACATTGTAATGATTCACAATAAAATCCGTAATTTCCGGATCGCACGCCCACATAAATCTCTCCTGAGTTTCGCTACAAGCGATAACGGCGGGCGCAATTCCAGGATATGCCGTATGAATTTTTTCCAAATTCACCTCCGCACCAAAACCTTTCTTCGCAATTAATTCCACAGTCGAACAGATATTTCCACCAGCGCCCAAATCTTTAAATGCAACCCGACCCAACCATCCTCTTTCTTTTAACTCACGGAACAGAGCATACGTCGAAACCAGAATATGCCTTTTGAGAAACGGATTCGGCTCCTGTACGGCACTTTTTTTTGCTTCCAGAGCGAGCGAAGCTTGCTCAGATCCCGTTCCCGTTTCTTCTCCAACGTCCGAAAAGCTTTGCGACGCAAACGACGCACCACCCATACCACTTCGATCCGTTGGCTTGCCTACGGCCACAAACTCATACCCGCGATCTGCTGCCTCATCAGGAACATACGAGTGAATGACTTCTGACTCCAACACCGTTCCCAGCGCAACCACATTGACCAAACAGTTTTCATTATAGCCCGCATGAAAAGCCACATCACCGCCGACATTCGGTACGCCGATGGGGTTTCCATAACCACTAATGCCACTAAAAACCCCTCCCGCAATCCACTTCGATTCATTTCGTGAAATATCTCCAAACCGCAAACTATCCATCGTTCCAATCACGCGTCCGCCCATGCAGGCGATATCGCGCACGATTCCACCCACGCCCGTCGCCGCTCCTTCAAAAGGCACAATTTGCGAAGGGTGATTATGGCTTTCATGAGCCACCACGACGCCATAACGCTCCACGCGACGTCCACCCACCACATGTTCATCCGCCACCTCCAACTCCGTCAAACTAAAAACTCCGGAATCCTCACCCACCGGCACAATCACATTCGGCGCATTCACCGGAAACCCACGCAAATGTTTGCGACTCGACTTATACGAACAATGTTCCGATCCCTGAATTCCCCAGACAATCGCTTCCGTCAGGGTAGGATCGCGACCAAGAAGCTCAGGAATATGGCGAGCCTCAGCGATACTTAAACCGATTTTATGTTTTTGCAGGACCCCTACGAGTTCCTCATCAGTGAGCTTCGAAAATGGAAGAATATCCTGCATACGCCCGCACTATAGCAGACCGAAACGACTCGAATCAACGCAAACATCCCCAAGAGAAATATATTTGTATCAAGGCCTGAATTCCCGTACACTCACCCTCCTAACCGCTTATCGAACGATGAATATGACTCCCGAAACACAACGCGAATATGCAGAATTAGGAATGTATCCCATTCAGAGACTTCTTCCTGATCTCGAATCAGGAGAGAAAGAAATTATTCCCGGAAAAAAAGTAAGTATTCAGACGTATGGGAGAATGTCCCATATTCCCAGTGCGAAGCTAACTCCACCGGTCAAGCACATTGTTGTAACGATTATGGAAGCCTGTAATCAGCTTCAAACCGAGATCAGAGCTCAGATTACGACCCATGGTTCTCCGAAAGTACTTTCCATCGCAATCCGTATCAACGGAACGACATTAGTGCTCCATGATGAGCAAAAAGACATGATCAACTGGCACATGGTTCGGGAGATAGAGCGCGATTTGAAGGCATATATCAAATTAAGAGACGATGAAGCGCCCGCCGTTCAGCGAATCAAGGCCGCCACCAGAAACGCAGCCATTCACGCCGAGGCGGTGGAAAATGATTTCGATGGACGAGAAGGGAAAAGAAGAAGTCGAAAAGGTCGAGCCAACAAGCAGTAATTTTGATTGCGGTCGTAGTTGACTTTATATTTCTATATCGTTTTTGTATGGCATTTATTTATTGACAAAACAAATAAAAAGCATAAAATGCACGCTCAGCGAATAAAGAGCAGCTAACCGCCCCCAATTACCACCATGCACACTCCAGGCGTACCTATTCCGCACGACGCGTTGTTAATACTCTGTAGAGCGCGAAACCAGCCTATGTATAGCCGGCTGATCACGGCCAAGGCTCGACGAATTCCGAGTATTCTTTTTTGTGAAGCGACCAAGTTCGCGGACGAACTTCTCGTGAACCAGGAAATTTGCGACATTATACATGACAGATCGGCAAGAATACTGGCGATTATGGACGCGCCGGCACAGGATTTTTTCGATTTTCCTTGTGTCGATGTAGTAGGGAGACTCACGAATCGCGTAAAGGGTGCGCTCGACGTAGCGCTCGTGATCGATATGGATTGGTCCAATACCATCAAGACGCATCCATGTGGTCACAAAGCTTCACCTCCCCATGATTATCCGGGTCGACCCGAACTCTACAATGATCCAAAAGGACCCAGGGAACTCATGGAGAAAATCTCATGGCGCTATCCGAGCGTCAATCAGGTTCTCGTGACCGATGCCACTATTCATCATGAAGTCGAGAATTACGTTCAGTCTCTAACGACCAACTAAGACTCCGCAGGAGGCGTTGGATTTGCTGGACGGAACGTGATAAAATTGGTGCGAATTATTTTACAAACGGAATTAGCGCCATGAATCGTGCTCGCTTCACAGCAAGAGCGATTCGTTTCTGACCCTGAACCGGGAGGCCGGAGTAGTAACGAGGAACGATACGTCCCCATTGAGAGACGAACTTGCGAACAAGCCAGATATTTTTGTAATCGGCAAACGTCTGTATCTGATCGACGAATTGATTTTTGCGGTTTTGGTAGGTTGCCATAGGGTGTTGGAGTTATAGTGAAATGAAAAAAGTTGTAGAGTGTAAATTTAGAGCGAATCATCCTGCGAAATTGCTTCACCTAAGCCGAGATTGAGCTCATCAAGCGGTGGTTCATCCGATGACACGCCATACGAAGAAGATGTTTCGGACGCGCCGGCCATTTGTTGATCCATATCGTCACCATTTGCCCAGCCATTCTCGGTGTTTTGAGTAGCGCCACCGCCATCACGTCGTTTTTCCAGCATGATAATATCCTGAATCACGACTTCGGTACGATATCGTTTGCCCTGTCCGGATGGATCGTCCCAACTACGGGTTTTCAGGTAGCCTTCGACATACACGAGGTTGCCTTTGCGAATATACTGCTCGCAAATCTCGGCAAGTTTCGCCCACGCGACAACTTCGTGGAACTCCGTAGAGTCATGTCTCTGATTATCTTTTGTCGTCCACTGTCTATTGGTGGCAATGCCAAAAGTCGCTACAGGCTGACCGCTTTGGGTCGTTTTCATGACGGGATCACGAGTCAAATTTCCGATAATGATAACTTTATTGATGCTTCTCATAGAGTTCTAAGCAAATGAAGAATAAAAATTAAAGTGAAATATCCGGATTATCGAGAATAGCCTTGAGCTGTTCATCAACTTTGCTGAGATCGGCTTTCGGCTCGATTTTTGGCGCGGCTACCACAGGAGCAGGTGAGACATTGGCGGCACTTGGAGCCACTTCGATCTGCTTCTCAGGGCGTGGTTTTGGAGCGGGACGTGGGTTATTCCTTCGATCCATATCTTCATTGTCTTTTGCTTTTTTCTCTTCGGCCTCCTTCAAACGGAGTGTCTCGGCTTCTTCTTCGTAGGCCAATAGACCCTTGAACGAATAGTTTTTTGGGCAGGTAACCAGCAGGTGTCGGACAACGCCCATTTCAATACGAATGAGTTTCTCGAGTTCCTGAACGGAATCGATAGCGAAGGAAAAATGGAACGTGACATAGGTAGCACGATCGTATTTTCCAATACGGTAAGCCAAATTACGAACAGGGGTGACCTCTTCGTGAAGTACCTTGCCGCCATTCTGCGACAAAGCTTCTTGTAAATCATGGATCTTCGCCTTCAAGTCGGTCTCGGTGAGATCCGGCGGAAGAATAACCATCAGTTCGTACTCACGAACGTCTTCGGAAACAGAGGATTGAACCTCTTTTGAGGAAACTGCCATCTTTCTTTGGGTTAAAAATATAGAGTTTAAGCTTTTTTCATATTGCAGAGAAAAGCAGAAAGTGCGCAAAAGGTAGCAAATTGATGCGAAAGAATCAAGAAGAACGTACCGTCTTCTTTACCTCTGAATTTGACAAACACAAATAAAGATTTAGAGTAGTAATTTTGCCATGCCCCCTAAAATAGTTATATCACAGTAATAATTAATAAATGTCAATGAAAAGCGCCTCGGAAAAGTAGCACTGAGTATCGGGTATGCGGTAGAGAAAAAATGGCTTGGGGACGGGAGCAAGACATGCTTCGCATGTCGGGTTGACATATCTAAATATAACCTTTCACAATAAAGTCAATGGTGCCCCCTAGACGAAACCACCCTCCTCGCTATAGAGTTATCTTGTAAGTACGCACCTCGCCGATGACAGTTTCATAGGCATCGTGCAATAAAGACTAACCCCACACAGCTTGTCTGTTACGTCAGTCATTACATCCAGGGTAGCCATAGCCGCTCGTCTCCGACGCCACGAAAGGGTCTTCGGGAAGAATAGCATATTTGTCCATGCCTTCAAGAAGTCGCACCATGCGGTCCTCGCGGCCGGCAATCACGCGGCAACCTACACCGGTCTCAAATTTGCCTCTCATATTTTTGCGGATCTCAAAGCTAAACACCAGGCAAGAGTGGTTGCGCCTACCGCAGCCACCCTCTATAAGAGGCTGGCAGTTTTGACCGTCGGAATATTGAGCGTCACGACCGTACTCGGAAGCACATTTGATGTTTCATACGCCCAGTACAATGATGAATATTTTAGTCAGATCAGCCAAGAGGGAACGTTAATCGCCGATCAGGATGGGTACTTCACCAAGGCGAATCCGCAAACGACACAGATGCAGCGATCATTCAAGGACGTGGCTCAGTATAGCGTGGATACGGGCGATAATCTCTCGCTCATCGCGCAACGTTTCAATATCAAATCGGAAACATTGATGTGGGAGAACGGACTTACGCTGACGAGCGTGTTGAGAATCGGGCAAAAATTGAATATTCCACCGGCGAATGGAGTGAGTCATCGGGTGGCAACAGGCCAGAGCGTGGAAAAGATTGCCGCTCTCTACAAGGTCGACACACAAAAGATCGTGGCTATGAACAGTCTACAGAATGGAGTCATCACCCAGGGGCAGATTATTTTCGTGCCGGATGCCAAGCCACTCCCTGCGGCCTCGCCGGTTGCCAGAACCATCGCGCGCGCCAGTGGACGTGACGCGCCGGCCAGAAACATCGAAAGAACAAATCTTTCCGACTCATCATCCACGCCAAGTGCCGGTAAGTTTATGATCTTCCCAACCGTGGGAGTACTCACGCAGGGATTCAAATCAGGTCACTATGCCTATGATATCGCGAACCGATCCCAGCCGCCGATCTGGGCCGCCGCAGGCGGCAAAGTCGTTACGGCTACCATGGGTACGTGGGCCGGTGGGTATGGAAATCACGTGGTTGTCGATCATGGAAATGGAGTGAAGACACTCTACGCGCACATGTCCTATACCAGCGTAAATGTCGGCGATGAAGTCACGCAGGGGCAGGTCGTGGGTCGTATGGGAAATAGCGGAAGAGTTCGCGGAGCCACCGGTATCCATCTCCACTTCGAAGTCATTGACCACGGCGTGAAGAAGACTCCAAGCAGATACTACTGATGAGAGGGCCACCGCAAAACCGCTCGCGTAGCAATAGTATACGATCTTTTTTATCGATCCTGTGGCGACTCCCGCGCACGATGCTCATCGGAATCATTGCGCTGTATCAGGATACGCTTTCTCCCGATCACGGCCCCCTGAAGCGATTTTTTCCGTATGGATACTGCAAATTCGAGCCGACCTGCTCGCAGTACATGAAGGAGCGACTGGATGCTGATGGCGTGATAATCGGCTTAGCAAAGGGCTGCTGGCGGATTTTGAGGTGTAATCCATGGAGCAAAGGAAATCGGATGGGATAGGACGTAAGTTCAGCCTTGCTCAAAGCCCAAAAAAGTGATATAATAAAAAGAATCAAAAAGCACAGAAAAAACACACCAAAAACAAAAACACTATGTTCAGGCACAAAGAAAAAAATCAGCAAAAAAAACCTGCTCAGCGCGAAGACGACTCGTCACGATTTAATCAGGCGGCGGTATTCACGTGGACGGCGCCATTGAGGCACAAGATGGAGAAGGGTCCGGTGTGGATAATCACGGTTTCGATTATCACGGCGTTGCTGCTGTTCTACGGGTCATATACCTCGAACTGGTTTTTCGTCATAGCAATCATGACGGCCGCGGTGGTCTACATCATCGATCATACGGAGCCGACGAAAGAAATCGTCATCAAGCTTTCGGATTATGGCGTAAAAATTGGAGAACATGGGATTCCATTTAGTAATATGAAAGGCTTTTGGATTATTCATTATGGGCCGTTTATCTCAAAACTCTACCTGCGGACGTATCAGAGCATAATGCCGGATATTGGCATAGAGCTCATGAATCAAGATCCCGCGGAGATCAGAGAATTCCTCACTCGTCACGTGATCGAGTGGGAGGGGAAACAAGAGGGCTTCATGGATGCCTGCACGCGATTGCTCAGATTATAAATATTTTTCGTAATTCACTCGCATGGGAGACTCACCATCATCATCACCGGATTTGACACCTACGCCCACGCCATCCGCGCCGGCGGCTACACCGGCTGTAGTAGAAAACGAAAACTGGGCGAACACCCCGGAAAGCGCAGAGCTGATCGGATGGAAACGCAGAACGCTCATGCCCAAGCAAGAAGAGGATTTGAATAGAATCGACAAGCTATTGAACGACCATCTTGATGCAAAAGAATACGTCGATGCCTACGATGGCCAAAAAGCGAAAGCGGTGCAGGCCATGCAGCTCTACATCAAGCGCGCGTACGAGATTTGCATGATAGACGCACGCAGGAATGACATGAACTCGGAGGGGAGAAGATTGTGGAATGAGAAATTTTTCAAAGAATACCAAGAAGACGTCAATCAGTATTTTGCCATGATAACGGCATTTCTCCTGGAGATGAAAACGAAAAACAAGGTAACGGGCAAGGGGGAGAAAATAAGTTTGGATAATTTATTCGATCTCGCAGAACGCGGTCGGGAAATTTATTGGAAAATAGCAAAAGAGCCGAGGTACGCAGAAATTTTAAAAAAAATCACATCCGGAACGGTACATCCGGAAAAGTTGGATCCGGCAGATTACGACTTCATCATTGATAAATTTCCGGAACGTAAGCCGGGTGAAGTAAGTGCCGACGACAGTATGCAGCTCCTCGAGTCCTCCGGTGTCTCTTCGATCATGTATGCTATGAATTTTCAGCAGCGAAGAGCGTTTGCCGAGTACATCATCGAGAGTCGATCGAGGGACAGGGCCATCACCCTCATCACCTCACTGGCAAGTTCAAAATATCTCACGAATGCTCAGCTCGAAGGCGAGACCGGGAGCAAGGGTCTCTATAATTTGATGAGAGAGAAGGGATTATTCACAGACGAAAAACAGGAGCAGGACATGAAGACTACCATCAACATCGGACAGGCGAAGTCCGACACGATTCGGGCGAATATCAGTAAAAATATTCGCGCGGACATGAGTACGAATCAGGCTATTAAGTTCATGCAGCCACGCTATCTTGCTGGTGCGTTTCTGATGGTATGGAGAGGAACCAACGCCGCGCTCTCGCTGATCGCCTACCGCAATGATCTCTCGGAATATCTCAAGAGTCCTTGGCTATATGCCGATATTGCCGGTATCGTCGCCGGAAGTGCATTGCTGGGAAATCCTGCGATCCTTGATTGGATTAAAGACTCGGTGGGACAAAAAGATCTCCCGGGACAGGCCGAGAAATTGGCGGTGTGTGAGATGATTTCCGACAAGCCGGGCATGACAGACAAATATTTCGCGAGACCGCTGAAAAAATCCGAAAAAGTCCCCGGGTTGGATGAAACCGGCATGGTGGAGCTGTTGACGATGATACGCGGTCAAAAAGAAAAGAAGAAGGAGCGCATGAATGTCACGGTAGAGGAAATGCTGAAGTACGCGGAGGGGGGGGATCCGAAGACCAAGGGTACCGATACGGTAATACGTGTAAATCAGACCCTGATAGATCAATTGCGCGAGATCAGAGATGGAAAAGATACGAGCGCCAAGAGTGAATTCGAGCGATATGCTACGGCGATATGCGGAGCGAAGAAATTGGGGAATACGCATATTTTTCATGAGTGGATCGACGATCTCAAGCGTATCCAGGGAGTCAAATAATTGAAAAAATAAAAACATCACATGAATATTCAAACAAATAAAAAAATGACGCTATCACGGAAACAGCCTGATTACCGCGCTGCGGTAGAGGGACAAATTCTCTACGGGGTAGCTCGGGACGCCATGGGGCAGGCGCAACAGATCATGGCCAACGATCAGAACCGTGAGAAAGCGGCTCAGGAAGCCGCAAACGTAGCGGCAACGCAAGCGGCAAACGCAACAGGACTGGAGGCACGCCAAGCCCGCGATCAAGAACAGCAAGAGCAGCAGCGCGCAAGAGCAAAGCAATCACAACAGCCGAAAATGATAACGTCAGATGTAACACAGCCAAAAAATAACTTCGT
>CALREA010000017.1 GCA_943355055.1 Candidatus Peribacteria bacterium | reverse complement strand
TCACTCGTGGGGAGATGTCGGAGATGGTATGGAGAATTAAGGCGCAGGTAAGCGATAGAGGTTACAAAACCTATGCAAGTTTGACTGATCCACTGCCGAATATTTCGTCATGCGTTGAGTTGAAAGAGAAAATCGGATTGCAAAACTATAGACAAAACTGGGGAATACGACCGCTGATGATGAAGACGATGGCGCTCCCGGATGCTGAACCGGAATCCGCGGATGTGAGCAGCGCGCCCCCAGGGGACACCACTGCTGTAGCGCCTGCGCCTGTTGCCGCGCCGATGGCCCCTGGACAAGAATCAGCCGCGAATAATGACTACTCAAAAACAAATGTTCAGGTAGAAGGTGTGGACGAGGCGGATGTCGTGAAAAATGACGGGCAGCATATTTATCTGATTAAGGGAGTGAGTATTCGTATCGTGAAGGCCATTTCTCAAAGTGTCGGAGCGACTGCTGGCGGAAACGAGATGAAAGAGGTTTCTCGAGTGGCGGTTCCTGAAAATAATTTTACTCCGAGCGAGATGTTCGTGGATGGAAATCGATTGGTAGTAGTAGGAAATGCCTATGATCAGACCACCTATACATCGCAGACCGTTGTCTATGTATATGATATTACCGACCGGGCGAATGTGAAGCAGCTGCGAAGAGTATCGTTCGAGGGGAGTTATGTATCCTCGAGAAGAATTGGAGGGTATGCCTATTTCGTGATGAACGCGAGTCCGAGGTATGAGGTTTTGAATAGCGCGACTGATGATGGAAGCGGAATTATACCGACATTTGTTGACTCAAAAATCGGCAAGGCGATGCCGGTGGTTGGGTGTTCTTCGTTGCGTGTTTTTCCACGATATGATGAGCCGAACTTCCTCGTGATCGCCGGAGTGCCGCTAGAGAGTGGTGAGGCAAATATTACACGACAGGCGTATCTGGGATCGGGCAGCACTATCTATTCTTCACTGGATAGTTTGTATGTGGCGACGCAGAAGTATGAATATGATGAGACACAGCGCTATATGATTTGGCGTCCACCTGCGGGGAAAATTTCTACGATACTCTATCGATTTGTCCTGAAAGATGGATTGATAACGTATAAGACGATGGGGGCGGTTCCTGGGACATTACTGAATCAATTCTCGATGGATGAGAACGGCGACGCGTTTCGCGTGGCGACCACTCGTGGCTCATTCTGGGGATCCCCTGGGGCTGAACCAACGAATCAATTACTGATTTTGGACAAAAATAATTTAGAAAAAAAATTAGGCGAGGTGAATGATATTGGCAAAGGAGAAACTATCAAATCGGTGAGATTCATGGGGAAACGTGCGTATGTGGTGACCTTCAAAAATACCGATCCTTTCTATGTCATCGATGTTGCGGATCCGCGCGCACCGAAAATTCTGGGCGAGTTAAAGTTGCCGGGATACTCGGATTATCTGCATCCCTATGATGAAAATCATATCATGGGATTTGGAAAGGATGCGGTGGATGCTTCGGATTTCAAAAACCTGGATGATGGTTTTATGCCCGGTCGCGAGAATTTTGCCTGGTATCAAGGTATGAAATTGGCAATGTTCGATGTCACAGATCCTACCGCGCCGAAAGAAATGTTCCATGAAATTATCGGTGATCGCGGTACGCAGAGTGAGTTGCTGCACGATCACAAAGCGCTGCTTTTCAGCAAGGAGAAGGGATTGCTTGCCTTCCCTATTGAGATTGCGGAGATCAAAGACAAGGAAAAAGCAAAGGCGAATCCCGGAACCTATGGTGCAGTAACCTTCCGCGGGGCCGTGGTCTATAGTGTGGATTTGACAAAAGGCTTCACATTAAAGGGCAAGATCAGCCATGCCGACATCAATGCCGTACCTTCAACTGAGGTGAATGTTGGTAGTATGCCGTACGACTACAATGCTATCATCAAGCGCATACTTACTATTGGCAATGTGCTGTACTCCGTTTCCATGAAAAAAGTTGAGGCAAACAGTCTCACAGATATGAGTAAACAGGGGAGTGTGGTGCTGGAAAAAGAGCCTTTGAGCGGTATTGATTATAGTGGTGGTGGATGTGTGACGTGCTGATCTAGTAATCCTGCAATAATGTAATACGACCCAGATGATGCGCCTCTCGGTAGTACGCGACATCGTTGGTGATGAAAATTCCTCCTGTGGACATGGCCAAGCCATGATATGAAGCGTCGTAAAATGTTACACGCGGACATCGACGCATTATCGAAAATGTTTCTGACGATACCTCGAGATTCAACCTATGTTCCTGTATGCCAAAAACCGGCAGTGAAGATATGATCTCGAGTGCCTGTCCCGGAAAGGCACGGCCCGCCCAATTTCCCACCTCCCAGCACAATAATGGCGTACTGATGATTCCAATCTTCTTCTGAGTGATATCCTTTGTTAGTTTCTGAATTGATTTTTCAAGCGGACTATCTATGCCGTCCTCCTGTGCGATCAGCTTAATCATTACCGATGCGTCCAAAATGAATATCTGCTTAGAGTAAGCTCTTGTGTCGTTCATTCTTTATAAATTTTACAATATTTTTACCTGTCCATTTCTTCTTTTCTTTTTTCGCCAATGTGGAAAAAAATTTCATGGCTTGTTTCATTCCATGCTCTGCGATCGCCTCTTCCATGGCGTTATTCACGAAATCACTGCGCTCGCCGGATGGGACGAGTGCCTCGAGACGCTCGAGAATTGCTTCATCGATCATGAAATTCACTTTCTTCCTTTTGCGTGCGAGGAGTTTAGGCATTTTGATGGGGTAGGTTTTATTACCCCTTTATATTACCCCGTGAAAAAAGCGATGTCAACTATCGTCCGTCATCATGCCTCTGTCGCGGAGTAATTGCTCCAGTTTTTTCACCCTTTGCTCAACTCGCGTGTTGGCTTCTGCTAGCGCCTGTTTGTCATTTATCTGCTGTGCCAGTTCCTGTTCGAGTTCGATGAGCGCGTCGTCACCCATTTTCTTCAGGGCAGCGCGTTTCCTCCCTCGGTAGATCATACTGAGGGCGAGAAACATCATCGCCGTGGTCATCCATCGAACCATGACTTTCGTGAATTTTTGAATACCCTGATCGATCTCGTTAGTGAGTTCAGGAATTTTTTTCAGTCCACTGCATAGGTCTTCGCGGAATGCGTTCATTTTTGTGGTTATGGCGTCCAGCCACTTCTGGATTTTCGGCTTCATATCTACGGAATCGAGCGCGCCGTTGATCATCCTTCCAATTCTGCCGTTCATCTCGTCGAGTATTATGCCTTTGAATCCTTCGTAATCATCGCGACACATCTTGGGCGTGACCGCCTCGTTGATGCTCTCAATAATTGGCGCGACACCACGATGCGCGGCCTGTGCGCTCATGTTACCGGCTACTTTCCCGCCTGCGAGACTCGCCAGCGTGATCGCTCCCCACGCGCCCAGCGATTTGATCGCGCCGCGAATACCCGATTGGGTTTGACGAATTTGCGCGCTTCGGGGCATGCTTGGCGCTTCAATACGAGCGGGTTGTGTCGGTGAAGTAATTTCTCTTGCCAGGTCGGAATCTGAAGGAGGAGGCGGCGTAATGAGATGTGGATTATTCATATTTTAATTATAAACTATTTTTGTGTTTTTGTCTATCTTTAGCTTTGATAAGCGTTATGTCGGCTTGGTCTCTGTGTCATTATTTTCTCCAGACGGCTTGGCTCCCGGTTCATCCATCGCTACCTGGAAAATGTCACCGTTCTCATCGGGGACGAAGATGGTGAAGTTGGATGAGAGATATTTCAGCTCGTTTTCACGAAGATGTCCGATGGTCGTGCCGAGAGTTCCAAACTGATACATGTTTTTGAATTTATCCATATCCGAGAATCCATACTGTCCATACTCGGACTCACCGATGGAAATTGGCGGTACTCCTCCGAGGCATTTAATCTCCTTGTAGACGTTTCTCATGAAGTTATGATTCATGCAGCTTGCGTAAATGTAGATATCCTGGAGGAGTGCCTCCCGTGAAAATTTTTCTTTCCGTTTGCTGATGGCACTTGCAATCTCATTGGTAGTGATGAAATCTGTATCAACTCCTATCGGTTTATCTCCTGATACTTTTCCATTGTTCATGTAAAGCTTGTCCGTCCCTCCGTGCCCATCGAACATAAATGTCATGGGCGGGGGGGTGGTCATGATAGCCTCCAGCGCCCTTTTTTTCACTTCAGCGAGATTCTTCACTGTCGGTTTATCACTTTCCGGAGCCAGATTCAGGAGACTTCCAGGCGGCATAGGTCCGATGCTTTTTATGAGCTCTTTTCTTCTCTCTTCGTCGTTGAATCGAAGTTCACCCTTCTTGTATCCCTCACCACCCTCATCCCATATTTCTCCATTGTTCAATTTTACCACATTTCTCCCTGCTACTATCTGTATCTTGTCGGCCTTCGCCTGTACCTCGTTAAATTTCTTTAATTCTTTTTGTAAGGTTTGCTCGTCGGGGAGCGTATTCATACCATGTAGGAAAAGACTTCTCCCAAATCTGATTGCCTCCTCTACATCCTTTTTCTCCATATTTTTATATACTTCCAGAGAAACTTGCAGCAATTCATCCTCCGCAAAATGTCTTACATTCATATAGGTCGTAGAGTTATGTCTCCTTATCATCTCTTCTACAAACTTCTGCATTTCCGGAGTTTGCCCAATATACCATGCCGCGAATCTTATTTTTCCGATCGTATCTCGTTCTTCCATTGAAACTTTTTCTTTATCGGTTGCTCCTTTTGCATTCACCATCCTAATTTTATTCATCATTTCCGGGTGCTCTCTTTGAAATGCGATTGCTGTTTTTACATCATTTTTATTTTTTATTTCCTTCCAATATAATTTCCAAATATCAGGCCTTATACTTAAGCTTTTCAAATCTTTCGCATATTCTTTCATGGCCTTGTAATCAGTCTGATCGACACCCCCGTATTCCACTCCCAATAAACATACTACATCCAAATACCCATCGGCTACACCTTGTTTCATGAAATAATTAACTCTCTCAGTAATATCTTTATTCGTCATATTGTATTTTTTCTTAATCAAAGAAAGGTTATATATGTCAAATGCATCCTTGATATCCATTAGTTTTACTAACCTATGCAAATCGTCGATTGTTTCGCTATTTTTTGTATTACAAATCTTGTATAAAGCGATATAATAATCAAATATATTATTTGCCTTAATGCCTTCCTGCTGTAGTTCTTTGATTATTCTGATCGTAACCTCATCGTCAATATCAAAATTACTTAATTTTACTATATACTTCATGTGAATGATGTCCTTGAGCGACATCAGCTTTTTGATACGGTCGTAGTTCGGATGTATCTCATTCGCCGTAACCAATATCAAATCGTTGTACCCTTCATTAATTCCGGCTTTTTTCATCTCGTCGATACGTCCTATTATGTCGGATGCTCTATATTTATGATCTACCATTTCATAATTTATACTTCGTATCATGCTTTCTTCTGTCGTTTTCAGCATCACAATCAGCCTGATAAAATCCGGTATATCGTCACTGTGATATTTTTTCATGATTCTATATACGTATGCGGCGTTTTCCGTAATGCCTACTTTTATCAACTCATTTAGTAATGTGTAATTTATATTTTCATTTGATCGTGTCTTGCATAACAGATCTATATATCCGTCCCGTATTCCGGCTTTTTTCATTTTTTCCACTTCGTCAATAATTTCCTTACTCGTCATGGCTTTATGATCATCGATATGCAATGGTCTTAGTAGACTTCTTATATTTTTTAGATCCTGTTTTGATCTGATTCCCAGTCCTTTTGCTATAATCTCCACATCCGAAAATGGAATATCATCCAACCAACATGAACTTGCTTCTTCCGCGTCCAAATTCAGCTCTTTTGCCTTTTTCATATAGGGGATCAATTCGGCAATTTTTGATTCTTTCTTGCTCAATCGCAGAATTTCCATGAAATCCAATATATTTTGATCTGACATGCCAAATGGTCGTAGTTTTTTTACATATTCAACAATATGAGTCGCACTTGGGTCTATCACTCTTCCACTTAAATCATTTTCTGATAAATCTATTCCCACTCTCCTCAGCACCTCTGCTTTTTTGTCTCTAGCCAAAAGCCGGATTGCATTGATTCCTTCTTGTATATTACTATTTTCTCCCCATGGAATCGTTTCATCTTTCGTATATATTCTTAGTTTTGGAAAATCCGGTATCATGCGCGCGACTCTCATTTGTATTTTGGAATACATGCGCATCGCGACATCAAGTTCCGGCCCTTTTTCGCACTTCCTCAGTAACTCCCGACAATGCTCCAACTGTCTCAATATTTTTTCCAATTGATCCTCTGTTTTTTTGTATTGCTTGAGAGGATTATTATTATCTCGTTCGACCGATGGCTTTTCGACCGGAGGCTCTGCGTCTCTATTTTCCGAATGCGCGGGAGGCTGGACCTCGAGGTGGTCGAAGATGAGGTGGGTGTGTGGTTTTTGGAGATCGCGGAGTAGTCGGGTCATGTTCGTGCCATTCAAAAAAATATCTTCGTAGTGTACCATATTTAGCTTTGTTTTGCGAGAAAATGTCTAATCTTAGCTTTAGATGCGTATTGACATAAAAGTATAATGTTGGTATGGTGGTTTCGCTATGGCTACTTTAGAAAAAAATGATACGGAACAGGCGGGCCTACCGCAGCATTATGCGCGGCCTTTTGATCAACCCCAGGATGATATGATCATCGCCGAATTGTCCGATTCTGTTATCGCGCGTGCCAGAGCTATTCTCGCTCGCGTACAGCCGTTAGAATACGTCCAACATGTACAAATTCAGGGCATGAAGTCAGTTCCTTTCCCGGCCAGACGATTTGAGTTTGACCATGATTTTCGTCATTATGAATTATCTCAATACCTCCCATACCAGAGTGGATTGGAAAAAGTTTGGGAACGTACCGCAGTGAGTACCTTTCATGAAGGTAGCCGCGTCATGCTTCTTTCCGGCAGTGCCAAAAATCCGATATTGGGGAAGATATTTATCAAAGGCGGCAAGGCTTACGCGCCTATTGATGATATCCATGATGTTCTGGTTCGCATGGAGTCCGCCCTAGGTGGATGGCTCCAGGAGCGCGATGGTGGTGATTCTGTTTCCGCGCGGATATTTTCGGTTTTTGATCGGGCTGATGGCGTGGTGCAGGGGATTTCGAATCGTGTTTTTCCACCGAAGGGTTAGAAAACCTCAGTTTTCGTGAATTTCATGGCTTGCTTCATGTTATATATTGATGTATCATATTTTCAGTATTACTGAATTTCATATATTATGACTAACTCCGCCTCTACCATACTTGCCGTTTCCGAACGTGGTCAAATTACCATTCCGATGGTACTTCGCAAAAATCTTAGATCAAAACATCTTGTCTGTACGTTTGAAAATAATTCCGTGGTTCTGCGCCCGCTTCAAACAAAAGATGAATTCCTGGAGGAGCTTAAAGGCGCGAAGAAAGACTGGGTGAAAAATGGCGGCCTGAGTCTTTCACGAATGAAGAAAAAATATAGTCTGTAAACTATGCTTTATCGTTTTGAATTTTCCGCTCCCGCTGACCGTGATTTTGCTTATCTTGAGCGACATATTCAACGCCGTATTCTTACAAAATTGCAATTTTTTGAAAGTCTCGATGAGCCGCTTGTTCATGCGAAAAAACTTTCAGGCGTGAAAAACATTTACCGATTCAGAATTGGAGATTATCGTGTTTTAGTTAGTCCTGTTGGTGGAAAAACATTTATTATTTTGCTCGTTGTGAAAATCGGACATCGACGAGAAGTGTATGATAAATAACGTAATCTTCTTGTGATATCATGACTCCTCAAAAATTCGGAACATTTATCGTGAAGTGGTTCGAGGTGCATAAGCGGGATTTCCCGTGGCGCGTGCCGGAGGTGCAGTGTGACCCGTATAAGGTGTGGATCTCGGAGGTAATGTTGCAGCAGACGCAGGCTGGTCGGGTGGTGGAATTTTTTGTGAAATTTATGGTGAGATTTCCTGATGTTTCGAGTTTGTCGAGGGCGAGTTGGGAGGAGGTGCTGGAGTGCGTGAGGGGATTGGGATATTATCGTCGATTTCGGAATTTGATTGTTGCGGCGCAGATGGTTTGTGGTGAGTTTGATGGCGAATTCCCGCGGAGGTATGCGGATTTGCGACGGCTGCCCGGGGTGGGGGAGTATACGGCGGGGGCTATTTTGGTGTTTGCAATTTGGGCGAAAACGGGAACGGGAACCGACACGCACGCGTGTCCTCTGGATACGAATGTGCGGCAGGTGTTGAAGAAATTTTTCCCTGGAGATTTGTCGGATGCGGAGTTGAAAAAAATTGCGGTGGAGGCGTGTCCGAGGGGTCGCGCGAGGGAATTTTATCAGGGAATGATGGATTACGCGGCAGCGGAGTTGAGGGGGAAGGGGAAAGTACAAAAGCGGGAGCGGGAACAGCGCTCACTCGTTCCACGAGTTCGCGTGGCTATAGGACTCGTCATTCGCGGAAAAGAAGTTCTGATACAAACTATTCCCGGGAAAAAATATCCGTATCCGCCGGAAGTTCTGCGAAGTCCCTGTTATGAGTTTCCGGGTGGAAAGGTAGAGATGCGGGAGACAGAACGGGCGTGTCTGAAGCGCGAGTTAATGGAGGAGCTGGGGATTGAGGCGGCCGTCAGGCCGCCGTTCATGCGGACGGAGTATTCCTATGGAGAAAAACATTTTGCCTTCAGCTGGCATCGATGTTCTATTTTGCTCGGGGAGCCGAGTGGCAAAGAAGGGCAGGAAGTTCGGTGGGTTGCGCTGAAAGAAATTGATCAGTATACGTTTCCGCCGGCGGATGATGAGGTAGTTCGAGCTTTGATAGGATAGTTTTCTTTGCAAACTGTTACCAACAGTGATAGATTTCGCCTCCATGAGTCTACATACACCCATACATCGAAATGCTCCCCGATCCGTAACTCTCACGCCGGAAGATGTCAAAACATATCGCCCTGTCTTTCGGGAATATATCGCGAGTCATTTTGACGTGGGAAGTTCCGAGTGCTACATGCTGCGACATTTATGTGCGCGACTGGGGATTTCTATTCATACCCGTGACCTGCATCAGGGCATCAGCACTCACTACAAGGATGGCTATCGAGTGATGATGGATGATTTGAATCTCTATCTGGAAGATCAATCTCCTCTCGCTCCTTTTGTCGTTCTGCGTCATCGTGGATCGCATCATGTCATCATGGTCCCCAATGAAAAAAAATACATCGAGGAGGCGATGCGCTATCGTGCATGGAGTGATGACGAACCTACGGAAACGCATGAGTATCTTTTGCCGAACTTTTCCTATGAGCCTGGCGTTATCACCGATCCTACCGATACCGTGGATCAGCAACTTGATCAATGGACGAGTTTGTTTTTTTCACGTGAACATCTTGATCCTTCCCTCCGTCTTGAGGATTATCCGATGTATGGCGTACGAGATGTTTTGCGCGTGATGGGATCAAAACTTGGCGAATGGATGCGTGTTTCCGAAATTTGCGAACATGATCCATCTCTGTCTCCGTCCACTGTTACCGCCATATTAGGTGAAGTTCGCCAGGCATTTCTAGCGCTAAATGGAAGATTACAGCGAACGAATCAGCCTTTTGATTATGAAGAAAAAGAGGATTCTCATAGACTTGTGAATTCTCGACCGTCTCATACATAATATGCTACTATTTGCTTATGAAAAAAACCGATGCTATAGCGATTGTGGGCTACGGGATTGAGGGACGGGCCATGTGTGAATATTTATTGCAGCATGGATTCATGAATGTGACGGTGTGTGATAAAAGTGAAGCGTTGCGCGATATGACTGATGGGGTCGCCGTGCGGTTGGGTGAAAATTATTTATCCGACTTGAGTGATTTTGATGTCGTGTTTCGCAGTCCGGGAATTTCTTTTTTCCGACGCGAAATTCAAGAGTTGGTCGGACATGACGCGGGTAGTCGAACTGTCGTTTCCAGCATGACTAAGTACTTTTTTGAACATTGTCGTGCGCCGATAATTGGTGTGACCGGGACAAAAGGAAAGGGAACAACCGCTACGTTGATTACGGAAATTTTGCGCCGTGCGGGCAAGAAAGTTTTCCTGGGAGGAAATATCGGGGTGCCGGCTGTTTCGTTTTTGGATGATGTGAGCGAGGATTCTTTTGTGGTTTTGGAACTCTCCAGTTTTCAATTAGTTGATTTGGAAATAAGTCCGCATATCGCGGTGGTACTGAACGTGACGAGTGATCATCTGGATTATCACTCATCGATTGAAGAATATCACGAGTCGAAGTATCCGATTATGTCGCATCAGACTGCGGCGAATTTTGCCGTGCTAAATCAAGATTATCCGTATGCGGCCGAGTTTGGCGCGCTGGGGGATGGGGGGAAGGTGTGGGTGAGTTGTCGTGGAAACGGGAACGGGAGCGGGTACGCACCTCCGTTACACTACGGTGTGGGTGCGTGGATCGAAGGTGAATTTGTGAAGTGCACCGATGGAGAACGTGGCGTGATTGATATGTTGAACGTTGCTGATATTGGCCTGCTTGGGCGGCATAATTTGGAAAATGTTTTTCCGGCGGTGGCGGTTGCACGGTTGTTAGATATTCCTGCTGAAGTGATCGCGCGCGCGGTGAAAGAGTTTCGCGGGTTGCCGCATCGATTGGAATTAGTGAGTGGTAGTTCGGACGTGACGGATGCGCCGGTGGCCTTTTATAATGACTCTTTCTCCACCACTCCCGAGTCGTGCCTGGCGGCGTGTAATGCTTTTAATGACCTAGGTAAGCCGTTTTTTCTCATTGCCGGTGGCAGCGAAAAGGGAAGTGATTTCGAGACGCTCGGGTGGAAATTATCTCAGATGAAATTTTTGCGTGGGGTTTTTTTGATGGGGCCATCGGGTGCGCGAATCGGTGAGGCTTTGGCTCGCGGTCATGCGACGTGCGTGGAGGATGGAACGGTGTGTAGAGTCGCGGTGCCATATGAGATAGTTGGCGGGCTGCGTGAGGCGGTTACGAAGGCAGCTGGTGAGGCGAATGAGTTAGTAGCGGCATCTTCGGGCGGCGCGTGCGTGGTCGTATTGATGTCTCCCGCGGCCGCGAGTTTCAATGAGTTTAAAAATTATAAAGAAAGGGGAGAATATTTCAAGATGTTGGCGCGGGAGCTGATGGGGCAATAAAAAGACCCTCCGGCAGTTGCGCATGAAGGGTCTTTGAATTTATGTCTTAGATTATTTGTCCCATTTTGATTTCGGAACATTTTTCTTCACATTGTTGATCCAGTAGAGGGCGCGACCGTGGGTAAGGAGTGTAGCCGGATAAAAATAATTCGTTGGTGATGAAACAATGTCGGCGACTTTTGCATTTACGAGCCATGCGACGTATGGATAAAACCATGAATTATTAGGGACATCGGCATAGTATGCCTTTGAATCTCCTGCCGGAGAAGCGAAAGTTGGGCTAAACGCCGCTTGGAAAATTTTTGCAGCCTCGGCTCTGTTTACGTAACCGAATGGCTTGAAGGTGCCGTCGGAATATCCCCCCATGATGTTTTTTGATGCCAATTTACAGATTGCTATTTCGCCAATTTGATTCTCTTCATAGTTCTTATATTGCATCATTTTTGAGTCCTTGAAACAGCCCAATGGGACTCCTGGCGAGTACAGCGATGAATTATAATGAATTGCTTCGTAGATCAAATATGCCAGCTCGACGCGCGTGATATTATCGTTGACCGGTAAGAGTTCGGCGCTTATTGTACTCAATGTTGGTTCGTCGGAATACCCCTGTGGAAATCCTCCTCTTCCTGACCCGGGCTGGCTGCTACTTCTACTATTTCCGCTATTTCCACTATTTCCGCGACTGTTACCGTCATAGTAACTTCCCTTCGGGCCACCCCTTGGGGTGAGTATCGAGGCTCCTGCGACAATCACAATGAGGGTGAGAACTCCGATGATTATTTTTTTATTCATGCTGATAAAAAATAGTAAGTAATGAGTTAACCTTACTATGTTGTTTTTTTTTGCAACTGTTTTCCTCTTTATAACATGTATAACATTTCCTACAACCTCCTGCACTCTTGATACTTCACGTCGATTGAGTGCGCGATTTGGTGGTGTGATTTGCAGAGCGGTGCAAGAAGATTCGGATCATGGGATTTACTGAGCGAGAATCGTGCCGTGTGATGGATTTCCCGCGATAGTTTGTTACAGTTCGTGATAGCACACTTGGTGCCAAATTCTTTTTTTATGAGATTTTTTATTTTTTGCGGAATATGACGGGATGGAAGTTTAGTAGCTCGTTTCTGCTCCGTTTC
The DNA here is from genome assembly GCA_943355055.1 of Candidatus Peribacteria bacterium. Lineage (GTDB taxonomy): Bacteria > Patescibacteriota > Gracilibacteria > UBA1369 > UBA12463 > CALREA01. Next base: position 15,461 of record CALREA010000017.1, on the reverse strand, counting down.
TACCATGATATTTTCCTTTGCTTCTTGAATATCCTGCTCCCGCTGTGTCGCGGCTGTCAGAATAAATTCAGAAATATCGATGCCTTTGTTGTGGAGTTCTTGGAGCTTCTGTTCGGCTTCGAGGGTGAGGGAGAACTTCGCTTCTGTTGGAGCGCCCCCGAGGGACACTCCTCCAAGAGACGCGCTTGCTAGCGTGCCTGCTGGAGCGCCCCCGAGGGACACTCCTGCTGGAGCGTGCGTGCGCACACTTTCAGCTTTGTTTTCCATTCTCATATCTCTCACGAACGTTTCAAGAGCGCCCTGAGAAAGAAGCTGCACCTGGTTGACCAGCACCTCTTGATTTTCTACCGTGGCCACGCTCGCCACTCGGACAAGTTTATTCGAGCTTACCTTACCCTTTACTAAGAGAGACCTCAGTTGAGGTGTTTTCTTAAACGCTTCGTCAAGATTGAGCACCCTTCTCACCTGTGCCTCACTCACCCCGCCCACCTTGAACGCGAACACAAAGACGGACTCGAAACCGTGAGTCTTCCATAGCTCGCGCCTGGCCACCTCCGGCAATAATCCCAGAAACTTCTGTCTCCACATGCGCGCCGCCTCACCGTACCGAATGATCTGACTCCACAACTCATGATCCGACAAAGAAACTTCTGATCGCATCACCTTCGACTGTAAACCGCCTGCCATGTACTCCATACAAAGAAAAGTAAAAGAATAAAATTCTCAGTACCTCCCTCTGGAGCATCCATCCGTCATCGTCTCAATTCATGAACAAATCGTCATGAATAATATGCGAGAAATATATCACACAGAAGCCATAAAAACAAGATTCATGGGTTGCAGATTCATATAAAAATGGTACGGTATGTCAAAGCCGTAAAAAATACTATTATAAAAACTTACTCCACCACGTTCACTATCTCCGGCTGCTCTTTGCGGAACACCACTTGAATTTTCGAACGAGTGACGACGCCGGTCACCCACAACATGCCCGCATACACGAGTGCGCCCAGGGGTACCAGTACCAAGATATTTTTATTTTGCATGAGCGCGAAAGTAGGATCACGAGCGAGCCAAACCAACCCAGCCATCACCACCGCGGAACTGATTATTTTCCAGAAATTTCCTAAACGCAATTCATACTTCACATATTTTTTCGAGGTTGTATATGTCGCTACCAATATATACAACTCTGCGGACACACTGGTCATCGCCGCGCCACGGAATCCATATCGAGGAATTAATACTACATTCAATAACAAGTTCACAATGATGGCTCCGATATTTATCCAGAGGAGTTTTTTTTGTTTGTTCACGGCAATTAATACAAAAGAAAATAACGTATTGATGAAAGAAAACATAAGCGCGAATAATAGTATCTGGAAGCCAATATCCGAACCGTATACTCCTTCAGAGAGGCGGCTTAAATATTTTGGATCACTGATGACGGCGATGATAGGATAAGCGAGAACTATTCCACCGGCGACAATGGCGAAGCCCAATACGCAGAGAAAATCGAAAGCGTTTTGGATGATGGGGGTGAGTTCCGGTGAATTGGGAACGGGAGACGCTCCTTCCAGTCGCGCAGCTTTCGTCAACACCGGCAACATTGAGTTCATAAAATACAGTGAAATAATCAGCATACTCTCAACTATCCGCATTCCCACGCTATAAAATGCCACCTCTTCCGAGCCTTTTATTTGAAATAATAAAATGGTATTCAGGCGAAAATATACTGTACTCAACATAAGCGCGATTCCATATGGCAATGCCTTCACAAATACTTCATGAATTAATTTCCAATCGAATCGGTATCGAATTTCGCAGAGTCGTCGCGTGTACCACCAGGTGTATCCGAGCATGCATATATTTCCGAGAATTCCTGCGGCTACGACATGATAAAATCCGTGTGCTACATCGCCCTTGAACAAGACCAAAACAGCATAGGCGATGTACGCGATGGAGACGATTTTTCCGATAATCAGCGCGATGGCGGATTCGCGCATTTTGTAATGCACCTGTAATACACTCGTGAGCGTGCCATTTATAATTGCTAATAACACCGTCACTGATGCGATAGCGATGCCGCGTGGCACGGGTGATCCGACTAACTCGGGCGAAAATATCGGCAATAATAATCCGACAACCGTGGCTGCCCCCATGACCAACACTCCAACGACGGTTCGGATGGTCAGTACATTTCCGAGCAACATCGAAATCCTCGATTCATCCTTTGACATTTCGCGTACCGCGACCGTATATAATCCGAGGTCCGCCACGATCCCAAACACGGCGAGGAAGTCATAAATAAAATTATACTCCCCATACTGCGCCTGCGTCAGGTAGCCCGTTAAGAGCTTGATGACGACCACGCTCAATAATCCAACCAGAATTTTCCCTACAAACTGAGAGGCGGTGCTTCCGAGAATTTTGCGCGCGGTAGACATGCGGAATTGACAATACCAAAACCAACACCCTATAGTAAAGCCAACATGCACGAGGTAAAGACACAATTAGACGAGTTGGAGACCCAAATTGCTACTGCTCTGAAGGCTGTGGACCTGGACACCAAGCGACATCGTATTATCGAGCTGGATATCCTGATGGGAGAGCAGGAGTTCTGGAATGATCAGAAGCGGGCGCAACAGATTACACGAGAGGCGAGCCATACTCGGACGTTTGTAGAAAAATGGGATCGCCTGCAACATGACCTCCGAGAGCTGCAAGAACTATTCCCAACTATTGATCCCGAGACGGATTCGGCAACGGCAGATGAATACAAAACCATGGTGGAGAAATTAACAAAAGACTGGAGAGCATTAGAAATTCAAACCTTCCTCAGCGGAAAATACGATGATCACTCTGCTATTTTGTCGATTCACGCGGGCACGGGAGGGAAAGACGCGCAGGATTTCGCGGAAATTCTCATGCGAATGTATTTACGTTGGGCGGAGAATCATGAGCTGAAAGCGACGATTCTCGATCAATCTCAAGAAGAAGTCGGGCTGAAGAGCGCCACGATATTAATAGAAGGAGAGTTCACGTATGGCTATTTGAAGAGTGAAAATGGGGTACATCGACTCGTCCGACAAAGCCCTTTCAACGCAAAAAATTCTCGTGAAACGTCGTTTGTTTTGGTGGAAGTGTTGCCGGAAATTTCTGATGCTGAAGAGTTTGAAATTAAGAAAGATGATCTGCGGGTGGACACGTATCGATCATCGGCTCCGGGTGGACAGAACGTGCAAAAAACCGATTCGGCTATCCGGATTACACATCTGCCAACGGGACTTGTTGTGGCGTGTCAGACCGAACGCAGCCAGTTACAAAACAAAGAGCACGCGATGAAAGTGCTGGCATCGAAACTCGCTGATATGATGGAGCGTGAACACGCGAAAGAGCTGAGCGATCTGAAGGGCACCAAAGTCGAGGTGTCATGGGGAAATCAAATTCGTTCCTATGTACTTCATCCCTACAAAATGATAAAAGATCACCGAACGGATTACGAGGAGCACAACGCGGAGCCGGTATTGAATGGTGAGATTGATGGGTTCATAGAGGCGTATTTGAAGCAGGAAAAGTAAAACGGGAACGAAAACATTTTTTCTTCGAAAAAACTATGAAAAAAACTATCACCAGCGGCGCGGACAACGAAATTCTCCGAACGGTGTGTAAACCGATCAAAAATGTCGATAAAACGTTAGAGAAATTAATTCGCGACATGCGCGAGACGATGGACGAAGAAGATGGTATTGGTATTGCCGCCAATCAGGTCGGTGTGAATTTGCGGCTTGCTCTGGCCAAATTAAACCCGGGGAGTGATCATGAAACGGTGATCGTGATGATTAATCCCGAGATCCTGACCCATGCGCGCGAGAAAGAAGAAAACGAAGAAGGGTGCTTGAGCTTGCGGAAAAAGTGGGGCGCTGTGCCGAGGTATCAGTCGCTCACGGTGAAGTTTTATAATGCGAAAATGGAAAAAATTACCCTCGCATTGACGGGTCTGAACGCGCGTATCATCCAACATGAGATCGACCATCTGGACGCAAAGCTGTTTATCGATCGAGTGGTGGGGGAGGTGAGGGAGGAGTGATTTGACAGATATGCCGTTTTTGTGTTATAATCTCGATGAACATAAAAACAAATCTGTCATGCCTCTTGTATCTCAAACCTCTCTTTCGCAAGCTCCTTCCCAAGATTCCACCGGGGAGTTCCTGGAAACAGAGCTGACCGGTGCTATTTCCGATACCGAAGCGGCGAGTTCCCAGGGTCACGATGTTTTCATGGTGGCGGCTCATAGAGCGGAAGGGAAAATTCAGGAAGCGCTAGCACGAGCGAACAGTATTGGTGATATCGACTCTCCCACTCATCAAAACTTTCTCAAGAAAATTAATGCTTGTAATGAGAGGCTTGCAACGTTGAAGAAACAGGCGGCTGTTGTTTTTGACGCGCTTTCCGGTAGCAAAAAATCTTCCCTTGCCTCTTCCTTCCAAAAAAATCCCCCTACCGATTCCATCGAAACTTCCTCATTTCAATAACTTTATTCTCTTATGCAAAACATTTTCCACCACTTCAGAGTCTCTCAATTTTCGCTTCAGTATGCACGTTTTGTGTTTGAGGGGGGGGGAACGGCCAGGAGATGCGCCGCCACCGAAAGCTGAATCCGGCAAAGAAGATAATTCTACTATCTCAAACATCAACGTCCCAAAAGACGCACGCGATTTGTTGCAGAAATATGGGGTGACTATTCTTGGGAATGAGATAATAATTGATGATGGTATTGAAACATATGTACCTGACGGTAATTGCTCTAAAATCCAGGTTTTTGTAAAAGATAATGTTGTTCATATAATGTCTTTCAATAAAGATGGTTCAATTCCTGACATCATGGCCATTACCCCTGATTCAATTAAAATAAACAACATAGAGCAATTATACTTTGGAAAAACAATATCTCAAATTAGAAAAGAGGCTGGTAGTTTCGAATTGTCTTATTTTGACTATGGACGAAATACTCCTGTCGTTGGCGATATCATTTTCAAACCTGCAGATGCCTATCAAAATTTTATTTTTCGATTTGATAAAAAAACTGAAAAATATAAATGTGTTAATTTCTCTGGAAGTTATAGGCCGATGCAAGAGGCAGAGTTTAATGCTCAAGTGCCGGTCGGAGCACGAAAAGTTGTTACTCGAAAGCATATTGATAATTATAATCGAGCGAATAAAAAGGCGGAAACTGACTCTGCCACGAAAAGAACGGCTGAGCTCGCGGCAGATAATCCTGAGCGCCAGAAGGCCATAGATTACCTTGATAGCGTGCGTGCTATGCAGATGAAAGCTATTTTTCAATTACGCAAACTTTCTACGGATGAACTCGCCAACGAGTATGGATTGGAAAATGCTGCTAATGCTAAGCGTTTTGAACAGGAAGAAAGCGACGGTTTGGATTTGCTTTTTCCCGCCTATAGAAAACTCCTTACAGATGGCAAAATGCTCGTTAGCGAAGTCAAAGAAGCGCGGATAGATGTCGGTGGTGGTCGAATGGCACATTATGATCTTCTCAAAGGGATGGACAAACCTGGTCAATTCTATGATTTACTGGCCGAAGACGTCGCTGTCGCGCGCAAGTCGTATCTTCCGAAAATGAATGATTTTCAGGCATATAGATTCATTCGCTTTATGCTGACCGATGCGAATCCTGTGAAACAATAGGTGAGTAAACGCTCACTGTGCAATATTTCGCCTGGCGTGTCACGTAAAAATGGCTTACTTGTGTGTGTTTTTGTGGTTTTTTGATGATGTTTGGAGTAGTATTTTAGATACGTATTCCTTCATTATACAAGCCCATGATCATCACCACCTTGTCGGACAAAGATCTCGTTTCTCGTTTTGAATATTTTGGTAAAATGACTCTGCGGTATCGATATAGGGTTATCGGATTGTTACCTGAAGTTGCGGAACGGAAGTTGTATCTGCGGCGTGGTTGTGCGAGCATTTTTGAATATGCAAAAAAGGTTGCAGGATTAAGTGAAGAACAAACCTCGAGAGTCCTGAATATCGCGCCGAGGCTGAGTGATAAACCTGCGCTCCGATCTCTTCTTGAGGAGGGAAATGTAAGCGTGAATAAACTCGCGCGCGTCGTATCAATCGCGACGGTGGAGAATGAGGGTGAGCTTGCGGAGAGGGTGCAAATTTTATCCAAATCAGCTCTGGAAACGTTTGTTCGAGATTATAGAGTTGCATGTGTGCCTGGGCACGCTTCAGCAGAAGTGTCCCTTGGGGACAAGCCAGAAAGTGAATCTTTATTTAAGCAAGAGCGAAAAAACATCGAGGTCGCGCCTGACGTGGCCGATCAATTAGCCATATTGCGCTCGAAAGGTTTTGACATTGATCAGCTGCTGAGGGAACTATTGGCAAAACGCGAAGAAGATATCCAGCAAAAGAAAGATGATGTTGGAAAAAGTTTACCGGAAGAGAGTGGGCGATATATTCCCGTACGCGTGAAGCGTGTATTGATGGAAGAACATGGAACAAAGTGTGCAAAATTTGGCTGTAATAAGGCATCGCATGAAATTCATCATACTGCCAGATATGGTGTCATTCAATCGCACGATCCGCATCTTCTCGCGCCACTCTGTAGGGAACATCATGAATTGGCACATTTACTGGATGTGAAATATGCAGAAATGCATAGGAGATGATGAAAAAAGATTGTAAATAATCTCTGTTTGCTGTATCGTTTTGCTTACTATGAAATATACATTTACAGCTTCGTTTCAAAAAGAAGGAAAGTGGTATGTTGGTCGTTGTCTGGAGTTTGGGGTCACGACTCAAGGTAAGACGCTTGTTAGCGCGAAGAAAAATTTAATTGAAGCGGTTGAACTTTTTCTGGAAGATGAGCCAAAATCAAAAAAATATGCTATGAAAAAACCTTCACTTGTTACTACGTTAGAGTTTTCTCATGGCTAAAACTGTTTCAGGGGCACTGGTCATCAAAATACTTTGTCGGTATTTTTGCTTTTTTGTCGTGAGTCAAAGAGGAAGTCATGTGAAGCTTCGAAATGAAGTTGGTCAACAAGTTATCACTACTATCGTGCCGCTACATCGCGAACTTTCCCTCGGAACATTTCGTGGAATCCTGGAGCTGGCTCGTGTAGATGAGATGGATTTTAGAAATAAACTTTAAACTATGAACGTACACCTACATCCGTCGTGGAAAGCCGTGCTCAGTGATGAGTTTGAGAAGCCGTATTTCACGGAGCTGACGGAGTTTGTGCGGGGGGAGTATAGCGGTGCCGCGCGGAGGGGGACGGCGATGTATCCGCCACCGGCGAGCATATTTAGGTCGTTTGAGGCGTGTCCGTTTGATCAGGTAAAGGTCGTAATTTTGGGGCAGGATCCGTATCACGGGCCGGGACAGGCGAACGGGTTGTGCTTTTCGGTCGGTGAGGGGGTGGCCATGCCGCCGTCGCTGCAAAATATTTTCAAGGAAATTCGGAGTGATATGGGGGATCAAGGAAAAGAAAACGGAAACAGCTCCTCCGCTACGCTTCGGAGTGGCAATCTCGAGCGGTGGGCTACCCAGGGAGTACTCCTGCTGAATGCCACGCTTACCGTAGAGGCTGGTAAAGCCGGTTCACACCAGCGAAAGGGCTGGGAACAGTTTACGGATCGGGTCGTGAAAGAGCTGTCGGAGAAGCGTGAGGGGCTCGTTTTTTTGCTTTGGGGACGGTACGCGCAGGAGAAAGGGGCGGCGATCGACCCACAAAAACATCTCATCCTGAAGGCTCCGCATCCGTCACCACTCTCGGCGTATAGCGGATTTTTCGGATGTAAGCATTTTAGCCAGGCAAATGCGTATCTTCAGGAGAGGGGGGTGCAGAGGATTGATTGGAGATGAGAGTTTGCTTAATTATACTTGACTATATTTCATTAATTATAGTATACTATAATTGTTCAAAATAACTTTTAAAACTATGTCATTTTTTATCGAACAACATGCTGACTTCTATCGGGCAATTATATATTCCAACTCCCCATGGATAAAAGATCCGCTACGAATGAGAGTGCCGGAACACTTCAAGCGTGAAGTTTTTTTCAGGGTCAAAAAACAGATGGAGGCATCACGTAAAATGGCGGTACTGATAAAGGGACCCCGTCGGGTTGGTAAAACGGAAATTCAAAAACAGCTCATCTGGTATCTGATACGAGAGAGAAAAATAGATCCGAAAAAGGTACTTTACCTTTCGTTTGACGATGTTCAAATCCAATCAGAACGACCCGGCAATCGAGAACGCTTTGTTCAAGCCATTCTCAATCAGTGGGCTCAGATGCTCGGCTGGGACACCTATGATGAAATTGATACGGACGCGTACTGCTTCTTTGATGAAGTGCAGGTCGTTGACGGATGGGCAAATCTTATCAAAAACAGGGTTGAGCGAAATCCAAAAATTCGCATTGTTCTCTCCGGATCCGCGGCACATTCTATTTTTGAAAAATCTCTCAAAATACTCTTGGGACGGGTAATTTCGGAAAAGTTACCAACGTTTTCGTTTCGTGAATTTCTTGAAAAAAACGATCTCATCGAGAGAAATATACTTGAAACCCTATATACCATTCAGCTCGAATTTGAACGTGATCTTTCTGTTGAAAAACTTTTTGCAAATCTTAAAAATCTTCTCTCCTCTTTGCGTCATGATACCTTTCATTCCCATGTTGCTCGATATTTACGAGAAGGCGGATTTCCACAGCTCTGGAAAATCGAATCGGATAATGTCATAGAAAAAGCGCACTTCATTGATGAAAATTATGTGAAAAAAGTTACCCTTGAAGATCTAATGCTCCTACAGCAGATCAAAAAACCTGAGCTGTATGAACGACTCCTCCGTCATCTCTTTGCCCGACCTGGTCAAGAATATAATCAGAACAAAGTGGCTTCGGTACTGGGAACGACCGCTGTGACACTGGCAGATGGCATGCATCTGCTCGAACAAACCGATCTTCTCATTTTTGTAGAAAAATTCTCACACAAGGCGGAGCCACTCAAGCGAAGAAATATAAAAATATATCCTACCGATCTCATGCTTACCTTCGCTACCACTAAAACAATCCCTACTCTTGATAACGACGATACAAAAGGAGCTGTCGCCGAATCTCTTGTTGCTCAAACTATTTCGCGCCTGAGAGGTATCGGTAATATAGCCTATATGCAAACTGAAGCCTTCAAAAAGGCCGGAGAAGTTGATTTTTATATTCGAGCTGACAATCACGACTGTCCTATTGAAGTCAAATACCAACATCATATACGGAGTGAAGATACCGCCTTCCTTCGCAATCTTATCGGTGAACGTGCCTTGTCCGGCGGCCTCTTAATTACACCTGAATCATGGGAAATACACCAAAAAATATTCACCATACCGCTCTGGGCATGGATGCTTGTAAGCTAAATGAGGTAGGTTTGACCCCGATGCCTCTTTTGTGCTATAATAGAGAGAAGAAAAATAAACATCCATAAGAAGTCGTTATGAAATCTTTGTTCATGTATTCTCGTTTGGTGTTTCGTGGTGGACTCGCGGACGGTCTGGGCGATGCTGTCGTGAGAGGTGCCGGTACCACAGGTGAGGTGATCGGCGGAGCTACGGAAAAGCTTGCTGATTTTTATCGTAGAATGGAGGTGATCAAAACCACCAAAGACGCGTGGAGGGCGTTGAAGGATGGGTTCAATAAAAAAGCGAATCCTCTTGAGAGACGTTTGACCACTAGTGAAAAAAATGCCGAGCTTGTGAAATTCGTGGCGAAGCAGCTCGGGTATACCGAGAGCGAAATCAAAGACGCTCTCTATCGTACCATTCCGGATGCGACGCTCACTCCTGACAAAGCGAGAGAACGGGCTGACAGACGCGGGAATATTATTAAAAAAATGATCGTTCTCCAATCGATCGTTGGCGAAATGGAGTTAACGTTTGTAGGAGTAGCTCGATATGAGGCAATGAGAATCGGTGAAAATTCCGATACGTTTGCCGCGCGATTGCTGAATGCCCATGATGCTGGCTGGTATCGGGGTAAAATAGATACTTTCAAAGAAATGTTGAGAGTCCAAATACTTCCGCATGAACTGCGAAGCTATTTAGGCGCGCACATGGATGAAATTAATGAGTACACTCGTTCGGGCAACCCCATGGCTGTCGCGGCGAAATATCCTCAGCTTTTTTTGACCGGGAAATTTATCCCTACGGGGCGCACGGATCCTGCGACGGGTAGAGACATAGATATTCGCGAACACGCGCTTTTTGACATGTTGGCAGCCTACGAAAAAGCTCGTGTCTATAGTGATAGTCTCACTCGCAAATCCACGGATGCGGCCATCATTAACGCGAGTACCGGTATTATCGTTCCTCAACGTTTTGAATTGATTATTTCCGACGTGCTGCCTGATCGTTCAGATGGCATGCGCATGTCCTATCAAAGTCTGGGCGAGGGTCAGGTTGGATTCAGCGGTATTGATGATGGGCCGATACGGGCGGCGGACGGTAGTCCGGCTGTGGCAGGTGGCGCTCCGAGTGCCGTGGCGGGCGGTAGCGGCGCGGGAGGCGCGGCAGGTGGAGAAAAAGCTCCGGATGGAAAAGACAATATTGTCCGCGCGAATCCTGTGCGCGACCTGGATACATTTGCAAAAAAAAATAAATGGAAAGGCGTAGTGAAGGAAGATCCTGCCGATGTAGATCCGAAGCGCTATACCTCTTCCGATATCAGTGAATATGTACCTCGGATCGAAAGGGTGCTCCAGAAAATCGCAACGGAAAAAGAATATCGTGAGCTTTGGCCTCTCTTGCCGAGCGTGGAAATCGTTCTCACTCCGGACGATATGCTTGATGTTAATCCATTTAAGGAAGGGTACTCTTGGAGGGATGGAAAATTGAGAATTGATTATGATGAGAGCGAAGAACGCATCTTGCAAGAAATATCCGCAGGCCTGCAGGAACGCGTTTCTTATGATGAAGTAGGGGGCGCGGAGACGCCCGAAGTGAAGAGTGAACGTGAAGAGTTGGTGAAAAAGGCGAAACTGTATGTGGATAATTTTGATTATTTATTTCCAACGAGCGGGGCTAAAAAAAATGACTGGAAGGAGGTACTCGAGAACGCAAAAAATCCCCAGAAATACGGTAAAATTCTTGAAAAAGATCCTGACTACGGCAGATTAGCCCTGAATGAAATTCGCGAATCGGTTCGTCGATCCTACAATGTCAAAACGTATAATTATATTAATGCGTGGGACACCAAAATCGGTGTTGGTAAAAAAGACAGCGGAGGAATAACCAAGGAGCAGTGGACTGCAAGTCATAATGCTGTCCATGATGATACCCCCGAGGCTCAACAAGCAAAAGATATTCAATTTGTCCTCGACTGGTCTCGCTATATTGATGGAAATCTCAAGAAGATTCGGAATTATCCTGCACCAAAAACAGCGGGAGGGGCTGATAAACCGGGACCTTCGGAAACAGGTGCGAAAAGTGCCGATCGACAGAAAGCCGCGACTGCGCTGAGCGCGATTCAGACAAAACACGGGTACCCGATAGATTTGATGCCTGAATTTATTTCCGATAAAAAATATGACTGTGACTATGATGAAATTGTCACGCATGCCGGCGCTATCGACGCGGCAATCGCGAAACTGGTAGCCGCGGAAACTCCCGAGAGATTGGCGATTTTGAAAAAAATGATACTGAATCCGTCTCCGAAACGACAAGCGTCCCTGAAAGGGGTGTGGGTGCGTCCCGAAGGATATGAAAAATTTTCCGATGACAAGAAGCGCATATTATTCAAAGTCAGTGATGACGCGGTTCAGATGGCGGCTGATATTTCCGGTGGCATTACCGAATATCAGGATAAAGAAAAAGACTCTGCCGCTAAAGATGAGAAGGAGAAACCGGATGAGACTCCGGCTGTTTTGAAAGCGAAAATTATAGCAAAATATCCCGATAGAACCGCATGGAATAAACTCACCGATGATCAACGAGAGAGCGCGAATTTTGCCGGTACCAAACTATCTCTATCGAAAATCGCCAAGGCATTTAGTGTGGATGGCGATCCGGCGAAGGAAGATTATCCGTTCAAGGAACTGGGTGATAAAATTTATGGCAAGGAAGTTGTACCCGGAAGTGGTGATGAGAAAAAGGCGAGGGAAATGCTGGCTGCCCTAAGCGCAAAACACAAATTCAACGTCTCGTTCCAACCCGGGGTGACCTATGATTATGCCAAGGTGATGGAGTATAAAGACAGTCTCGATAAAGCTTTCACCGACACGAAACCCATCACGAAAAAAATTCTCGCCAAATCGGGAGTGGTGCTGGGAGAGGCCGGCTTCACCTATGACGAAGATGATGGAATTAAGAAAATTGATGGTAAATATCGCGTCGTGATCGACTGGAATGAAGACGCAGATGAGATTACCGAGGCGCTGGATGAATGGGCGGGAAAGTATGATGAGAAGGTCAAAGACGAGCGTTCCGATGAGGCGGATGACATGAATGATGCCGAAGCAAAAGACGCAGTGGAAAAACGATTAGATAAAATCAAAGATACGTACTCTTTGAAAAAAATTGAATTTGAAAGTGGGTTTGATAATTACAAAAAACTTCTTTCGAAGAACTATTTGGACGAGATAGAGAATGCATTTAACGGTCTTAGTGAAGGCGAGCAAAAAGGTTTGAAAGATTTTATTGTCGTTATCGGAGATGGCAAATACAATCCTTTGGATGAGGGTTATTCCGGCGATCACGCTGTGTATATTGACTATGACGAGACAGCTCAAGATATTCAGAAAGATCTGCGAAATGGGATTGAAGAACAAGCGAAGAAAGAATCTATAGGCGGGAAAATTAAAAGCGCTATTGGAGATCTTCTCGGTGGAATTTGGAATTTTATTAAATTTTGGGATTAACCATGGCCATTATTAAATTTTCAGATATAGACCCGGACGAGATAGCAGCGTTCGATGCGGCTCATCCAGAACTTGCGCCCGTGTCGCCTGCGGCGGCTACACCTGCTGCAACGACGAGCGTCGCTCCAAGCACGACGACGGCTACTCCTGCGGTAACCCCTGGTGCGCCGCTCACTCCCGCTGCTCCGCTGGTAGTGACCACACCGACACCTTTGTCGCCGCTCGATCAGGTGATGACGGCGTATCACGATTCGTATCACAAGGTACTCTCTCTTCATGTTCCATCATTGCATGGCGCGAAGGGCGTTAGCTCGGGTGGGGGAGTGCTGACGGGCGTCAGTAGTATTCTCACGGGAGGTTTGTTGGGAAGTTATTCTCCGGGCGCGCAGGGTCAGATGCAAAAAGTTATTGATGATATGACGTTTCGTCGGACCGGAATCGACTACAACGCGACGGCACGTGTGAGCGATATTCGCATTAGCCATAGCAATCAAATCCAAAGTCTCTCTGAAAAAATTCGTCTGTGCGAGGAGTTGGAGCTGGATATCGACGCGTTTATGACGCAGGCCGGCATGGAGAAAAAAATCATCAAAGGAACGAAAGATGCGATTCAGCCCGCAGGAACCTTGGCTCAGGAAAGAGGAAAAGTCGCAAAACTATGGGATGCCATGATGGCACATCCCATTACCAAAGAAGCTCTCCGAGTCGGGAAACGTACCGCAATAGGTACTGGCACTCTCGCGCTTGTTGGAGCAGCATTTGGCCTGCCGGCTCTTCTTGGAACGGCCGCTGTTGTCAGTGGTGTTCCGCTGGGTGTTGCCGCTTTGCTCCGAAAACGAAAAGCCGGAGTACTTCCCGTTCGTGATGCCAAGAGCCTAAACGAAGCCCTCGCCATCATTAACAACATCCGTGTGGATGCTGAGAAAAAGAGAGAAGAACTGCTACAGCACCTCAGAAAAAAATGTACCCATGAAATCACCACCGAGAAGTCGGTGCGCGGCGTCGTAGATCGCGCGAAATCCCACCCTTGTTATCCCGAACTCGTGGCACAGTATGAACTTCTCACCCGATCTCATACAGAGGATGATATCAAAAAATTTATACAGTCCCTGAAAGACGCGAAAAATAAGGAAGGGAAAAAGGTTTTCAATGAAAAAGAAGTACAATACGTTGAAAATGAACTTTTGGCTATTTTCAGGAGCAAATCCTACAACCACCTCCTCGATGTGACGCATATTCGCGGTATCGGTCGTATGTTGCGCGTAACAGGTCCTGCGCAAATCGGGGCGCTGGTGAAGCGAATTATCGAGCTCCATGCGTCGACGTATCAAACGGGACGCTTGGTGAAACTGGATTTTGGTGGAGGAGAAAAAACATACCGTATCACGACGATTCTTCCTGGTAAAATCCATATGCAGGAGGTTAGTGTCACTCGTAATCCGTCGACCGGCAAAGATGAAATTACGCCTGCTCCACATAATTCCGTTACCCTTCAAATTATTGATGTCGGCACTAAACAGCAGGTGCAAAAAATAGAATTAGATGTATCGACTAAGGATTTGATGGCTGAAATTGCGTCGAAAAACGAGAGTGATCTCTGGCTGGATGACCCACATAAACCCGCCGACCTTACGGTGAAGCCGGATGATCAGAAAAAGCTACTAACCGCGGCAAAATCCGGCAGATTAAGCGTTGAAGAATACAAAAAACTTTGGGCGTCACTGAGAACACCGCCGCCGAACTATGCGCAGAATGGACTTCCGCTGATTTCCGGTATTGCGGGTAATTCACGGAATGATTTTGAGAAAAAAATGGTTGATGATATTTCGCTCGATGCCATCGCGCAACAAATAAAAGATAAATCCCCTGAGCATGATATCGCACCGTCGGGAGACGCTCATATCGATGAAGAGAACCGACAGCTTCTCCGTGACGCTCAAACTGAAATACTGACCGTGCCTGAGTACAAAAGGCTCTGGGAAGCGCTGAAACCCTCTCCATATGTTGCCCGAAACGGTCTAACTATTTTGAGACGCATTTATGAAAATCCTCGCGATACGTTTGCACAAGTGTCTGTTGATACTCTTGGCGGAGTCACCGATCCTACCCTTACCCGAAGACTCACTCTGGAAATACGCGTCAAAAGAGAATCCGACCTCATACCTGGAGCCACTCCCGCCGATGACGTGGAGAACAGAAGACTACTCGCTGAAGCGCAGGTGCGCAGACTCTCCGTGCCGGAATACAAGAAGCTCTGGAAAGCGTTGAAGCCGCCACAACCGATTGGTCAGATGGGACTGGCGAATACGAAAAAGGTTGCTGCTTATACTGGTGAGCATCACAAAGACAAGGCGCCGACAGCAGTCGGCGATACCGATACGTTACAAATAATTTCTTAAGTCTTCTTTTTTAACAAAAATATATGCACTCACTGGCGGAAAATATTATTACGACTATTCTCATCGCGCGATCGATCACGGAAGAAGAGAAGAAGGTGATGCTCGACAAGTTCAGTGACGAGAGC
>CALREA010000016.1 GCA_943355055.1 Candidatus Peribacteria bacterium | reverse complement strand
ACTCCTCCCGCATCCCGCGCTACTATGCGGACGCCAGACATGCCCAGCATGTCAAATCCGTTCCCATTTCATAAACCCCAAAATCCCATGCCCATCGTACCCGTACAATTAGGAGATGAATCTGAAGGCTCAACATCAGCAACTCCAGCAATGCGAATCGTCGTTGACAGGAAACTCTGCATTGGTGCCGCGCCATGCGTAGCGGTCGCTCCAGGGGTATTTCAGCTGGATGAGGAGGAGGGCAAGGCCTACATCGTCGATACCGATTCGGCAGACGAAGAAACAATCAAAATGGCGGCTGAGGCGTGCCCCGTTCTCGCCATCAAGCTCTACAAAGAAAACAAGCAGATATATCCGCAAGAGTAATTCAGGAAAATGTCAGGAAAAACTTGACCCACAGGGGAAAACAAATTCCACCGCATACACCCACTCGAAAAAAACAAACAAAGAAGTAATAAAAATAAACCATTTCGTAAGTCAACGGATTATACAAACGAAGTCTTTTCATTCCAGGAATATCAGGTATGCTTTTATGAACGTAAATACTACATGTAGTAGTATAAAATTTTGAGTCCCACTACATATCCAAATACCGCAATAAATTCGTAGAACAATCCATCGACAACACTCGTTCACTTTTCTAAGATAGGCCTTACAAGAAGATGAAACATTTCTGACACGCTAGAAACGTCCAGAATGTGTAACTCGCTTCTGCTGTTCATCTGTAATCCCCTTCTATTCTTTTTATTCCCCTCTTACCCTTTTCCACTATGGCACAAACAAAAAGCATCAGAAAACGCGACGGTCGCATCGTCGATTTCGATCAGACAAAAGTCGCGGAGGCCATTTGGAAGGCGGCGGAATCTGTGGGAGGAGACGATCGAGCTATTGCTGACAGAATTGCCAATCAGGTCGCAGCAGTCATTGAGGTCTTCTTCAAAGGTCCGGATGCCATTCCAACCGTCGAGCAGATTCAGGATCTCGTGGAGAAGATCCTCATCGAGGGTGGACATGCCAAAACGGCAAAAGCCTATATCTTATATAGGGCGGAGCAGTCACGGAAACGTGAGCAGACAGAGACGATCCTCGGCAAGGGTAATGCCGACGAACGGCTCAACTTCTCCAACAACGCGCTCGAAGTTCTCAAACGACGATACCTTTTGAAAGATGAAAATGGCGACATCGTCGAAACTCCAAAACAACTTGTAGAACGTATTTCCAACAACATCGCTCTCGCCGACAAAAATTATGGCGCATCCGAAGAAGAGTATCAGGACACGGCCAAAAAATTCTATGATGTGATGGCAAATTTGGAATACATGCCAAACACTCCGACCATTATGAACGCCGGCACCGAGATCCAACAGCTTTCTGCATGTTTTGTTTTACCGGTTCCAGACTCGATTGAGGGCATTTTCGACTCACTCAAATATCAGGCCATTATTCACAAATCCGGTGGCGGAACAGGGTTCGCCTTCTCACGACTCCGACCATCGAACGACATGGTGAAATCCACTGCTGGAGTTTCTTCCGGCCCGGTTTCATTCATGAAAATTTTCGATGCCGCAACGCAAGAAATCAAACAAGGTGGCAAGAGGCGTGGCGCGAATATGGGCATTCTCCGAGTAGATCATCCGGATGTTCTCGACTTCATCGTCTGCAAGGCCGACATGAAAACACTCACCAACTTCAACATCTCTGTTGGTATTACGGCGAAGTTCATGGAAGCACTCAAGAAAGACACAACGTACGACCTCATCAATCCGCGCACCAAGACGGCCTGCAAGCAGCTCCGCGCACGTGAGGTATTCAACTTGATTATCTCTAATGCATGGCTGAATGGAGACCCGGGTCTCGTCTTCATCGACAATATGAATGCCACCAATCCCGTTCCTCATTTGGGTGAAATTGAGGCGACCAATCCATGTGGCGAGCAGGACCTCCTTCCTTTTGACTCATGCAACCTCGGATCTATCGCCGTAAATCGATTCATCAACGCCGGTCGAACGGACTTCGATTGGGCGCGACTGGAAGGAGCGGTTTTTACCTGCACCCATTTTTTGGACAACGTCATCGACATGAATAGCTACCCGATTCCGCAAATCGCTGAAATGTCACGAAACACACGACGTATCGGTCTCGGTATTATGGGTTTTGCCGATGCACTCTATCAAATCATGATTCCATACGACTCACCGGAAGGACTCAAGAAAGGTGAAGAACTTATGAAATTCATCCGTGATAAATCTATCGAAGAATCCATAAAGCTCGCTAAAACTCGTGGAACATTTGGAGCATACAAGGGCTCAACATGGGAAAAGAAAGGGATAAAGATAAGAAACTCCTACGTCACAACCGTCGCTCCAACCGGTACCATCGGCATGATCGCCGAGGCGAGCGGTGGACTCGAGCCAAACTTCGCCATCTCATTCATCAAGAATGTTATGGACGGAACCGAGCTTATTTATACCAACGCTTATTTCGAACAGATAGCCAAAGAGCGTGGATTCTTCTCAAAAGAGCTCATGCTTAAAATTGCAAAAGTAGGATCCATCCAGGATTTCACGGACGAAATCCCAGCAGACATCCGACGTGTATTCGTTACCGCTCAGGATATTTCTCCGGAAAACCACATCCGTATGCAGGCCGCATTCCAGAAGCACGTTTGCGCTTCTGTCTCCAAAACCATCAACTTCTCAAATTCCGCCTCGATGCAAGATGTCGAAACCGCCTACATTCTCGCCTACGACCTCAACTGCAAAGGCGTCACGATTTATAGAGATGGCTCCCGTGATTCTCAGGTGTTGAATATTGGAAAAGTGAACAAGAAAGAAGAACCTAAAATGGAAAAACGTGTCGCCGAGTTCGTTCCACCGCCAGCCGCTCCTGTAGCCGTTGCGTCGTCCACTATTCCAACCTACGCAACCGTAGGGGCCACTACTGGAGCCGGAGCAACGTTTGGAGAAGATGGAACCGCCCGCACACACAAGGCCATCAAGACCAAACATGAGCTCATGGCCGAGAAAGAATGTCCAGAATGCCAAGGTCAGGTTCAAATCGCCGAGGGCTGCATGCTCTGTCTCTCCTGCGGCTTCTCAGCCTGCAGCGTTTAAAGCTGAATAGGCACAAAAGCTTGCATAAGACAAAAAAGATGATACAATAACAAACCTCGGGCAGACAAAACACAGTTTTGTCATTTCCCCGGGGTTTTGTTTCTCTCCTATCAATAAATAATTTCTATGGCAAAAGGCGGACTTGAAAATGCACATCGGGATCAAGACGAGCAGGACGGACCTGAAAAATCAGATGGTTCACGGAGAATAAGTCGCGCCACTGATAAACAGCTCCAAGATCTTCAGGATAAAAAAACCGACACTGCTACGATCAAGGCAACCAACCGCGACGTAACGGACATCTTCCTCGATATACGAGGCAAGTTGGACAAGGATCAGGTTCTTGGAAAAGAGGAAAAGGAGGCCTATGAAAAGGCACTCGAAAAAGCAAGAATGGAGGAGAACAGTCCAAGCAGACTCGCAGAAATCAAAAAAGATATCGACCAAAAGATAGACGCTTCTCACAAGCTTCTCCAAAGTTACGTCGGTCAGCTTGATAAAAACACCGACCTCTTTGGAAGAGACAAGGCACGCGGTATAGATGTACGCGCCGACAAAGAGAAGGAATTCAAGGAAGCCGGTCTCGATGGGAAAAAAGAAGCATCAAAAAAATTGGATAGTGAACTAAAAAATCTCCGTGGGATTCGCGATAATTTGATTAAAGTTATTGGTGATAGCAAAGGTGCCAAAGTCTATATGGATCGCTTCGGCAAGATGACCGAGAAGGAAAAAGTGGATTATGTGGATACCCTGAAATACAACACGGAAAATTTTAAAAAACTCTTCGAGCAGCTGAAAAAAACGGATATATCCGATGATGATGAGCTGGAGAGTCTATCAATTCGCTTTGGCGAGGCTACACCGGAAAGCCAGAAAAAAATGTTGGCCGAGATGGAACAAGAGCTCAAAGATGGCGATGTGAAGTCCGTAAAAGATGAGTTCAAAAAATTCTCTGAACCTCGTCAGAAAAAATTCGAAGCGAAGCTAAAAAAAGCTCGAGGTCTCAAGGCAAAGAAAGAGGTAGTAGAGGAAATGAAAGGCGAAATTCGTGAAGAAGCCATAAAAAAATGGACCGACTCCCCACTTCAAAGTCCCTTCGAGAAAAATATTAATGCCAAGTACATGGGTGAGGAAAAAGATGCCGCCAAGTTGGAAGCAAGTCTGGCATATATCCCAACCGCGGAAAAAACACTGCAAGGCTTCGAGGCGAAGTTCAAAGCCGCCCACGCCAAAGTTCAGGCGCAGTATGACTTTTATAATGTAAATTTTTCCGGAGAAGGTGGGCAAAAAGGAAAGAAAGAAATCGCAGCAGAATGCGAAAAGCACATGGAACTCATCGGAAAATGGGATCAAAAACTGAAAGACGCAACAGGCAATAAGCTCGTCAGCGAAATCAGCGCCGGAAAGTATCGTGACAAGTTTGCCGGAGCCACCATCAAAGAAAAAGAAGCCGCCCTTCAAAACTCAACACTCGACGATCCGCGACGAAGAGAGTCGCTCACCCGCTTCAACAAGCTCCCTGCGGACGATCAGCAAAAGCACAAAGAGTTCTATAGTTTGCGATTACGTGATCGAGTGGCACTGGTGGAAAACATCGAAAACACCAATCGCGACAGGAAACAGCTCGGTGAAAAATATAATGAAAAAGTACAAGAAATGGCCGATAGTCGACTGCTCTCTCGCAGGAGCGTCAAAGCCTACCAGCAGTGGTTCGCCTCACTGGAAACAACCGACGAGATGAAGGAAATGTTGGAAAATTCCGACCTCGACGATCCGCGCCGTGAAAAAGTTCTCGAAACCTTCGAAAATCTTCCGGAATCACAAAGGAAAAAATACGAAACAATATTCATGAATCAGGATCTAACCGAGCGTATCCAGACACTTTGCACGATTTTGCCGGACGGAGGAATAACGCTCAAAAACTCACTCAATGGCATGCAGGAGGCAAAAGGTCAGATTGATGAGATGCAGAAAAAAACCGAATTAAAAGTCAAACTGGAAGATGCGACCAAATTTGAGGGGCAGAAAAACTTCCAAGCCGAGTTCGAAATCCGCAAAGACATCGCAAAACTCGATCCAGAAGACGAGATCAATACGGCACGACTCGCCGAATTACAAATAATCGTAAGTCCGAACGCCGAGTCGATTGGCAAAGCCATCGACGAGGCGAAGGGAAATAGCAGCATGAGAGACAAACTTGAGGCGAATGCGGTATACCTCCGTATGGCTCACGATATCAAGCAACACGAGCTGCTCACGCAGGAGCGCACATTTGATCAACGTAGCACGCTGCACGCCTCTAACGAAGACCAAGAACTCTCAGAAGACTTCGCGGATTTCACCGACGGTGAAATGACCATTGACGCACGCACAGGACGTGCCCAAGATGCCGTCGTCTTCAAAATGACCGACTTCCAAAACCTCAATCGAGATCAGATTCACGAAAAGAAAAAAGCCCTCAAGCAGGACCGCCTCATTACCGACGAAACTCAGCGAGGAAAACGATACAATATGATCGACAAAGATGGTCAACAGCTCGATAGCGCAAAACTCGAGAACCGAGCAAAGGCTCAATCGGCGCAAATCACCGCCGCCATCATCAGTCGAATTACCAACGGAAACCTCTCTGAACAAGCCAAGCTAGAGGCTCAGAAAGCCGTTGAAGCCATCCTCCTCGACAACAACAAGTTTAGCTTGGATGTTGCGGCGTAATAATCGATCCAGCCGCACATTCGCTTCGACATATCCACCACGTCAACAAAACGTAGTGTCCGACTACGACATATTTTGACATGGGCGGTACGTCAAAAACACTGAAAGGGAGCCATGAAAAGAAATGAATCGAGGCAAAATACCACGAAACAAACATACTCACGAAACGAGCCATCGCGAATGCCAACGGATAGACCAAAAAACTCAATACAAAAACCCCGGAACCTATCATCATTGCAATCGGAATAAACCAGACGAACAGGAGGTTTGTGACCAGCCCAATGAGCGGCAATTTGCCAAACGACATAGTGACGGGCAACAGAGCAATATACACCGCGAGCGTTCCGGCAAAAGACTCTATAAGACACGCACCTGCGTGTCCTGTATCCGTTTCTTTATTCAGACTTTTCGGGAACCACCGCATCACCACCGGCGAAACATACATCACGCCAACCGTAGCAAAAAACGACAATTGAAAACCTTTATCAAACAACAGCATCGAAGGATCATACAGAACCATCACGAATCCGCTCCACAACAGTACGAGCGACATATCCTTCACCCTACCGAGCGAAGCCGCCCATACCCCCAGAAATCCCATAATCGCCGCGCGCACCGCCGAAGCCTGAAATCCCACAAATCCTATAAATACCAAAAGTAAAAATCCAAACACCGCGAATCTCCACTTCCTCCGTACGGGAATTACCGCCACGCCCAAAGTCAGCAAAAGCGAAACATTATAGCCGGAAACCGCAAGAATATGCGACAAGCCGGTCCGACGGAAATCCCCTTTCACCTCCGCGCTCAACCCCCTCTCCCCTCCCGCCAATATTCCCACCATGAACGCCCCGACACTTTCGGGAAACAAAGTCTGCATACGTACCACAAAATACCTACGTGTACTCGCGAGCGCGCCGAAAAACCCCATCGGTCCACTCACGGAAAGAATCTTCACCGGCTGCATTTTGAGATATGTCACCCCATATCGCACATCTTCCACGATTTTCCCGCGAATTCGCACCACATCCCCTCTCCACAGCTCAACCTCATTCGGCACAGCAATCTCCACGTCGCCAATAGTATCAATATCTACGGCCACCCTCTGTCCGAAACTTGCCGCTCTCGGATCATTACTCAATGACCCTTCCAGATCAACAACTCCTCTCGACACTATCTCTCGAACCGCATCCACATGCCGCGTCTCAACCCATCCGCTTCGAGCAAAACCACAGAAAAATCCAAAAAGAATAACCAAGAACAAGTACACGACTCGTTTCTTCGTCCAAATATCCAACCCCCCATCATCAAACCACCGATATCGAATCAGAAAAAAAACCACAAGCGCAACCACGAAAATCCCAAAGGTAATACCTTCGTACCACCCAACCACGCCGCAGAAAAAAGCTATAAAAAAAGTCCCCATGGAAGCACGCTACCACAGGGACCTAACATTTTTCTGACACCACGAAACTATTTTTTTACCGGCTCAACTACTTTCGTAATAGGCGGAACCACGGGGGTATCGGAAACAATTTCACCACTACCATCAGCCCCCAGAGAAGCTCCTGTAAGCCCTCCCAACATGCTAAATAAATCAAACTCACTCGCGCCGGTAGGCTCAACCGTTGTGACCGCCTTGCCGAAATTCATATACGAAACATCAAGATTGATATCGCCCCTGCCGCTCGACTTCCCGTCCTCACTCAAAACTTTGTTCATTTTGAGCACCAAAGAAATTCTATCCAATATCTCTCCATCAACCGAAACCCAGAGGGTAACACGACTGACAAAATGCGTCAGAAAATCATCAAGTTTCGCGAGCTCTTCAGCCGTCGGTTCACTCCCCTTGTCTTTATTGTACTGGATCATAAAATCACGAAGTTTATCCGTATCCAACTCGGCAACATAGCGATAACTATTCAATCCGCCAATCGTATCCGATCCGTCATAGGTCACATTTTTGATATAACCGCTAACGTTCTTGAACATATTTTCAGCACTCTTAATCCGCTGAACAGCGCTACTGCCCTTGTCAATTTCTGCGGTAGGAGCTCCCGCCGCTATAGGCTGTGGCAGAGAAAGTTGATCTAGATATGGCTTTACTAAAGCCTCAGGAAGAGGGATTTTCCACCACTTGCCTAGCGCCTTCGCCACATACTCCTTGGGAATCTCTGCCGCTGGACCGGTCAGACCATTGATAATAGCATACACGGCCTGCTTGTTGGTGCGCAATTCCGTATCCAGGGAGTACTTATCTTGGTTAACAGACATGATGCCCTTAATCTTCGAATTCAGCGCGAGCGCGGCAAGGTCACTGCTTACATCACCGTTTGCCGAGAGCTTAACCGTCAAATTCTGCGCCTTCCCCTCGGCGTCCTTTCCAAGCAATGTAGCATCCAGTTTCATCTGATACTCACTGGACATCTTCGCCGCAAAATTTGTCGCTCCAGCCTGCAACATCGCCATCGGCTCCCTCGTAGGTTTTGGAGAAAACCACGTACAGCCACTGACAAGAGACGTCATTACTAAAACGCTTACGATCGTAAATATTCGCTTTTGCATAATCAACATTAATAAGGAAATAGAGCCTTCCAATCTTATCACGAGGAACCTGAGTGTCAATTGTACATATAATGAAAACAAAGTATAATAAAGCAAAAATATATCTTCATTTCTCAATCATATGGCTCTCAAAGAACAACTTCAACAAGATCTGATTACATCCATGAAATCAAAAGACGAGGTAACAACCGGAACTATTCGATTACTAAAGGCCGCTATTCTTCGTTTCGAAACCGCAGGAGAGAAAAAAATAGCCACCGACGAAGACATCATCCAGATGGCGGGAAAAGAAATTAAGCAGCGAAAAGACTCTATCGAACAATTCGAAAAAGGCGGCCGCACAGAACTCGCCGAGAAAGAGAAACTCGAAATGGCCGTATTGGAAAAATATCTCCCCGCACAACTTTCCGAAGAAGAAGTCCGCGCTATCGTCAAAGAAGTCATCGCTGCAACCGGCGCCACCGGCAAATCCGATCTCGGCAAAGTCATGGGAGCTCTCATGCCCCGCACGAAAGGCAAAGCAGATGGCGGTATGGTCAACAAGATCGTTCAGGAACTTCTTTCATAATTCACTGTGGGGGAAATTAATACATCCCTTCCATCCCTCCCATACCACCGCCGTGTCCACCACCCGCGCCACTGGCTTCTTTCGGTTCAGGTAACTCCACCACTGCCGCCTCCATCGTGAGGAAGGTCGCAGCGATCGAAACCGCATTCTGCAGGGCGCAGCGGGTGACTTTTGCAGGGTCGATGATACCGTCTTTGATCATATCTACATATTCACCGGTCATGACATTGTAACCGATAGCCTCTTTCTCACTCATAATTTTACTCACCACCACCTTGCCATCCTGTCCGGCGTTCTCAACAATTCGAATCACCGGCTCCATGAGAGCGACCCTTACCAAATCAACACCTGTCTTCGCATCTCCCTCAAGTTTCAAGCCATCCAACGCGCGAAGCGCGTGCAGCAGAGCCACTCCACCACCGGGAACAATTCCCTCTTCCACCGCCGCCTTGGTCGCCTGGACGGCATCTTCTAGGCGATGTTTTTTTTCTTTGAGCTCAACCTCCGTCGCGGCACCAACCTTGATTACGCCGATCCCTCCGCCAAGTTTCGCCAACCGCTCGGCAAATTTATCTTTATCGAAGTCGGAATTCGATTTATCAATAAGAATCTTCAGCTCGGAAATTCGCGCCTGAATATCCTCTTTATTTCCCTTTCCACCAATGATTGTCGTATGCTCTTTGTCCGCAACCACACGGGTACATCGCCCAAGATCGCCCAATCCCGCCTCTTCAAGCTTCAATCCAACCTCTTCACTAATCACACGACCACCCGTCAGGGCAGCAATATCTTTCAATATCTCCTTGCGTCGATCGCCAAACGCCGGAGCCTTGACCGCAAGCACACTAAACGCTCCACGCAACTTGTTCAACACGAGCGTCGCAAGCGCCTCACCCTCAATATCCTCCGCGATGATCACCAGCTCCTTCTTCCCACTCTGCAATACTTTTTCAATCACCGGCAAGATATCCTGAATAGAGGTAATTTTTTTATCTGTTAACAAGATATAGGCATCTTCATAGGAAGCCTCCATCCGAGCCGGATCCGTCACGAAATACGCCGAGATGTAGCCATTATCAAACTGCATACCCTCGACAACTTCTTTCGTCAAACCCATCGTCTGCGCCTCCTCCACGGTAATTACCCCATTAGAACCAACCATGGAGAGAACCTCCGCGATCAGCTGACCCATCTCCGCATTCTGCGCGGAAACCGTAGCCACCTGCGCAATCTTCTCCTGAGAATCCCCAATCTGAACTGCCATCTTCTCCAACTCCTTCACGACAACCTCCGTCGCTGCGTCCATTCCTGTTCGTAGCTGCATCGGATTTGCGCCTGCTGTAATATTACGAATACCGGCCTCGATCATCTTCCATGCAAGCAGTGTTGCCGTGGTCGTACCGTCGCCCGCGATATCATTCGTCTTCGTTGCCGCCTCCTTCACGAACTGCGCCCCCATATTTTCATACGGATCCTTGAGCTCAATTTCCTTCGCAATCGTTACGCCATCGTGCGTCACCACCGGTGAACCGTACTTTTTATCCAGTCCAACATTACGCCCCTTCGGACCGAGGGTAATACAAACCGTCGTTGCCAGCTTCCTCACGCCCTCAAGTAATTTAGCCCGTGCCTCATCTGCGAAAATAATTTGCTTTGCCATAAATAATTTTAATAATAATATAAAAAGAAGAAAACGGAATCAGTTCTTGCTACGCAAGAATAGCCAACACGTCTCCCTGATTCAAAATCAACAACTCCTCGCCATCAATCTTCACCTCACTCGGACCATACTTAGAAAAAAGAACCTTGTCCCCAACTTTCACCTCCATCGTCAAACGCTTTCCCTCATCCGTCATCTTCCCCGGACCCACCGCAACCACTTCACCCATCTGTGGTCTCTCCTTGGATGCCGTCGACGGAATATAAATCCCGGACTTGGTCTGCGTCTCACTTACATCAGCCTTCACGATAATATGATCTTCCGTAGGTTTAAGCTGTACGCTCATGGATAATAAAATTAGATGAATAATATGCTAAATTAGCACTTGATATTTTAGAGTGCTAATCCAAGACGATCAAGAGGAAAATCATAATCATAACAATCGTAAAAAATCAGCTTCAAATTCTTTCACGTAAAGACATTCATCTCTTATTCAGCTTTAGTTTTTAACTCACAATAAGCATCGATTATTATTGACAAGTGAGGGAAAATAGCATAAAAAACTACCTAAAATAATAGGAGAAAGAGATCCGTGGAATTTACGCGCAGGAAAACGACTAGTGGACTGCATCAGTCGCTGCATTAGTTTGAAAACATCCGACCGACCACAATGCTACAGGGACATAGAGAATATACTGATACCGAAACGATAGAGACTACAGGGAGAAACTCAATAATCCTTCAGCAGTTTGATATGTCCCTTGTGCTTCATTAAATCATAATATTTTTTGTCGGCGGTGATATAGGTCGCACCAAGATACAGCGCTAAAGCATGATACAGGGCATCATAAAAAGAAACCTTCGGAACACCTTTCAAAAGCTTATAGGCATCCATCACGAGAAAATCATCCAGCTCCACCTCAGCACATCCAATAAGACGTAGTGCCTTATAAAGACCAAAGGTATCAACATAACTCAAGTATGGAAGCCTCGCACGAGCAATGGTGCTTGCACACTCATAAAGACAAAAAGCGGGAATAGACGCATCAATCTCGCCGGCAACAATACCATCCCGCAGTCTGAGTGCTTGCTCCAAGCCATCCTCCTCAATAAGGGAAAATTTAAGAAGTACAGAAGCGTCGACCACGATTTTTGGCTTATTCATAACGGATAGAACGAAGTGTTTTTACGATGGTGCCATTTGGTACACGAAGATCATATTTTTTCTGCATCGAATCAATATACTCAACAGCTTTTTGGATATTTTGAACACGCACAGCCTCGGCCAGGGCCTTATTCACCAAATCGCTCCTCTCGCCTGCCGGACACGACTCCTCAAGTTTCTTCGCAAGATCGATGTCGATCATGAAATTCATTTTTTTCCGTTTTGGCGTCAAAAGTTTTCGTGCCATAAAAAGAGATAAAAAGGAGGTAAAACTATTACCCCATAATATTACCCCATACTACCAAAAAAAGCAATGTCGAAAATTCAGCTTCAAAATTAGCATATTTTCTTGCTAAAGAAGGGTAGGAGTACCAAGCTTCCCCTGAATACACAACCCCAGGGTATACATCAAATCCTCGTTTTGTTCACTGACGGGCTTCTGCTTCTCGCTCGTATGGAGCCAGGTGATATATCCCCGATCCATCGCCCGAACCTCGTCGAAGGTCTTGCCCTTGTACTTGCCAAAAGCAAACGTCGTCATCGGCACGGGCGCATAGGTAAGCTCGAGCATCTTGCTCACGATCTCATCATCACTCGCACAGGAAAATTTCTCTCGAACCAATCCCGCCAAATGCGCAAATAACGCCTCCAGCACGAGCACATCCCCCATCGCATCGTGCGCTCTCACCTCAATCGTATTCAGATGCAGCGAATATCGTAAATACTGCAAATTATGTTGATCACTCACGATCAGATGCCTCGCCACACGAAGCGTATCAATATAGGTACTGATCTCCACGCCCTCATTTTTCAAAATCCCAATATCAAAAGGCGCATTGTGGGCAACGCAAATCGTCTCACTCAACAAAACAACCAACCGCGCTTGATATTCACTTCCGGCAAAAACAGGCTTGTCCGCAACCATTTCATTCGTAATATGATGCACCGCCATCGAACCATAGGAAATAACAACGGGTGGCTTGAAGTAGGCACTCACCTCCTCCCCCGTTAGTCCATTTTTATAGGCTAATTGCACCAATCGTGAGCCCGGACCAATGTCCGTTGTTTCTGTATCGAGGAAGAGAATGCGCATGGGGGCATCATACCAAATCAAAGCCAAAATACAACTAGGGCCGTACCTGAAAAGACCCCAGTTTTTCAAAAATCGATGCCTTTACATTATTCTATTTAGAGTTTTTAATCATCTTATATTTGAAAAATAGGCATTTCTGAAGCTGAAAATTTCGCCGGCGAAATTACTCGGTTAGAAAGTAAAGGTGACATAAGTCAACGGCGGCACGGACGAGACGATAAACTAAGCCCTAATCCGCCGTCGCCTCTCTCCTCACCTCCCTGATCACATTCACCTTGATCGGGTTTGGGTGCTGGAAGTCGCGTTCAATTTTCCTGGCAACATCATGAGATAAGCGCTTGCTACCCAGGTCATCCAAATCATCAGCATTGACGAAGATTCTAACCTCATTGCCAGCCTGAAGGGCATAGGCTTTCTTGACGCCGGTAAAGGATGTACAAAGGTTTTCAAGCTCCTGCATGCGACGAATGAAGGTATCGAGATTTTCTTTGCCAGCACCGGGACGACCGTTCGCAATCAGGTTCGCAGCCTCGACAAGCATAGCCTCGACCGATGTCGCTTCGATATTTCCATCATGCGCCTCGATCGCATGGACAATATCAGCCGTAAGTCCAAACTTCTTGGCGATCTCGGCTCCAATCTTCACATGATTTCCCTGAATCTCATGATCTACCGCCTTGCCAATATCATGGAGTAAACCGGCCTTTTTACAAACATTCACATCGGCCCCAAGCTCTGCTGCCAGTGCGCCGGCGATAAAAGCAACCTCCATAGAGTGCTTCAAAACATTCTGACCATAACTCAAACGGAACTTCAAACGACCAAGTAACTTGATCAAATTTGGATGCAGCCCGGTCACGCCAACATCAAACACCGCCTTCTCGCCAATCTCTTTGATGAGATTATTCACGTCTTCTTTTACTTTTTCATAGGTCTCCTCAATCCTGGCCGGGTGAATACGACCATCCACAATTAAACGTTCGAGCGTCATCTTGGCAATATAACGACGAATCATATCGAAGCCGCTGATAACGATCGACCCCGGAGTATCGTCTACGATCACATCAATACCGGTTATCTGCTCAAACGTATTAATGTTGCGTCCTTCACGTCCGATAATTCTTCCTTTCAAATCATCGCTCGGAAGATTGACGATAGTAACGGTGGACTCAGAAGTGACGTCTGCTGCCACACGTTGAATCGCATCAGCGATCAAGTAGCGGGCTTTTTCCTGAGCCTTCTCTTTTAACTCTTTCTCAGATTTGACGATTTGCGCCAGCAAATCCTCTTTTGACTCCTCTTCAACCTGCTTCAAAAGCATTTCCTTTGCTTGCTCAGGTGTAAGAGCAGCAATTTTTTGAAGTTGCTGAGCCTGTGAATTATATACTTTTTCCACCTCCTCACGAATCGTCTTCACGGAAGTAATCTTCTGCTCAAGATCAGTTTTTGCCTTTTCCGTTTCGTCCATCTTCTTATCTAGCGCCTCTTCCTTCTTAGTAAGCCGTTCTTCCATTTTCTGCAGCTGCTCATGCTTCGTTTTTTCTTCGCGCTTCACCTCCTCCTGCATCTTGATGGACTCGGTTTTCGCCTCCATGACCATCTCTTTGGCCTTCATCGTGGCTTCATTGATCATTCGCTCAGTCGCATCCGCGACCTCGCGATCCCTCTTCGTCAAAAAAACCTTCCTCACGGCAAAGCCGGTAGCTCCTCCAACCATCAGCCCGACGAGGGCGAGTAACAATGATAATGCATCCATAAAAAAGTAAACGTTAGATCATAAGAATCTTGCGTTCACATCTACATATTCATCAAAAACTACACGCTCCAGCCGAGAATTTTTGTAAAATCTCGGAGATCTAGCCTGATTCGAAGTGCGCCATTTCGTAGGGAAACATCGATATTTGAAGCTAAACGTATGTGGATTGTGGTCATGTAAGAGAGAAATGATAAACGTGAAACATCCATAGGGTACCAAATTTCACCTGCTTCGTCAACGAAGCGACGGTCAAAGCTGAAAAACAGAAACCGTGTCAGAAAAATAGCAAGAAAAATTCAAAGAAATGTCAGAGAAATGTTAGATCAGGGGTGTAGGCTTGAGATACTTTTTATTTTTTAAAGCTAAAAACATGAAAAAAATACTCACCGTCTTCTCGCTCCTCGTACTCTCGCTCCCCTATTTTTCTTCTTTCCCACAAGAAGTCAAAGCTGAAACCGTCTGCGGAACAACCGCGCCAACAATCATCCTCAGTGAATTCAGCTTTAATAATACCATAAACGACTTTGTGGAACTTACGGTACTTGATGATGGAAATCATGGACTTGGACAGATTTTGGACAATTATTCCATAACTTCTATAGACGAAAATATAAAAACGATTCCTAATATGACCGTCAAAACCGGCGACAAGCTGAAATTCAGTGATATTCCGGGTCTGACCGCTACCACCGATCAGCTCGTACTCACCCATAACGCCAACTATCTCGATGCCGTTTGCTGGGCAAGCACTACTCCGACCGACCAAGAAAAGAGCGATTTCGCAAAACTTACCGCCGCAAACGCTTGGAACGGCCCCATAGAAAACTGTCTTTCCAGTAATAATCTCGAGAAAAACACTTCCTTCAAAAGAAAAACAAACATCGACACTAATGCA
This sequence comes from Candidatus Peribacteria bacterium, assembly GCA_943355055.1. Taxonomy (GTDB): domain Bacteria; phylum Patescibacteriota; class Gracilibacteria; order UBA1369; family UBA12463; genus CALREA01. Next base: position 12,570 of record CALREA010000016.1, on the reverse strand, counting down.
GCAACCGATTGGGAAGTAGTATCACCAAGCATAGCAACAACGACGCCACCAACGGTTACACTTCAGCCAACTACAGCAGCCCAGCCAACGCCCGTGTCTCCCATCGCCACAAACGAAATCATCATCAATGAATTTCTCCCCGATCCCGAAGGAAGCGACGATGGCAATGAGTGGATTGAGCTGAAAAATAAGAGTGACCACACCGTCTCACTCCTTGGTTGGCGCATCGACGATGAAGACGGCGGGAGTAAATCCTACACATTTGGAGATATTTCTATTGGTGCCGAAAGTTTCCTTCTACTCAAAAACGACAAAACGAACATCACACTCAACAACTCAGCCGACGCCGTACGACTCATGAATCCATCCGGCGCTGAATATGAAAAAACTCCTTACACGAAAATTGCCCCAAACCAGAGCTGGGCGAGAACAGCGTCTAACCAATGGAAACTGACAAAAACGCTCTCTCCGGGAGAAGAAAACATCATGTCAGATGAAATCATCTCCACTCCTCCGTCACAGCCACCTCTTGTCGAAACGACCACGCCGCAAACGCAAATCACCCCACCGGAGGCAACCGATCCGACCGTAATCATCTCGGAAATCCTACCCAACCCATCGGGAACCGATAATGGCAATGAATGGATAGAAATTCATAACAAAACTGCAAACGCCATTTCGCTTGCGGGCTGGAGAATCACCAATGTATCCGGAAAAACATTTCTTTTCCCGTCAGGAAGCAATATTCCGGCAAGCGGCTACATCATTCTCACGGATCAACAAACCAAAATATCTCTGAAAAACTCCGCCGATCAGATAGAAATTTTGGACCCGATGGGGCAAATTCAAAACACCATAAGTTACGAAGACGCACCGGAAAACACCTCATTTGCCGAAATCTCCACCATTCCCCTCACGGAAACAGCCGCGCCGCCGCAAATATCTCTCACGAGTTGGATCATACCCACGACTCATGCCCAATCCATAGAAAACCCAGATCAAAGCACGCAAGACGACCGGGAAACATCATGGGAGTGGACACAGATGATCACAAAAGGCGAACCGAATCCGACATTTCTCAAGATTAATGGTTTCATTACACGCGCGCCTGATAGCTCAAATACGTTCACCGTGCAGACACCCCGGAAACAAATAACCATCGCATTCGATCCGAAAAAAACCGATAGCGAACTCCTCAAGTCCATTCTCAAACTCAATACCTCAATAAACGCCAAAATGATAAAGGGAAGTAAGGGAAATTTTGTACTGGAAAATTACATCGTAAAAAACGAACAACCCTTATCGAGCGGCATTCCGAAAAGCAAAATTTATACATCGCTCATAGCAATAGGTCTTCTATTCTTGGGGGTTGCCGTCACTATCCTCAGAATATACAGTAAAAAGTGGTTCCCCTACACGCCGCCATGATCCAACTCCTTCAAAAGAGGGCGGTATTCATTTTCATAAATTTCAGAGATAGCTATAAGCAGGGTCAAAACCAGTGGGCCAAGCAAAATACCGAGAGAACCCCAAAGCGAAATACCGCCAATCACACACAAGAACGTAAGAAGCGAATAGGTATTCGTAGACGAACCGATAAGATATGGCCGAAGAAAATTATCAATTGCTCCAACAAGAAATATACCCCATAGCAAGAGAAAAATAGCCGATCCGACACTGCCAGTGAATAAGAGAATGACAAAAGCGGGAAACCAGACGAAAGCGGTTCCAACATAAGGAACAAGTGCAAAAAAAGCCATAATTGCTCCCCATAAAACAGGCTCTTCAATCCCGACAAGAGCGAAACCAATACCACCCAAAAAACCCTGAACTATAGCGGTAAAAAAAGTACCATACAGTGTAGCGTTTGTCATCGCCTTGAGGCGTTGAAATAACTGCTTTTCATAGATTTCCGGGAGTGGACTAAGAGCCATGATTTTTTGGACAATAATATTCCCATCTTTTAGGAAATAAAACATGGTAAAAAGCATAATCAAAAAATAAACAAAGAAGCCAACAATTCCAGTTACGAAGGCTTCTGTCTGAGAAATAAGGAAAGTGCTAAGATTTTTTGCCAAAGAAGTGATCTGGCCTGCAATGTTCAAAGAAGCAGGATCAAAATCAGGAAAAAATCGTTTAATCCACTCAAAAATAGCACCATTCTGTTGCCATTTCAGAAATGGATCAAGAAAGTCCGGGCTGAGCTTATGCTGAAGAAAGAGGTACATATTAACCGCCTCGCCTGCAAGCAAGAAAAGAAGAACAATAAAAGGAATAACGATTAAAAGGGTAACTAAAACACATACAATAAGGGAGGATATCGTTTCGGATGTAAGATATTTACAAATAGTGCGATACAATGGATGAAAAGCGGTCGCCAACACAGCAGCAAAAAGCAGTGGCGCAAAAAAAGGACTTAAGAGAAGAAATAAGTAGTAAAGAGCAACGAGAAGACAGGCGAGCAAAAAATAAGCAGGAACGGCGCTGATTTTTAACGTCCTATCATGATGCTTTTTGCGAACAGCGCGAACAGGTTGTTTTTCCATACATCAAAATTTAATAAACAAAGAGTAATAAACCACAAAAATACGTAACGGTAGCGAGCCAAATAAGATAGGGAACAAGGAAAAGAACCGCGAATTTCGACCGTTTCCAGGAGATGAGCATAATGACGAGCCATAATATCAAGAGGGCGAGAGCGACGACAAAAGCAACATCAATAACATGGAGTCCAAAGAAAAACATACTCCACATGACATGAAGTATACCCGCCAGGGTTAGGAGCCACATGAGAAACATGCGCGGATAACGATCATTATTCCAAAGAATAATGATTGAAAGAGCAACGAATCCAAGAATCATCGTCAGGATATATTCAAACATTATACTTGAAACTTGTCCTGCCGAAACAGGAAGAGGGAAATACCACTGCTGCAAATCAATAAAAAAAGAGCTAATAATGGAAACACTCACTACGCAGAGGCCAACAATAAGAATTGAAAAGGGCGACACCGCATCAAGCCAAGCAAAGAAACCCCTCGGCTGCTTGGGAACAAGCACTTTTTTGAGTCGCGATGTGACTTTTTTCTTTGCCTTTTTTACCACAGAAGCCACCTTCGCGGATGTTACTTTTTGAGCCATATGAAATGAGTGAGGAAGAGTGTCTCAAATATAGCACACCATCGCAAGCACTTCAATTATCCGACCATGACCAATTCGGCACATCATGTTTTCGCAAAAAAGAAAAAACTATCGCAGGTTGCTGCAATCCAAAAAAATAACCGGGATGCAGCAAAACTCCATACTCTTGCAGCATCTTGAGTACGTATTCATGCTCATCGCGTTCGTCGATAAATCGCACTCCATAGAATCCTCCCTGCGGCGCAATGGAATATGAATCCATTTCAAGTAAGAATCGACGTCCGATCTCCGCCCTGTATTCAGCCAAAAAATCAACTCCCCTCTCAAAAACCTCAGGCACGGCAAACTGCATCGGCTCACCGGTAGCCAAAAAAGTATCAGCAATAGTTTCAAACGCGGCAACAGATCGCCGAACCAAATCATTATCCCCTGTCACGGTCACCCATCCGATCTTGACTCCGGGCAGCGCGAACATTTTGGAAAATCCATTCAGGGTAAACACGAGAGGACATCCGGAAAATTCACGACGCTGAGGCAATGACGTTGCATTACGGGAAACTCCATGTTGATCATAAGAAAATTCACAAAATACTTCATCAACAATCAAGGGAAGTTTTTTAATAGTAGACAAACTGGCAATCACGCGAGCTTCATCGGTAGAGAGAACATGTCCGGTCGGATTATGAGGAGAAATCAATGTAATGGCACGGGTAAGTGGCGTGATATTCCGCATAAGCGAGTCGATATCAATCACCCATCGATCGCCATCAACTTTTAAGTCATAATAGGTAAGGGTAACCTCAGCAAGACGAGCAATATACTCAAATAATGGATAGGACGGTCGTGGAACCAAAATTTCATCACCGGGATTGGCCAAAAGTTTAAAAAGATACCAATATGACTGACTGGTTCCGGGAGTCATCAAAACATGATTCGGCGAAACAGCTCCTTCGTAATAACGGGCTATCGCTTCGCGTGCCACAATCTGACCTTTGGAATCCGGCTTATAGTGCCTGGCAGCCGCAAGCCCATGGTCTACGGCATCGCGCAAGATACTTTCAGGAAAATATATTCCGGCATCATTGACGCTCGCGCTGGCCAAATCATACACGGGCAATCCGATCAACTCGCGCTCGCTACGAAGACGTGAAATATCATTCGGTTCACCAGCAAAATCATCCATCGATCTGGCAAATTGAAAATGCATAATAGAAAAGAGAAAAACATACACAACCTTAATGTGAATATGGTAGACTTTCAACATGAATATACCAAATCACTCTCGTCAAACATCCACGATAGCCAAGATAGTAACACTGATTGTGTTCACTTTCACCGTATCCCCATCCCTCATTGCGCCCCTACCTGCAAACGCAACATCGACGACCATAACATCAAAAATACCGTCACGCGTCGAGCTGCTCAAGCAAAAACGCGCTATCAGAAAATTAGCGCTTCTCAAAAAACTCGCCGAAAGACGTCAAAATGCCAAACCGGAGATACGACTAGTTCCTCCTGCCTCAATATCACCATCCGTACCCCTGACAACCGATTACGACGAATATCAGGTACCAAGCCTGACGCAAGACGACTACGAAACACGATCGGCTCCCGTCATAAAGAAAACAACACCATCGAAATCCACCATTGAAAAAACATTTTTTACCGGAATCGAATTGAAGGAAACCGTCCCAACGGGATTCTTTAAAAATGAAGTATACGCCCTCAACGGAACCGTAACCTCCGGCTCAAACCTCACGACGATGTTCGCCTTTCTGAATTATCAAGATACAAATCAAAAAGACCAATTTATTAATTTTGAAACGGAAGCAAAAAACAACATCTTCTCCGTTCCGCTTTATTTTGAAAATGAAGGTAGCTTCTCGCTCGGCCTGGTACCGGGAACCAATGGAAAAAGTAAAATCCAGGAAATAGTCACCACGTCGCTGGAATCAAAGAATGAGGAGATTTCAATGGAAGATAGCGCCGATCCACGCATTTCCTATGACCAGAATCTCGACAAAAGCTTCATTTCATGGACAAGAAGTGAGGATGGTATATACCGGATCACCTTCGAGCAGGGTTCGGAAAAAATCACATACATCACGAGACAAAACGTCTCAACACTTCCAATTCGCTATGCCGATTTTAAGAAATTCAAACCCGGAAATATACGTATCAACGTAAGCATAGTACCAAGAACACTCTCGGGACAGTGGAAAATTATAGGCACAAGTACTACCCCGATAACATATCACGGATTTAGAACCATTGAGAAAAGCTCTATCGAAGTAAGCGGAACGGTACCATCCGTAATATCAACGATCGCTCCAATTACTATTCAGGGAACGGCTCTGACAAATCTTGAAAACGAGGCGTTCATCACGAACGCACAGGGTCTCACCGAAAAAGTAACACTACGAACGAATAATCCCCTCATCAGTACAAACAAATCAACACCATCAACGATTGCAAAAGGATCAACATTCGAACTAGCCTATACGCCAAAAACCACGGGTCGTATCATCATGGAAATTAATGATGAAGACGGATCGGCCGCCCTCAATATTCCGGTATATATTGGAACCGGCACTCCGCTTATTCCGGATTATTTAGACATAAATGATGTTATGAAATTAAAAGAAAAAAACATAAATCTCTCGCAAGATCGGGAGTATATTGTGGGATTAATAAATAATATACGCACGGGATTAGGAAAAAAAGCCGTTACGCTCAACGCATCATTAAGCGCTCTAGCTCAAAAACACTCGGAAGACATGGTTTCCAGAAACTTCTTCGGCCACGTCAATCCCGATGGAGCAACGCCGGAAGATCGAAGAAAAAAAGACATGATCCCGACCGAAGTAGGAGAAAATCTCGCCTACTCTCAGTCACTCCTTTCGGCCATGCAGGGACTTCTGCGAAGCCCAATTCATCGAGCCAATATCCTTACCGACAACTGGACATCGGTAGGAATCGGCATTACCAAAGATACAAACAGCAACAGTCTGAAGATAGTGCAAGAGTTTGCGCCGGCGATCCTTACGAGCGAACGACTGAATCAAATCCAAGCAGACATGCTTTCCGGACTCAATCAGACACGTAATGCAGCACAAATTTCCAGCCTGAGCGAAGACGCAGCGCTGACAAGTCTGGCAAAAAAATGGAGTGACCACCTCGCGAAAACAGATGAATTCGGTATAACCACGCAAGATGGCCAATCACTTTCACAAAAAATAAATGATGCTAATATCACATCCTCAGTTCAAATCTTCGTATTTGGCAGTAACAGTGCCAATAAACTCGTAGAGCGTATCTTGGAACCATCATCCAGCATGGAGCCAAAATGGACCAAAATTGGCCTCGGAGTAAGTGTAACGCCCCTTGGGGAAATTAAAATCACCATGCTTCTTTCAAAGTAAACAACCGAAAAAACTTCCAAAAATCGGGAAAATAACTACAATACCCTGGCATGGACTTCAAGCACCGTACATATCGTAAACAGGCTCTTCGTAGCTTTGCTGTACGACGGATACGAGATCGTCAAAAAGAACCCGGAAAAACGGGAGAAATAATAAAAAAAATAATAGGCTTCTTGGCCTCATATCGGATGTTTACACCAAAAAATGCAATCATAGGGAGCAGCATTGTGGCGCTAGTATTACTATTCACGGCCTACAATCTCATTCAGGGAATCAAATTTCGAAGTTTGGTATTTTCATTTGGGAAAAACCTCGCCGAAGACGAGTATGGACATACCAACATTCTCTTACTGGGAACCGGCGGCGGAGTTCATGAAGGCGCTGATCTGACCGACACCATTATTTTGGCAAGCATTGACCAAAAAACAAATCAAGCCACCCTCCTCTCCATACCAAGAGATCTCTACATAGAAAATCTCCCAAATAAAAAATTCCAGGGGACCCGCATCAACAACCTCTATCACATCGGAAAAAATGAACTCAATGATGAGGAACTGGGTATCAATATGCTGGAAAAACAAATAAAAATTCTAACCAACATGGACGTACATTACTTCGTAAAAGTTGAGTTCGAAGGTTTCAAGGAGATCGTGAACTCACTCGATGGAATCGACGTGAATGTGCCAATGCATATCGTCGATATGGAATATCCAATAGGAGAGAACCGGGGATATGAAACATTTGCGCTCGAAGCGGGCATGCAGCACTTAAGCGGAGATATGGCACTGAAGTACGTGCGTAGTAGGAAAAGCACCAATGATTTTGATCGCTCCAAACGACAGCAGCTCGTAATATACGCCATGAAAGAAAAGGCGGAAAAAATGGGAATACTGGGTGACAGCGGAAAAATAAAATCTCTCTATGATTCATTGAGTAATTCCATAAAAACCAATCTCTCCGCTCGAGAAGCAATCACTCTGGCAAAAATCGGAACGCAAATCAAACAAGATCAGATAGCCACGTATATCATTCACGACGATCCTACAAAATGCGGAGGACTGGTATACACGCCACTACGGGAATTGTATGGCGGAGCTTCGGTACTCGTTCCGGCAACGAAAAATAATGCAGATATTCACAACCTATCAGATATCGTCTTGAATCATCCGGAATTCAAAAGAAGCAACATCAAGCTTCAGATTCTCAATGGCACGAAAGGGCTGGGAATCGCGGCGGAGACGAAAATAATTCTCAATAGAATCTGTCTGAATATCGTACGATTTGGAAACGGTCAGAGCAAAGACGTCGCGACAACGACCTACTATCTCAAAACTCTAGATATTCCGCAAAGCGCCATTGATGCCCTGCAGGAGATCATTCCGGGAAAGATATCAACCACGCCGCCGCAAAAATATCTCGACCTCCCCTACGCGAGCGATGCTCAAATTATCTTGGAACTAGGCCAAGACTACCTTGCCCACAAGCTGAAAGATCCCTATGATGACATCGTCGATTTGATACCAAAAGTTACGACCTCGCCCTTAACCGGAGAAGCTTCACCCTCAAAAACGACCCCATCTAATGCGCTTCCAACTACTCAAAAACCATGATTCCAAAAAAAGAAAATTCAGAGGGGAAAACTACCATTCGACTCCAGAAATATCTCTCAGACTGTGGAATTTGCTCTCGTAGAAAGGCGGAATACTACATTGCGAATAATTACATCACGGTAAACGGTGAAAAAGTCACCGTACTCGGAACCAAAATCGACCCATCAAAAGACGTAGTGCTTTTCCAGCAAAAAAGAGTAAATCCACGATCAAAACATCACTATATGATTCTCAACAAACCGGAGGGTTATACTTGTACGATGGCGGAACACAAATCCGAGCAGAATCTCTCATCGCTTCTTCCAAAAGTTCATCATCTCTACCCGGTCGGACGTCTCGACAAAGACAGCGAAGGTCTGATCATTCTCACGACCGATGGTGATTTCGCGCAAAAAATCATGCATCCGAAAAACAAATGCGAAAAGGAATATTTTGTCATTGTTATAGGAAATGTACTGGACGGCGATCTCGCAAAAATGCAGAAAGGATTGATTCTCCCACTCGAAATGGCAAAAGGTGATATCAAAAAGAAAATGGCCCGGGTGAAATCCGCCACGATGATCAAAAGAGAAACCGGTCGATCCTATGTTACTGTTATTCTAGAAGAAGGCCAGAAGCGACAAATCCGACGTATGTTTCAACATCTGGGATTTCCGGTACAATACCTCAAACGAGTTCGCATCGGGCAAATCTCACTCGACAAACTGCCACTTGGCAAAGCAAGGGATTTAACTCCAAGGGAAATAAACTCATTACTCGTTTAATATGTTCACGAGCCTCATCTCATTCTATCTCGCGACCATCATTCAGGGACTTCCGCAAATCACCATGAGCGAGGTGAAACCATCGCAGTTTCAAAATATATTGACGGCGAGCCCGATTCCTCAACCAGCACTGCCGTCCGGCCCGGATATGAGTGCCCTCAATATTCAGGCAAGCGCCTATCTGGCAGTCGACCTCAGAAGTGGAAAAATGCTCGCGCAAAAAAACATCAAAGAGCAGCGATCTATTGGAAGTATCACAAAACTCATTACCGCACTCGTGATTCTCGATGAGCATGACATCAATGAGGTGGTGAAAGTTCCTCTTGCGGCCACAAAAACAGAAGGGTCAAAAATTTGGCTCGCCGAAGGGGAAAAAATAACGATTCGTAATTTACTCTATGGCACATTGATTCACTCGGGAAATGATGCCGCGTACGCGCTAGCGATGTATGACACGGGGAGCTTGGGAAAATTTGTAGAAAAAATGAACGACAAGGCCAAGAAACTTGGACTGAACGCGACGAACTTTGCCAATCCTGCCGGACTTGATCGTGATGGAAACTACTCAACCGCCGAGGATATTGCCACGCTCGGAGCATTTGCCTATCGAAATGCTTTCATCAGAAATACGGTAAGTATCGCTTCCACGACGGTCACCTCAGTGAACGGTCAGTTCAAGCATGAACTCAAGAGTACCAACGAACTTCTCACAAAAGATCCACGCATCAAAGGTCTCAAAACCGGCTACACGCTCGAAGCAGGAAAGTCTTTTGTCAGCGTGGCAATCATCGAAAACGGCTCCCCTATCCTCACGGTTGTCCTCAACAGTCCCGATCGCTTCAAGGAAACAGAAAGCCTGATCGACTGGACTGCTAATAACTTTACTTGGTAATAAAACTTATGGATCAACTCTCCCTCTTCTCCGGCCCACTTCGTCAACTCACCCTGATTATCGGTTCCGAGATATTCACCTTTTTCCTTGCGCTCATTCTCGCACCACCATTCATTAGGTTTCTCCACCATCACAAACTCGGAAAACAGCTCCGCATCAACGCTACCTCGGGAGAAAAAGCCACTATTTTCAATGAACTCCATGCCAAAAAAGCCGGTACCCCAACCATGGGAGGCGTACTCATTTGGGGATCGGTGCTTATCACTCTCATATTCACGCAAATCCTGCAATGGACAGGAATAATCGAACACGGGCTGATTAATCGCAACGAAACCTGGCTTCCGGTCTTCACACTTATCACCGCCGCCCTCCTGGGACTCATTGACGACTACATCAACATAAAAGGGCAATCCAAAGGATTAAAAGTAAAACCAAAAATGTTTTGGCTCCTCCTCTTCGCCGCGATGGGTGCGTGGTGGTTCTACTCAAAACTCGGAGTAAGTTCGATTCACATTCCAGTACTCGGCAACATCGAAATAGGCCTCTGGTACATTCCACTCTTTATCTTCATCATTTCCGGAACCGCGAACGCGGTGAACTTCACGGACGGCCTGGACGGACTTGCAGGCGGTCTCCTGATAATCGCCTTTGGTGGATTTGGCGTGATCGCCTTCGTACAAGGACTTTTCATTCTCTCCGCCCTCTGTGCCGTCATTGTCGGTGCCATCCTCGCCTTCCTCTGGTTTAACGTTCCACCCGCAAAATTCTACATGGGTGATACCGGCGCACTCGGACTCGGAGCAACTCTCGGCGTGATCGCCATGATGACCGACTCCGCTATCTCCCTCATCCTCATCGGTGCCGTCTTCGTCATTGAAACCCTCTCTGTCATTATCCAACTCACCTCCAAGAAGTTCTTCGGCCGCAAAGTTTTTCTCATCGCGCCCATCCACCACCACTTCGAAAAACTCGGCTGGCCCGAAGCCACCGTCGTCATGCGCTTCTGGATCGTCGGCGGCATGCTCGCCGCACTAGGCGTCATCCTACGACTCACGGGAAGTTTCTAGGAAGAGATAAACAATACCCGTGTCATGTTTTATTCATCTTTCTGTCAGAAACATGTCAGGATTTTCAGTGGAAAGATAAGAAAAAGTTTGCTAGGGTTAGATACTATCTACTCCAACCAAAAATAAGTATGAAAAATTCCAACCAGCGAATAACCACAAAAATCGCTATCTTTGAGCAAAAAGAGATCAGAAAAACCATACATAATAATGAATGGTACTTTGTAATTGAAGATGTAATACGAGCATTGACCGACTCTAAAGACGCAAAACAATATATCAAAAAAATGCGAGAACGTGATCCTGAACTCGAAAAAGGGTGGGTACAATTTGTACCTACCCTTGACATAGCAACAAAAGGAGGTAAGCAAAAAATGGCCTGTTCAAACACTGAAGGCATCTTCCGCATCATCCAATCCGTCCCATCCCCCAAAGCCGAACCGTTCAAGCGCTGGCTCGCCAAAGTAGGCTACGAACGTATACAGGAGATAGAAGATCCCGAGCTAGCAACAAAACGAACCAAAGACCTCTACAGGGCAAAAGGTTATCCCGATAGCTGGATTGACAAGCGCATGCGTGGCATCGCTGTGCGCGAAACTCTCACAGACGAATGGAAACAACGTGGCGTGAAAGAAGGAATAGAATATGCCATCCTCACCTCGGAAATATCAAAAGCAACATTCGGAATGACCCCTGTAGAATACAAAGAACACAAAGGCCTCAAACGTGAGAATCTTCGCGACCACATGACCGACCTCGAACTCATCTTCAACATGCTTGGCGAAGCCTCCACTACCGAAATCGCTGTACATACCGACGCCCAAGGCTTCACTCAAAACAAAATTGCCGCGCACAAAGGAGGCAAAGTCGCTGGAAAAGCGCGTCTTGATCTCGAGCTCCAAAGCGGCAAAAAGGTCGTCACCAAAAACAATTATGTAATTACAAAAAAAGAAAAAATAAAGTTACGAAAAAAGAATCCATAAGGAACATTACGATGAAAAAAACATTTTCTCCCAAAAAAGACTACATCGACGAATACAAAGACTGGCAGGGCAATCAATACAACCCCGGCCACTTTACCGGTGGCCGCACTCCAATCTGGTTATCTCGCCCCGGTAAACCAAAACTTCTCGGGAGTGTCTTCTTCATCTTCGGCCTCGCCTACGGCGCCTGGACGATCTACGAAATCACCGAACTATTCTCGATCGAAGTCACCCTCTACAAAATCGCATCCGCCACATTTTTAAGCGTCCTATCAATCCTCCTACTTTTAGCAGGAATCATATTAATGCGAAAAAGACGAAACTAAGCCAAATCTAGTCTCTATAGTGAAAAAAATAGCCACATTCAAAGCTAAGATTTGACAAAATACAAAAAAATAATAAAATACATACCTTAAGCACTAATGTTTAGAACATGACAACAGATATAAAGGGAACATATCTACCGGAAAATATCCAAACTCAAAAAGCTAGTGTCCCACCCCCTGTAGGCACTCTTGAAAAAGCCGTCACGTCAACCATACAAGTCTAAAAAGACCCCAGTTTTTCCAGCATCTATATTATGGCTTTTATAAGCCATCAAAAAAAATCAGCTGTTTGATATATGCCATTTTTATCGTATGATGCACAAATTTCCCCGGGGAAATTTTTAGCTTTAAAAATGATACTTTTTCGA
>CALREA010000015.1 GCA_943355055.1 Candidatus Peribacteria bacterium | reverse complement strand
GTCGAAAAAGTATCATTTTTAAAGCTAAAAATTTCCCCGGGGAAATTTGTGCATCATACGATAAAAATGGCATATATCAAACAGCTGATTTTTTTTGATGGCTTATAAAAGCCATAATATAGATGCTGGAAAAACTGGGGTCTTTTTAGTGTCCAGAGCTTTTTTAGACAACATTTGTACCTGATCAGCCAAAAAAGCCTCATTTTTCGGCTCGGCGATAGAGGCCACTCTCTCAAGCATGTGAGGACCTATCACACCTTTCTCCAGCAAAACTTGTAACTTCGGCACATCGCATAATCGATTATGCAAATGCAAAACTCGCTCAACTTGCTTTCCACTCACGCCGCCAATGACAAGAGCAAAATGGAAAATCGACCCAAAACCTTTCGTTTCATACAACCGACGCCGAGCAACCTCGGGCAACAATCCTAGAAATTTATTACGCCACGTGCGCGCCTCCTCTCCATAATGAATACACCGAGTCATCAAAACCTCATTCGACAAATCCGAAGCACCTCCGGAAAGCACAATCACCTCGACACTCTCCATCGTCTCCGCCATCACGCCGCTCACTATTTCATCCATACAAAAACCGGTTAAAATATAACCGGCGCAGGACTCATAAGTGGCACCGTGCCCAATTCGTAAAATGAATTATAGGCATACAGAAAACAAAAATCAACAATCAAACGTTGAAAAATCCTGACATGTATGTCAAAACAATACTCCGCTCATCACTACTCGATGCGTATCCTTCGACGCACGCAATAAATCAATTATAGAAACTCCAAACACCGGATGCATAACCTCCCCACCAATTTCCACAAAAGGCACGAGTACAAAATTCCGCTCATGCATGCGGGGATGGGGCACAACTAATTCAGACAACGTATCTCCAGGAACCATTTCGCTCCAACCAACAACAACATCACCATACAACAAAATATCAATATCAATCGTCCGCGCACCCCATCGCACCTCACCCTCCCCGCGCACACGACCCAATAAACTCTCCACTTCGCGGCACGCGTACAGCAAATCAACAACCGGCAAATCCGTCTCCACTTCAACAACCATATTTAAATAATTCTTCTGATTTTCTTGATCCTGAGTCAAAAATGCCTCCGTCTCATATACCGACGACTGCTGCATCACGACCACTCCTTTCTCCTCAAGCAGAACAAGCGCATCCCGCAACAATCGCGTGCAGTTGCCACAATTTGAACCAAGACCGAGGAAAATTCCGTGCATATTTTTTATAAAAAAACGGGATCGCAATCCGAATTCTCACTCCGTTCGAATGCTAACACTCGCCCGCTCAGTTTCCCACAACCTCACCTCATACAACCGCACATCAAATCCAACACCACGACGTACCTCATCAATCGATACCTCACCTGAGCCGTCACGCAAAAACCGTTTCATCTCCTCCGCCAAGTTTGGATCACTTACCTCCTCGCGCAACAAATCGGGCAATGGCTTCAGGACATTCCAAATCCACTCACACACTCTCTCCGCGGAAGGATTTTCAAACAAGTCATTCAGGTGATAATGATCCAGTTTATCAATCACATGCCTCGCAACCACTCTTTTCAAAATTCCAAAATCAAGAACGAGATCATTACTTCCTATCTCCCCCTCTATCGTCACGGCAAGTTTATAGGAATGCCCATGCAAACGTTCACATTTTCCAAAATATTTGGTAAGAAAATGGGACGCTTCGAACGTAAACTCCTTTGTGACAAACATGGTTATAATGGTAAAATAATCGTGGCTATAATGTACCACAACTCCGAAATGATAGCATTTGAAAGCGAAACTCATGGCATCGTACACGATCACTTCCTGGAGGGAATAGGAGAATCGGACGAACAATGTCTCGAAAAACTCGAAGTAGACGGCCGAATTGAAGCTACATCGGCGTACATTCACGGGAAAACACTCAAATTCACCACTCGCAACGGGGAAGAAGGTGAAATCAGGTTCAAAGCTGCCGCCAAAGGATGGGGAGGTAATACCTATAATACCGCCGTGGCCTACCATACGATTCAAAACGCACTGGGAGTCGCAAACGATCCGGCAGCGCAAATGCAATATTATACCCATATCGTAAACGATCAATTGCGTGAGGTATACCGGGAGCAGTTCGGAAGAGGCGCTACGATCGAATCAAACAAGCCAAAACCGGTATCACGACAGGGCTTTTATATTCCAAAAAGAGATAACCCGAGCGATGGGACATACATCAGTCAAACTCCGCACTATCCCTACGAAGAAATGCCAATCGCGCGCTACGGAGCTGATTATTTTTTTAGCAGTCTGCACCCGGAATCAACGCTCGTACAACGCCTGGAGGCACGTGCTCAATCCGCAAACGATATGAAAATATATGTAGCCCCCGGGAAGCAACAGCTAAGAGAAGGCTTTCCTCCTGAATTTCTCGAACGGATATATTTGCAAGCAATGAATGCAAAAGAAGCGCAAAAACTCCTCGGAATCCAAGCCTCAAAAAAACTCAACGGAGTGGAACTTGTGAAAGAATTGTCGAGGAAACTCTCCGAACTGGGTCCGCAAAATATTCTACTTACGAATGGAGGACTGCCTATAGCGCACTACGATCGCGAAAAGGACATCCACACCGTCATCGAACCGCCCCGTCCGGAAGAAATACGTCGTCTCGCCTCTGACCTCCATGGACAGGAAATTCCGGAGCAGGATGTAAGCCGCATCGGCTGTGGTGACGCACTCCTCGGCGCATTCATGGCGCTGGAACAAATCCGATCGCAACGGGGCAAAAGAATTTCACTCGAACAGTCACTTCAGCTCTCGGTAACCATATCGCGCTATCATGCCTGGAGCAAAAACCCAAATATCGCCTACATGGACGAACAATTTCTCAAACGACTCGGAGAAAAAATTATGCCGGGTTTATCCTAAACCAACACCTTCCACGCAGCATTCAGACTATCTCGCGAAGCTTTGACATCATGTACCCGCAAAATCGACGCGCCATGGAGATAGGCCATAGTAGCGGTAGTAAGTGACGCTGAAAGTCGATCATCAACCGCCCCTCCAAGGAAAGATTTTCGAGAAGTGCCCACCAAAATCGGTAAGTCAAAAATTTGCAACTCCGCAAGCCTTCTCAGAACTTCAAAACTGTATTTCGGATCACCGCTCACGAACGCCCCCATTCCCGGATCAAGAACTAATCGATCGCGAGATATGCCGTTCGCAACAGCATAATTCACTCTCTCTTCCAGAAAAGAAATAATCGTC
Organism: Candidatus Peribacteria bacterium; assembly: GCA_943355055.1. Taxonomy (GTDB): domain Bacteria; phylum Patescibacteriota; class Gracilibacteria; order UBA1369; family UBA12463; genus CALREA01. Next base: position 25,765 of record CALREA010000015.1, on the reverse strand, counting down.
TTCATGACATCATCATAGTGAACACTCTCACGACTCGTCCGCGCGGTTGCGTCTTTTGAGTACATCAGCACCACTTCGCACTGCGATTTTGCCAATACGCGAGCTATCTTCACATCACCTCTCAGCGCCGTAACGTCATTGATCATTCGTGCACCTTTTTCCAGTGCTATTTTTGCTACTGCGGATTTGTACGTATCCACTGATATTTTTATTTTTGAAAAAATCTTTTTCTTCGCAAAAATATCCAACACCGGCTCAATCCTCGCCAATTCCTCTTTCAACGAAACATTCACCGACCCGGGACCGGTTGATTCCCCGCCAATATCAATATAATCCGCACCCTCATCGATCATCACATTCACCCGTCGCATCACGCACTCAGTATCAATTTTTCCACCACGAAAAAAACTCCCCCCATCAGATAGCGAAGCATCCCTTTGGGAGAAAGAGTCAGGGGTTACATTCAATATTCCCATGACCTTCGCAAACGCGAGCGCACGCGAGCTTCGTATCACGTCTCTCAACCTCTCCCCTACCTCCCGCAACCCAAATGGCTGAGCTTTTAATTTTATCAACAACTTCTCCAATTGCGCCTCATTCACCATTAATATCGCGTCCGTAGACACCCCTTCCAGGAACGATGCAGCCTTCGGCAGAGCCAAATCTCCACCAACCGAGATACATTCTTGCTTCAAAATATTCGCCCCTCTCACTGATAACCCTTTCAGGAAAAAATTCTTCATCATCATCTTTTTCGCCATAATACCCACTCCGGCACTATCAACACCCAGACGCTTCAGCGTCTCCTGCGCCTCTCGGAGCGACTCAATTTTACGAAGAAAGATATTCATAGAGATTCAATAAATAATCTGTGCAAATTCTGCGTAAACATTCCGGCCACACCTTTTCCAATTTTTTTATCGCCAATATTCACCACGCTCACCACTCCGTTAGGTGCATTCGTGAGAAATACTTCATCAGCATGCAATACGAACGACCGTTTAAAATAACAATAAATAATCTTCTTCAACTTCTTTCTCCGCACCAACCCACGTGCCATCCGCAGCACCGCCTCGCGAGTCACTCCCTGCAGCATGCCGGCTTTCGGCGTATACAAAACTCCTTTCTTGATCACAAAAATATTACTCACTGCACCTTCGCTGACATACCCCTCACGATCCACCAATAATGTATCAAAAAAACCACCCTGAAGCGCGTGCATTCTCGCCATCACCAATGGAAACATGCTCGTCGTCTTCACGGTCGGAAAAGATCTTTCAACCGGGAAAAATGTCACGGCAACCTCGGGTAATTTTTCCTTGCCGGTGAATATCGGTAACGGATAACAAGTAATACAAATCGTCACTTTTCCTTTCCGGGAAGGTGCGAATTTTGCCCCCTTACTCTCGCTCAATCCGCGCGTAATCATAACTCTCACTCTCGCCTCTTTATATTTATTTTTCTGAATAACCGTCTTCACCTGATCAATCAGCCTCGCATAGGAATATGGCAATACGATGCCCGCCAAACCCATCGACTTCTCAAGCCTTTGCATATGCTGATCCGCTCTCCATAGATTTCCTCTATAGGTTCGCATCGTTTCATACACACCATCTCCATACAGAAATCCCTGATCAAAAATCGAGATTTTCGCCTCCGATTCGTCTATATATTTACCATTGAAGAAAACGATCATACAGGCGCATCATACAACCCCGTATTGACTTTACAAGCCTATTCTGCGATTCTTAAGCTAATATACTTTTACCCACCCCACTTATGGAAGCAACAGTTGCCTATTGCGTAAAATGCAAAGCTAAAAGCGACATGGTCAACGGCAAAGAAGTCGAAATGAAAGGAAAGGGCACCACCAAGCGTCGCGCCATGACAGGCAAATGCAAGAAGTGCGACACCACGATGTACAAGATTCTTCCAAGCAAGAAGTAGAGGATATTCCTGAAGTCCGAAATCAAAAAAAGAGGCTATGTAATATCTACACGGCCTCTTTTCGAAAAGAAATAATAATTATTGAGCCACGGTAGTGGTCGTCAAACTCATCAGCTCAGCCAATCGGGCGAGAATAGCCGCGAGATCGCTACGAAGAAGTGGCTTGCCGCAACCCCATGTACCGACGCGCGCACCGGTAAATCCGGTCATAATTTTATTGGCAACCAGGGTATTGACGGAATCAACAGCTCGGCATGATCCGATATCGCTGAACTCACGAGTATAACTTGTCGCCCCACCAACAGGGAATCTATTGGCTCCAAAAGCAACAATCCAACTCGCAACCTCATCACGGGAAGCAACTACGTTCATCGGTCCATAAAACGTCACATGGTTTTCGATGGCCTTGTTGACAGCACAGCGAGCCCAATCCGGCACACCGGTCACACTCGCGCTCGTCGGAGCCGTCGTAAGTTCACAACTTCCATCAACTCCGGTAATACCAAACGCGCGCTCAATGGCAATCAATGCCTCGGCACGAAGCGTCTGTCGGGCAGGTTCTACCGCTCCAGTAGGACGACCCTGGCTATCCGTACCACCCTTGAAGAATGTTCCATTCTGGAAATAAGGGAAATACCAGGCAGCCGTATCCATATCTCTGAATTGCGAAGCTCCAACGTTGTAGCACTCATCACCATTACGTTGGGTAGCCGAAGTGACATATTCCTCAAAACCATTTACATCACTCGCGAGAAGATCATTATTCTCCGCTTTATTTTTCAAAGACTCTGTCGCTTTCTGTACATCAGCCGCCACGCTACCGCAGAAATTTCTACCGGCGGCTCCTTCGATCGCCGCCCTCAAACGAGCTGCGACCGCGGGGGTAAGCCCCTTGAGCGACTCGGTAACTTTCGCCGTGCCGATCAAAGCCTCTTTGGCCGATTGCGTCGCTTCACGTTGATTTTTTGGAATGGCATTCATAGCTGTTAAACTCTGTTCCACGAGCGTTTTCAGATTCGAACTGGCCGCCGTAAGTTCACTCAACTGATCGCTCAATTTCTGAATTTTTTCATTCAATACCGCGAGCGTTTTGGAAACGGTGGCATCGGAAATTTTCTGAGCCAGAGTCTCGACCGCCGCATCACGCACGCCTCGAACTTCAAATGAAATACCGCACTGTTTGGCCGATTCACGAACCAGACTCTCGAATCGATCAACTTTTTGCAATAATTCAGAAGCCGCATCACGATCACCGGCCGCGTACGAAGCATCAGCCTGAGCAAGAATATCCTCCACTTGCCCAAAAAGTGTGGAAACCTTCACGCACTGTTCGGATCCATCAATCTTTTTTGTCATCATCTGAGCGCGCGCAGCGGTAATACCATCACGGATGGAAGTAATCTTTCCGACAACAAAAGAAGTCCGACTCTCGTCCTGAAACGAGGCAAATTTGTCAGCAAGAGACGATTCAATGTCTTGTCTTTCAAACTCAATATCTTCAACAGCATAGCGATCCAATGTGGAAATATTCAAACGCGCCTCAGTAATCTTCACCAATAATGACTTCATCGAACCTATTTCATTGGCAAGATTCATACGACCATCACGTCGCTTCTGATCCTTTTCCAAGCCGGAAATTCGGTCTTTCAAATCTTTTTCCATCATCACCACTCGTTGGTACATCTCGATGTTTTGAGACTCCGAACGTAACGTAGTCATACGAGTGTAGAGATCGTTCGCCTGCGTGCGCAAAGCCTGATATTCCGCGGAACTACAGGTCTTACCGGAAAGTTGAGAGACTTTTTTATCCAGTTCATCATACACCACAGAAGCCTTCATCAGAGCCGTTTTCAAAGCCTCGGGAACCTCGGTACCCTTGGGTAAATATTTCAAATTTTGCTCAACTTTACGAATTTCATATTTTACAGGACGAATCTCATCACGAACCATGCGGCATTGGTTTGAGTTCGGAAAAAGAGGTGGCATAGGAACATCAACGGGAACAACAGGGGGTGTTACCATTGGCTGGACTAGCATGATTGGCAGTGCGGGCTGCGGAACAACGGGGGTTTGCTTGACAGGCAAAGTCGTAACAGGAGTTGCTACGGGAGTTGTATCATCAAGCGCAGGACACGTACGTCCGGTAGTACCGGTCATATTTCCACCCATAGAGTTTGGTGGCCACCATCCACACCAATCACTCGACGAACCGGTCTGTCCCGGTTCGAGACATTTTCCCGATGTAGACATATTTTTGGGACTACAGAGTCCCCATCCGGAACCCAATTTCTGCAAAACACCCTTCACGTCGGCGGAAGTCCACATCATCATCGCTGGCAGCGAGGCCGAACCACTGCTCGTTCGAGGCGCGCAATACGCCTGCGTAGCGGAATAAAACGTCATACCACCGCCGCCGCCACACCAGTAGCTACTGTTCGTGGAAGTCGTTGAAGTGGCATAGGTCTTGTATTCTCCCGGTTCGATACAGCCATCACCACTTCCGGCAGAACACAATTTCGAACCGGTAGGACAAGATTCATTCATGCCGACACATGATCCTCCGCCACCGGGAAGCGTACATTTCGTGGCATTGGTACACCAATACGATGAATTGGTATCCGTCCACGTATCACCTTTTTCTTTGCAAGACGTACTCATAGGATCGCAGCTGCTATATCCTGCCGGCGGATCGGGCATAACCCACGTAGTTCCCGAAGTCATGGATGTTGACTGTTCAGCGCAATACACATCGTTATTCGAATTGGCATCTTTGATTTTCTGATAAAATTTCATCCCCATGGAACACCATCCCGTCGCTGATCCGTAAGCCCCGGGGGCAATACAGGAAGCATCATCGGGACGGCAGGAGGAATACCCCGCAGGCGCGCTGGAAGCCACACCGGGACTCATTAAGACACATGTCATCTTCCCATCCTTGGAATAATAACTCATACCTCGTGAACAATATTTTCCGGAAACATAGGGAACCGTTAGTCCGGTAGCCACGCAATTAGTATCGCTCGGTCGACACTCGCTGGTTCCGGCGGGGGCGACAGGCTGCGCTCCATCATTACTCCACGCGGCACAGGTTACTTCGCCTGTTGGATAATAAAATGACTGACCGTTTGAACACCATGATCCGGAAGGACACTTGGCTCCGACAGCACAAGAAGAAGGCGCGGGTGTAGGTACGGCCGTATCAACAATCGTAAACGGAACCGCGGTAACTCCCGTAGTACAAGCGGCACTAAGACAAGCCCGCAATGTATATGTCCCGGCTGCTAAATTCGAAGTGGAAAATCCAAGCGACGCCGTGTCGATATTCGTCCCGCTATTATACGTCGTTGCCGTGCCATCGGGTTTTACAACCTGAACCGCCGTATTCGCCGCCTTGGATCCGGCAGGCGTACATGCATAGGTGTAATTCACCATATCTCCCTTGGCATAACTCGTCTTATCAAGCGTAAGCGTCAATACATTACAAACAGGGGTGGAAGCCGTCACGCTTAAGTTCAATAGCGCGCTACCCGTACCGGTCATACTCGTAACTTGAATTGTATAAGGATAACTTCCCGCTGCGACACTGGTACTCGCGCTACAGACAAGATTATTCGTAATCGATCCCGTTACCGGAACAATGACACTGCCACTTCCCTCAAAAGAACACTGAGGAAACGGAGTCGGTGTAGCGGATGGATAACTGTAAGCAAGTGTCGCCGTCGTAGCAGCCGTACAATTCGAACCTGAAACCGTAACGACGTACGAATTACTTGCACCGGTATTCAGTGCCGTAGACCCGCTCACACTCACATTGTATGTACACGATGGAGAGGCGACATCGGCCTTCAGAAAGGAAGGAGTAGTACCAAACCGCATCTGTGCTCCAAGCGCGATCACGAAAACCGGCAAAATAATAAATCTCATCACTCTGAAGATAACGAGACCTTTGGAACTTCCGGCACTACTACGGGACTTCTGCTTTGGCTATCGTCCAGCCTTTTGTATTTTTTTCATAGAAAAAAGAAAAATAATATATTTGTTTTTAAACTGAACACCCGTTCAATTCATTATATGATTATATCATATTTTTTCATATTTGTAAAGAAAGCAAAAATCGGAACACTCCTTGCCGGGGCATGGATAATACACAAAAGTCAACTTTCACGAACGTCCACGCGGACTTATTAGTATGTGACACTCACATCATCAACATGCACATGGGCATCTTCGGTATAGAAGCCAGTTTTTCCTGAAGCGTACGGCCTTTCCGTATCAGCAAAGGTAGTGATTTTCGAACCATTTACCCAAACGGACACAGTATTTGATGTACCCTGAACAATCTTCACGGTATACCACTGGCCAATCGAAAAGAGCGTATCGGAGCCTGTTGCAAGGAAGCGCTGTCCTCCTGGATACGAAGGATCTCTCTTTCCCAGTTCCCATCCATTCGTCTTTGGAATGAAGTAATAGAAATGCTCATTGTCAGTATAATTCCAAACTATCCACGCCACTTCCCATGGATTCGGCGTCGAACCTATACGCAACTGCTGTACCGTCTTTAGTTTCGCCTGGAATTGAATTGGACCATTATAGGTTGGCCCCGTAACAAGACTCGATTGCGTTTTATTCGCAGCATCAACGGCCTGCGGAGATAAATGGAGCAGCATATTTCCTCCATCCGACTCAATCCCAACCGTCCCATAACCAGCAAATTGCGTGAACCACAAGCCAAAAGTTTGCCCATCATTATAATTTTGAGGCGTAAATCCTGAAAAATTTTCCGTAAAGGTGGACGATGTTGGTGTTGGCGTAGGTGTTGGCGTAGGTGTTGGCGTAGGTGTTGGCGTAGGTGTTGGCGTAGGTGTTGGCGTAAGTGTTGGCGTAGGTGTTGGCGTAGGTGTTGGCGTAGGTGTTGGCGTAAGTGTTGGCGTAGTGGCATTTCGCATTGTCGGATCCATCGCCTTAACAATCATTTTCGACATTTCCGCGCGATTAATAGGGCTATACGGCTTAAAATTTTTAACATCATATCCATCAATTATGGACCAATTGTAAGCCGTTTCAACAGAATCATAAAACCAATGAATCGATTTCACATCCTTGAAATGAGGAGCCCCGCTGACATTTTTTTCGATATCAAGCGCACGTAAAATCATTGCTGCAAATTCTGCCCTGCTCACATCGCGTTCCGGCCCATACACAGAACCATTATAGCCAGAAACAAATCCGAGCGATTTCGCCGTTTCTATATATGAATAAGCCCATGAAGATTTCGGAACGTCTTTGAAAGATGGTACATTCGGAACAAGTAATTTTTCATCAGAATACCCCGCCACTTTTACAACAATTTTAGCCGCCATATCACGAGTGACGTGCGAACCTGGATCAAACGTAGGTCGCGAACCATCAATAACTCCACTCACTACAAGTGTTTGCGCATAAGCAGAATACCAATCATTTACCCGCACATCAGAAAATGCAATGGCGACTGAATGTATTAAAAAACTAGCGAAAATAACCGTGAAACCTACAAACTTTCTAAGTTGATACATGCATATATTAAATGTCATTTATGGAAAAATGTCAAAATCAACACGCATACAAAGCTAAATTAAAAAACGGTACTATCCAAATAATCTGCTATAATTACTCCATAAACATTCTTACTCAAAAAATTATGCCTAAATCATTGGGTGCATTCAAGCTCCAGCCGGACGAACGAGCCGCACTGCAAGAATTAGAACAGTTAGAAGCTGGAAAAGAACAAATGGGCAAATTATGGAAGCGTAAAGAGACCCCAGAACAAACCGCACTCCAGGCGAAAGTTCCAAATCTATTACAGCGCATTAAACGAGCCGCAGCAGCAATCGCTTTCAATCACAGCCACGACTAATCCCCGACCAGCGCTTCCAATAACGCCTGAGCCTTGTCCAAGGTCTCGTTAAACTCTTCCTCAGCATCGGAATCCATCACGATGCCTCCGCCCGAGTGGAAAAACACCTCTCCGAATCGATACACCATCGTGCGAATGAGAATGTTCAACGCCATGTTTCCCGATACAGAAAAATACCCGGCGGACCCGCAATAGAAATCTCGGTGAAAATCCTCCAACTTCGCGATAATCTCTATGGTCCGCTTCTTCGGACAACCCGTAACGCTCCCCCCGGGGAAAACCGCGGACACAAGGTCAATGATCGACATGCCCTTTTTCAATCTTCCCTGAATCGTCGTCACGGTATGCATCACATGGGAAAATTTCTCAATCGTTCGATGATGCAAAACCTTCACCGACTTCGGTTCACACACCATTCCCACATCGTTTCTCATGAGGTCTACAATCATCGTCAACTCCGCCTCGTCTTTTTTTGAACTCAACAAATCTTTTTCAATAATCGAATCCTCCTCCTTTGTTTTTCCCCGAGCACGAGTGCCTTTGATTGGCTTGGTCTCGACCAAACCATCCGTGGAAGAAATCAACTTCTCCGGCGAAGAACTGATAACCACAAATTCCGGATGTTCAAAATAGCAACTAAACGGTGAAGGATTAATGTCACACAATCTTCGAAAAATATCCCACGCCTCCTCCGTCGTCTCATAGGAAAATCGATGAGAAAAATTCACCTGATAGCTCTCTCCATCCTTCAAAAATTTCTTAATATCAGCAATTTTCTTCAAATAATCCGGCTTGGCAAGGTACATATTCAACTCTTTCGATCGCTTACGTTTCGCAACACTCTTCTTTTCCTCATGCTCATACGGCAACCCCTTCGTAGCATCACGAAAAACCTCCTCGGCAATCTGTTGCGCCTGTTCTTTTGTCTCTCCAAGTCCAAAAAAATACAAATCATTCATCACGTGATCGAAAGCAATAACCTTGTCATACAACGCATAAAACATATCCGGTAATTCCAAATCATCGGTCGTCGCATACGGAATTTGATGCAATACCAAGCCAAAATCATAACTCATCAATCCCATCGCCCCACCCACGAACGGTGGCAAATCCTTATCGACATTTTTCACTTTTAACTGATCGAGAATGTTTTTCAAAATTTCAAGCGGCTCACCACCACCCATCTGCGCATCACGAGTAACGCCATCGACGTCATAACGAATGGAAGAAATTTCCTGAATACCATGTTTACTTTCAAAAAGCATAAACGGCTCATACCCGATATAGGTATATCGTCCGCACGATTCATCACGCTTTGAGCCCTTTGGTTGGCCACTATACAGCAATGCACTATACTCCCCGCGCAATCTCTCAAACAGCACTAATGGCTCTTCTTTCTGAATTTTCTTCTTGCGATAGGCGAGATGAAACATCCGAAAAGAGTGAGGAGGTAAATGATCAACTATGCCCGCTCGTCATCGACATACACGTGCATGTACTCGGACTTATCGTAATGGAAAAGATCATCCTGCTTGAAGAATCTCTTCACCTCGGCCTGAGCATTTTCGACCGTGTCGGAAGCATGAACCACGTTGCAGGCGACACTCATGGCCAGATCGCCGCGAATCGTACCGGCGTCAGCCTCGCGTGATTTCGTAATACCGCAGAGAATTCGAACCGCGTTTACGACATCCAGACCCTCTAAACAAAGAGCTACAACCGGGGAACTCCGCATGAAACTGCTAACTCCCGGGAAAAACGGTTTGTCAGCAATATGAGCATAGTGTTCACGCAAAATAGCTTCGTCTAGTGACATCATTTTGATTCCGGCAACCTTGAGCCCCTTCATCTCAAACCGTCCAATAACGTTACCAATCAAGCCTCTTTGGATGCCATCCGGCTTAATAAGTACTAGTGTCTGTTCTTTGATATTACCCATAAAATCATGTAAAGCTAAAAAATACTAAGCGAACTATAGAGCAAATGGAAAAACCGTGCATCCTCCTAATGTTGCTTATAAGGCTAAATTATGATATAATACCCATATGTCACATGAAATTCCATCAGCATCTCGCATTTACCTCGAATCCAAAGGCGATGCCATCGCGGAAAAACTTAACCTCGACCCGGATCAGAAAAGAGCCGTCAGCAAGACGATCGTAGATATTATTACATCGTTTCCTCCGCAAAAAGACGAAACGTTTGAATCATGGAGAGAAAGAACAGAATCCGAACTATCCGCTATCGCCGACAAAAACGATGTTTCATTCATGACGAAAACAAAACTCGCCGTGCATAAATCGGAAATCGAGGCCGACATTCAGGCAAGTTGGGAGCAAATTCGAGAAAAAGTATTAGCCGCGTCAGAAGGAGCCGCCGCGGAAAAAACGACCAAAAAAAGTGCCGCCGAACTCCAACGAGAAATGTTGAGCGAGGGGCTGAGCGCCACGGACAAGGAAACAATCAAGGCCATTACCGATATTGATGTAAACAAAAAAACTGCTGAACAGTCTGATGAAATGCATCGTCTGCAACTCGTAAGCACCACCCTTTTTGCCAAGGTATTCAAAAGCGAAATTCCGGTAAAAGACGTAGATACATTAGAGAAAGTGGCAAAACTTGATGTATCGAAATTAACGCTTAACCCTGTGGAAAAAGCGGCATTTGCCAAGTTACAAGAAATCGGAAACGCAACAGGGAAAAAACTGAACGAGGAAATGACAGATACCTGGCCACGCACCATACAGAACATCAGAAAAGAATACGAATCCGGCAACGAAGCATCCAAAGTCATGACCGGCGAAAAAGAAAAAACAGACAACAAAGATTCAAATGCAATAATCGACTTCGCCAAAGAGCATCCCTATGCCACCGCTGCCATAGCCCTTGCCGGAGCCTACGGAATCTACAAATTATTTTTCTCGAGCAATGACAAAGAGGATGAAAAAAAGGACGACGAGGACGAAGGATTTTTCTCGAACATCTTCTCCAAAAAAACAGCCGCTATCGTAGGATTATTGGTGGTAGGCGGACTCATCGGCCCGGAAAAAATCAAAGACACCCTCATGAAATTCTATCACATGAGTGGCGAACGAGTTGAGAAGTGCATCACGCTCTGGAAACAAGGCAGGTACAAAGATGCCGTTGCCGCCCTCTTCCTGGGAGAGGATAAATACGCCAAAGAATACACCAAACTCGCACAAGCCATCTCATCAGACAGCGGAAAAGAAATAACAGACGACGCCGTCCAGAGCGTTGCCAATGCGAAATACGACGACTTCACCTCGCTGGAAAGCGGAGTAAAAAGCTTCATGTCACAGGCCATGAGCCACATTCCCGGCACAGCCGGAACCATCGCCGGACTCTTCGCGGAAAGCAAAGAAAAAGTCGAACAAGAATCAATCATCCGGGACTATCTCAAAAAACACAAAGACCAAATCTCCGCATTCAGTCCAGGCAAAGAAGCCACCGTCTTCGAAGTACTACAAAAGCTTCAGGCCTAAACGCTACTTTTTCTCTTCTTCTTTTTTTGCCACAGCTTCCCCTCCAGCCGCAGCAGCCGCATCGGCTGGCTTCGCCGCAGGTGTTGCCGCCGCCACTGGACCAGCGGATTCAGTCTTCAGTGCCGCCTCGATTGCTGCTTTATCACCAATAGTTATACCGGAGAACACCGTACCAGCCTCAAGCTTCGTATTGGCAGCCACCGTTATCTTCTCATGCCTCTCATCTCGCTTTAGAGAAAGGGGTTCAAATGGCCTACTATCATCCTTGCTCCCCTGCGCGATTTCTATTTTTTCCTCAGTCCCCTTCTTCGGGAAAACAATAGATCCAAACGTCGTCACCGCCGGTATGGTAATCTCTTTCTTCACCTCAAATCTTTTCTCAACCGTCCTATAATCATTGGCAGGAAGTTTGTCATAAAACTTATTCAAATCACTTTCTTTCTCCAACTCCACAGGTCGTTGAAAATCCAAAGCAGGACTCAACTTCGCCATGGCCTCCTTCACTGAATCGGCAAACTTCGCGAAATCTTTGTTATTGATAATAGAACTATAGGTCTTCTGCCCTTTTCCATACCCAATAACTCCCAAGAAAAAACCGAGCAGTCCCTTTCCCGCGAACGCCTCTTTCATCTCAGCATCACTTTTACCCATCACCTGCTGCAAAAATACAAACGCCTCCCCATGATCCCTCTGAAATCTATCCATCTCAGCTGCCACCTCAGGGCTCCCAGCAGCCTCTTTTGTTTTATTATCAACAGATTCTTTTGCTTTTTTAACTTTTTCAGAATCTTTTTCCTTGAAACTCGTTACTTTTCCCGTTCCATCAACGATAAAATCAAGGGCAATATCACCTTCAACCCCATCAGCCAAAAGAAAATAATATTTTTCAATAAAACTATCACGAAATTTGGTAGAAACCGAATCATAATAGAGGTACACCATTTTATCTTTATCTGCTTCATCTTTCAAAACTTCCTTGGCCTTATTATATATACCTTGGAAAAACGCCTGTCGTGTATCGCGCGTGAAAGTGAAGGTAACTGATTTCATCTTCTCGGCTGCTTTTTCCAAAAGTGTAGTTTTATTATCTTTTACTGGATCAAATGTCGGCTCAACAATAATCCCACTTCTAACCCCCTCCAGTTCACTTCTAACTTTTTCTTTTGAAGCAGCCTCCGCCTTGGATTTCTCCTCCGCAGCCTTCTCGGCAGCAGTTGGACCAGCCGGCGCCTCGGCAGCCTTTGGCACATCTTCAAACACCAAACGTGAATAACTCACTAAGGATGGGAAAGCTGATCTTGCGTGGATATGTTTCATAAATATTTATTTTTAATTCATTACATTATATCACATTCTGACGAAAATTACAAATCGCATCCCTGGAAAAGCCCCAGTTTTTCAAAAATCAGAACATTGACTTTTCTGACTATGGGCTCTTAGTGCTATTAATGTCAAAAAAGTATCACTTTTAAAGCTAAAAATTTCCACCAAGTGAAACTCTTGCTAGAGCTCCCCGGGGAAATTTGTGCATCATACGATAAAAATGGCATATATCAAACAGCTGATTTTTTTGATGGCTTATAAAAGCCATAATATAGATTATGGAAAAACTGGTGCCTTTTCAGGCGTCCCTGTTGCCATAAATAGGAAAAGATCACTATATAATTTTCTGGACGTCCAGAAAACTTCTCCATACAACTACTCCCCGCCCTCATCAATCAAAAAACCGATACTTTCACTGCCGGAATGAGGCCGAGGAGGAAGCACTACGCGCTCAACAGGCGCACTACCCGACACGTGCTCAGGATGCTGAAAATCCATACGAGTAGCCGGTAAATTACCCGTTTGGCCGGTAGCGACACCGGCGGCGGCACCACCACCCGCGGGATACGTTGTACCGCCCACATCGACCGAATCATCCAGTATAAACGCGCCACTCTGGGCATGTGCCGATGACGAAGAGGAGACATCAATCAGCGAAGAAAGCTCATCCTTCATTTGAGAAGCTACCAATCCGACACGAACCATAGAGGCATATCGCTCACATTGCTCAGACACCAAACTTTTTTTCAACTCAAGAGCAAGCTGTGCTAAATCAATATATGAAGCACGATTCACCACAGCGGAAAAAAGCAAATCAACCGACTCCTCACGATATACATATGATCCGAACCGACTGCGAATAAGCTCAACCAAAACCTGAAAAAGCTGATCTGGCGTAGCAGTCCGCAAAAGAGTCTGTATCATCGCCTGCCCCTCTTTCCAATGATGCAGATGTCCAATTTGCCTAATAAGAAGATCGGCTCGATGCATCCTACCCAACTCCTCGATGCAGCTAACACGAAAAGCAATATTGCCTCCAACAACCGCCTGAAGTGGCATTGTTTCAAGACGCAAAAGCACAGCACGACCCATCAGCAGCGTTCGAGGATCAGGAACGGTAGTCGTCGGCACATCAGCCGACGCCCGATGAAGTTGCAAAATAATATCCTGACAGCAATCATGAAACACGGCATCCATTCGCAAATCACTCGCCATCAAATTACGCAACGCCTGAATTTTCTCAAGGGTCGTAAGTTTTTGAGAATCAAGAAACAAGGTAATATAGGCCTCAATGGCTTGTGGATCCTCTAGCGGCGCAGGTACGTCCAAATGGTTCATGAGGTAAATTAAACAATCAATTTTTCAAATCTGCCAGCATCATCATATGGACCGATCACGGCGAGATACATTTTATCGAGGGCAAACGTCTGCTCTGCCACTCGTCGAACATCTTCAATTGTTACCGCATCTATGGCCGCTTGAATCTGATCCGGCTCTTTGGTGAATCCATACAACACTTGATATTTACCTAACAGATGAGCATATTCCTCACTATCCTCCAGTCGTAAAATCATCTTCCCCTTCGTAAATTCTTTCGTCTTGAGTAATTCTTTCTCGGTGATGGTCTCGGTAGCAATTTTTTTATATTCATCAACCACCGCACTGATAGCCATATCAATTCGCGTCAGATCCACGCCCGCATTCGTCGTGAAGATACCACTATCCGTGAATCCCTCAGCCGTAGAATTGATATAATATGCGAGACCCTTGTCTTCACGAACATTCATAAACATTCGAGAGCTCATACCCGCACCGAGCGCCACGCTGATAATTTTTGACACCCAAAAGTCCTTATCAACCTCGGAAATCTGCGGAAAACCAACGCATATATGTGACTGTTCTGTTTTTCGTTCACGAAGGAAAACTTTCTTTCCCTGATTCAACGGCAATAGTGCAGCATGGTCACGAGTCGCTTCCATAACCGGCAACTCCGCGAAATACTCTGTAACTTTTTTCACTACTTCCTCATGGTCAATATTTCCCGCAATAGAAATGACAATATTTTTTGGAACATAGAGCGATTGTTTGAATGCGACAAACTCATCTCGCGGAAGCCCCATAATCACATCCTTGGTACCGACCTGATCCCAGCCCATCGGCTGATCTCCAAATACCAACTGCTCAAAATCCCAACCAATCTGATACGTCGGCGTATCCTGATACATGTTGTATTCCTCCATAATAACTCCCCTTTCTTTATCTATTTCTTTTTCGTCAAACGTGGCGTGGATCAGCATATCGCTCAAAACGTCCAATGAAGTATCCAAATGCTTGGCTGCCGACTTCACATAATACCCGACATACTCTTTCCCGGTAAACGCGTTGAAATCTCCACCGATATTATCGATCGTCTCGGAAACTTCCCGCGCGTTCTTGTACTTCTTCGCTCCCTTGAAAAACATATGCTCAAGAAAATGAGAAATACCATTGATCTGCTTCGTCTCGAAACGCGAGCCAGCCCGCACAAGCACGAGAACCGTCACCGCCTGAGTATTTTCCAAACGCTTCGTAACCACGCGGAGACCACTTGGGAGGGTAGATAAATTAATCATAATTCAGATGGGATAAAGTGCTAAAAACAGCTTTATGAAGCCAACATAGGATACTTGAGGGATGGAAAGAAGTCAACTCTTGAGCGGTAAGTATACTCTCCACGCATCTATATCCGAATGTATAGCACCAGAATAGTAAATCGGAAAGAGGATGTGAAACAGAAGCACCTACCATTTCTTTGCAACTTTTAGCTTCATTTTTCCACTGTTTATTCTATACTATAGCCCATGGTAGAAGCACGACGTCCAAAATCACCTCTGAATCGCCTCAAAATCATTCAAATTTTTTTGTATGCTATTGTGGGCATTATTATTTTGAAGCTATTTTGGCTTCAAGTAATTCAACAAGGATACTATCAAACGAAAGCCACCAAAGAACACTATGGCTACTCGGAACTGCCGGCCCGTCGAGGAGAGATTCTGATAAAAGATTACAACTCCGGTGAGTTGTACCGTCTGGCCACCAATACGACCCTAGACCTCATATTTGCCGATCCGACACTCGTAAAAAATCCGGAAAAAGTAGTGGAAACGTTGGCACCCATTCTTTTTGACCTTCAGGAAGCCAGAAACAGGGACAATGCCCGCATCGAAGAAGAGCGAAAAAAACTCGAACCGATTCTGACAGAAATTGAACAGCAACAAAAAGAGCTCGAAGAAAAAAAGAAATTAGAGGCCAAAGCGATAGAAAAAGCTGCCGCCGCGCCACCTCAAACCGTGCAACCGGGCCAACCTCCGGCGCAACCTCAAGCGCCGATAACGCAACTCAATGAAGACCAAAACAAACTCCTCCGTCCCCTCTCGGACGACGAACTGAAACAAACGTTTAGAGCAGATATGCTTGATAAACTCTCCTCGAAAAAACGAACGCAAATCATACTGGGAACCGACATTGAAGAAACCGTCATCGAAGAATTGAAATTGAAAAATATTCCGGGAATTGATGCGCACAATGGAACCGTGACGATTTTCCCACTTGATATGACCAGCCGAAGCCTCGCGCTCAACACACTCAGTGAATCATTAAAAATCCCCGTCACCCAAATAGAAAAAATAATTAACACGAAAAACCGGTACGTAATTCTCAAAAGAAAAACTCCGCCAAAAGCTTCAGAAAAAATCAAAGACATACTCAAAAACGACAAGGAAGAAATTTTCTCAGGAGTAAATATTCAATCGGAATATTATCGATTCTATCCGGAAAAAACGCTCGGCGCCAATATCATTGGATACGTAAACAGTCTGGGCGTGGGACTATATGGCATCGAAAGTAAATTCAATATTCAACTACAGGGCGTAAAAGGAATATTTCAAACACAAAAAGACTCAATCGGCCGTCAAATAACGGTAGGAGAAAGCACCATTCAGCCGGCAAAGGATGGTGATGATATTGTGCTCACTATCGATCGTTCCATTCAGATGAAACTCGATAAACTCATGGAGCGGGGAGTAAAAGACAACAACGCGGACGACGGACTCGGCATAATTTACGACCCCCAGACGGGGAAAGTATTAGCCATGTCACACTATCCGTCATTCGATCCAAACGCCTATGGGAAAATATTTGAGAAGGAAACTACCAATTTGAAATCGGAAGAAATTGCACGCCTCACGCCAATCGATGAAAAAACCGGACACTATTCACTCATAACCGACATTCTCACCGGTGTTAAAATTAATATTTTCAAAGAAATATACAGAGACGGAACCATCTCGTACAAAAAATATAAAAATACTGTTGGCGCCGAGGCCTATCAAAACAAGGCCGTAGCATGGCCATATGAGCCGGGATCGGTATTCAAACCTCTCGTGATGGCAGCGGCAATCGACGATAACGACGTAACGGCTAACACACAATACAACGATAACGGCCCTATCAAAACTGATGAATTTACGATCAAAAACGCACTGGAAAAATACTACGGCACGATCACCATGACGCAAGTGTTGGAAAAATCCCTCAACACGGGCATGGCATTCATCGCGCGAAAAATCGGCAGAAATCTGCTCTATAACTATATGGAAAAATACGGATTCGGAAAAAGAACCGACATCGAGTTCGCCGATGAAGCATCAGGAAAAGTAGAACACTTCACGCGCTGGGCGGAATCAGAATTAATTACGCACGCTTTCGGACAAGGTATCACTGTCACGCCCATGCAAATGGTAATGGCGTATGGCGCATTGGCCAACAAAGGAACTCTCATGCAACCCTACATCGTGGATGAAATTCGCCAACCCGATGGAAAAATAATCCACAACGAACCGCACGCCATACGCCAAGTCACGAGTGAACAGACGGCCATCGAAGTTACAAAAATGCTCGTGAGCGCGGTAGAACGGGGGGTCGCCACACACGCCAGTGTTCCAAATCATTACGTCGCGGGCAAGACCGGTACGGCACAAACATATTACAAAGGGAAGCCATTGAGTGGAAGTGGAACTACGAACACTACCGTCATGGGATACGGTCCGATCGATACACCAAAATTCGTCGTGCTCATCAAGCTCACCAGACCACGGAAGAGTGAGTGGGCGGATGCCACTGCGGCGCCAATTTTTTCACAGATGGCCCAGTTCCTCTTTGATTATTACAATATTCCGCCGGACAAAAACGGTATTACACCGAAAACCGGAGAAGTAGGCGTGGACAGCTAAAACGCCAATCCCTGTATCTTCCCCCAAACCTCCCCCGCCATCTTCCAATCGAGGTTTTTCATGAAGTCTTCGATGTATGATTTGCGATCACTACCGTAGTCCATGAAGTACGCATGCTCATAAACATCGAGTACAATCACCGGAATCGCACCCCACACGCCGCCCTGGTTGTGCATATCGCCAATGTAGTTATGCAGTCGTCCATCATTCGTATCGTACGCGAGCACGGCCCAACCACGTGCTGACATTCCGCACGCTTTGAAGTCAGTTATCCACTGTTCAATCGAACCAAATTCGGAAATCAGCGCCTCACCCAATACTCCTCCATCAACAGAACTCTGACCTTCTCCTCCAAGAACGCTAAAATAATCCTCATGAAGATATACTCCATTCGCCGCAAAAGTTTCTTCCAATTTCAAATCACGGAACTCACTATGGGTCGCATTCGCCGCTGCTCGATCAGCGCTTTTTAACTTCTCTTCAATCTCATTTTTCTTATTCACATACCCGACATACAACTTGTCATGATGAATTTCGAGCGCCTTCTCGGAAATATTTCCCACTCTCCGTAATGTAAACGGAAGTGCTTTTGCGGTATAGGCCATAGAAAGAAAAATAAAAGTATTAAGAGAATGTAAATGAATGATATCACATTTTTTCTTGTATGCGGGAAAAAACATGGTACTATTATTTCAAAGCCGATCAAAGCAAAACAAAAAGTACATACTACGCCCCCACTCACACATCCCACTTCTTAAAAAAGTGGGATTTTAGATTAATAGAATTCTATGACGCAGGATATAGCGACCCCGTAGCAACACCCTTCACCTGCCCCGATGTAGACCCTGATACTTCCCCGATAGAAGCATACATCATCTGAAATTTCGCCTCAGAAATAATTTTTTCCAAAAGCGGCAAGGTAGCCTCATGCTCCAAACAACTGGAAAAAGCCCGTTTAGATGCCTTCGGATCTGCGCTTGGTTTACGAGCTACTGTCAGGACATTCCTATTGAGATCAATTTCAAAAGTAATAAACCGATTGGAAGAATAAGCAAAATGCACAATACAATAGCCATCGGATGATGTATGGGGATCACGAGCAATAAGCTGTCGATTATTGGTGATATGAAGTGTACCGCTCAGCTTATCAAGCGGAAGTTGCGCTATTCCATTTCGAATGAGGTCGCCTAAATCAAATGAAATATTTTTTGGCAAATTCACACACTGCTCAGGAGAACGGCGCGCTGAATGCGGAGCCATCGTGATTCCATAGCCATGTGGTTGAGGACTTCCGTAGAGTATATTTTGTAATATTGCAGCCATACATTGATATATATAAATAATATAAAATTCCGGAACGCGATTATAGAGACGAGACGGAGCGTTGTCAAACCAAGTATGAAGCCAAAATTACGCTTGTCTCTGCGCCAAAGTAACAACAACGGAAACTTCATCCACGAGATGCGGAATACCGCGAAGATGCATATTCATATAGTAAGCACTTCCTCCAAGAGACGGATTCGCAAGTCTGCGCGCGGAAATCCAGTCATTCACCAGGAGACGCATACCATGTTGCCGTTCTATCAGTCTTCCTAAATTTCTTCGAAAAAGTTCACCCACCGAGAGCAATCCCTCGGGAGTTTCATAGGCCAACGGTTCTTGAATTCCAACATTCGATTGCGCGACATAGGCTCGAAATGGAGCCGATAAACCCATATGCTCAAGTTCACGAACCGGCGTTCCCAAGCCAGGACGCACGTCTTGAATATGCAAAAGAAATCCGCCAACACGTAATTTTTCCCGAATCTCACTCAGGGCTTGAGGGATGAATTGCGTAGCATCAAGCGAAGAAAGACCGGTAATAATATCCACATGCTCCGGCAGTTCTCGCACTTGCCCCAAATTCAAATAAGACCCTGCAAAAACCTTTGCATTCGGATGACGACGAATATTTTCCGCGACCGCGCTCGGATTCACATCCATCTCGGACCAAGAGGATGCATGAATAGAGGGCTCAAGAAACTGATGAACCATCGCACCCGTCGCCCCACTTCCGACATCAATACCGCCAAATTTTGGCAACTGATATCGATCAAAAACACAGGCCGCGATACCCTGAAGAGCGGTTAAAACCTTCAAACGATTTTGCTCAAAAGAAAGCGAAGCAGTGGAAATAGGTTGTCTTGCTAACCCACGCTCCTCTTCTGCGACGTCATGAGGAAGACTATAAATAGCAAAAGGCGTTGGAACAATTTTGCCCATATCGCGACATATTTTTGGCACATCATGAACCAGTCCCCCTCCGCTCGAAATGTGATAATCGTTATAATGCCCTAAATTTTTCATAGAGGATATACTACACGCTACTTGAAAAACATCAAGATAGAAAGTTTATAACTCCGACACCTTCACAAAGCTGAATCCCCTTAAGAAAAACTACATCATAAATAGCTCCGAATGAAGTTGCGCGCTTGGCACACCGGCACCCTTCAGCTGTTGCTCAAGGGAAATAATCATCGGGCCCGGACCGCAAATATAGGCATCACGCTGCGCGAAATCCGGAACGGAGTTTTTAATCCTCTCAAGATCAATTCTTCCATATTCAAACTCTTCGAGTCGTTCACTCTCGACAACATTACTCAAAACGTAACTACTTTTGCAAGAAAGTTCACGCAACTCATCATAAAAAATCAAATCATCCTTAGTGCGCGCTGAGTACATCAAGACTACGTCCTTACCTTCACGAGAAAGCGCTTCAGCAAGAGCACGTATAGGCGTAATGCCGATACCGCCCGCCACCAACAAATACTTGTCCATAACCGATTTCTGTTCGGTAAATACGCCAAGCGGTCCATCGATAATCACGCGAGTTCCCGCCTCACACAAACAAACCTTACACGTATAATCTCCACAATCTTTGATCGAAAAGCGAAGATACTCGGAATTCGGTGCCGCGGAAAAAGAAAATGGATGAGCAAAAAAATGCTTACGGGAGAGGATCAGTAAGTTAGCAAACTGCCCGGGTTGAAAATGAAACTGCTTCAAATTTTTCCCGGAAATATACAGAGAAGTTACCCCTCCACCCTCACGAATGACCTTTTGGATCACAAATTGATGCTTGTAATACCACAACGCAGGTCTGCCAAAACGATACAAAAAAAGCAATCCAAGCGCGCCAAGATTGAGCACATTCCAATACATGGTCCATCCGACATTACCCACAAAATCGCCAAACTCTGTTTGATGTACAAACGACAAAACAATTGCGATATACATACCCAGGTGGGCCACATACCACGTCTCATATCGAACTTTTCGTCGAATAATCGCAATAGAGAATACGATAAGGGCGATAAACAACACCAGGCCGACAAAAGCCAAGAAAACGTTTTCCCAATTCACGAGAAAATTCACAAACTGACCGATAAATGATCGTTTTGACTGAGCGGCATATCCCCAAATCAAAAAAACAGGATGCACGAAGAAAAATCCAAGCAAAAAATACCCCACCAGGCGATGTATTTTATTCATCTGAACATGCCCAAACTCCTGTTCAATATACGTGATTCTACTCACGAGTATCAATTCCAAAACAATAAACAACTGAGCCAATAATCCACCAAATCGCCCATACGCAATAAGTCCATCTCCGGGCACATCGGAAGTAAAAAGGTCAACGGACCCCTGTCTCCAAAGCATAAATGTCAGCACCAAATTCACCGCAACAATTCCAATAATGATAATTCTTCGAAGATTCATGAACACATCATACTCATCAAAAGCAAAGGAAGCAACGAAGCTGATCAAATGCGCGGATCACGACCACCAAGTCGCTTCTCAATTTTAATCAAAGCTTTTCCCTCAATCTGTCGAATACGCTCACGTGTAAGTCCAAAAAGATTACCAACTTCCTCGAGAGTCATTCCTTCATTTCCATCAAGTCCAAAACGAAGAATAATAATTTGAGATTCTCGTTCATCCAAGTGCTTTTCAACGAAATTACGAATTCCCCGACTACTCATAGCGTGAGACAAAACGATTTCCGTAGAGAGCTCATCCCTGGACAACAAATCCTCAAAAGCACTCTCTCCGTCAGAGCCTATTGGAGTGGAAAAGGAAGTAACATGAAGCAAACGATGTCTTTCTTTGGCTTCCATAACTCTCTTGACCGTGACCGTAAGAATAGCCGCCACCTCTTCATCTGAAACAGATCCGTTTTCAAGACGACGTTGTGACTCAATTCTCACGATTTTCCTGTATAAATCCGCTGAATGAACCGGAATACGTATGAGCGGAGCAAGATCATTCAAGGCGCGTTGAATCGACTGACGGATCCACCATATGGCATACGTGGAAAATTTATACCCCATCGAAGGCTCAAATTTATCAGCAGCCTTGATAATCCCCTCATTTCCCCACTGAACAAGATCAGCAATTTCACGACCCGATCCGCGATATCCTCTGGCAATATGCACCACTAAACGAAGATTAGATCGAATAAAAAGCTCGCGTGCGCCCTTGTCCCCTCGCTTCATTCGTTCCGCCAAAGCTCTCTCCGCCTTTCGATCAAGGAGAGGAGTCTTCCCAATACGATTCAAATACTCGGTAAACACATCAAAAGAACCTGCTTCGCGCGACAATGAGTGCTGATCCAATGACTGCAACTCTCGCTCCATCTCAGCGTCAATCGCCAAAAGTTCCTCTTCGGTAGGCGATATATTTTCACTTTTGGATTCCTGAACCGGATCATCCTCATCAAACCCAACCTGATCACTCACGGAATCATCAATCATAGAAAATAGTAATGGCGCACAAAATAACACATATTAAAGATATGTACAATACAGACAAATAAGATTATATCAGAAGGAAGTAAGGCAACGGAACTTTAAGTATATTTTCCTCTTTCAGAAGAAGTAATGGATCGGAGGAAATAACAATACCATAATTACACTTTATCTTATCCATGGTCGATTTTACTTGAGTAGAGCTCTTGCTTCCGGTGCCAATTTCTATAGTCAACTGCCTACTGCCCCCCACTTCCAAAATAAAATCAGCACCACCTGATGAAGCATCGTAGGTCAAACCTGCAACACCAGGAACAATAAACTCACGATAAAAATGTAACGCAGCGACATCTTCCAAGAGCCTTCCCTGTCTAGTTAGAGTAGTCCCAACCGAACCAGTAATACTAAGCAATACTAATCGAATCGCAGGAGTCATGAAATAATACTTCGCGGGTTGAGTAGTACGACTCATATTAGAACCATGAGCCTGAACCTTGATCAACATCTCCGCCTTGGTTAAAACATCAAAAATAGATGCAATAGTAAGGCGATCAAGTGGAAGTATCTTTGTAAGTTTCTCAATGCTCAGGATATCAACGGTTTCAGCCATAATATAAAGTAAACGCTTTATATAGCTAAGCGTTTCAGCGGAAAATTTTCCTAAAGTCTGTATGTCATGAAGGATAATTTTATCGAGAAGAAGATTAATCGACTCGTAAACTTGAGCTTGATTAGGATGTCTTAGCGCAAAAGGTAAGGTACCAATATCAAGATACTTCTGAACATCAAACTTATCGACTTTTGCCCAATAAGACAAAACTTTTGGCTGCAGCAGCTTAAGGCGGGCATGTGCTTCTTCAGCATTATTTGAAAAATAAAGAGCTTGCTTAAGATCTTTTTTCAAATCCTTGATCTGATATAGATTCCGATGAATCATTTGAAATTCACAAAAACTCATCGGATAAAGTTTTTCAAAAACCGCCCTTCGTATAACATCAGGATTTGACTGAAGGGATACGGCAGAAGAACCACTACATATAACACAAACTTTTTTTGACCGATCATAGAGAGATTTCAATACCGCAGCCCACTGTTCATCATATTGCACTTCATCAATAAGCAGCAAAATTGGCTTTTCGAGTTTCTCAAAACTCACACCTAAAATTTGCTCATATGCCTCAATGACATCTTTAAGCGTAGCATTAAGTATATTTTTCACTTCATCAATAGAAACATAGAGTATATGAAGGGAATCCAGGGAGATATCAACAAATTCCAAGTATGACTGAGCAAGGATAGTAGTCTTACCAACCCCTCGAAGACCCGGAACTATAATCCAACGAGGCTCTTCTTCACCTTTCAAAAAGTCTTTGATATACTTTTCAATTCGTATGAAAGCATTGCGCTTTGGGTAGAGCTTACCAGTAGAATTTTGAGCATATGCCGTCAATCGCGCCTTGGATTGAGCGATTTGATTCTGGACATAGGCTATAACAGCTTCATTCATAAGAGTTATATAAAAAAATATACTATAAAACTCACTTATTAGTATATTCCAATATACAAGTAAAGTCAAGACAAAGCTAGAGTGGCTTTGAAATCGGGAACGGGATCCGAACATGCTTCGCATGTCTGCTGGCAGGGGCGGAGGGAATCGAACCCACAACTGCGGTTTTGGAGACCGACATGATACCACTTCACCACGCCCCTATGTTTCAAAACAGCCTATTCGGCCATGAAAGCCCGCCAAGCATACCACAACAAGTCAACCTCGAAAAGTCGACTTTCCCCAAAGCCATACTACCGGAAACATCACATCTACTTATGATCGCCTGCGTCGTATTTGCGTTTCCAGGCATCACGCAGTGAAGTTCTGATTTGCCCTAAAACTCCATTAATATCAGATGCACGCATGCCGGGATGCATCGCCCGTTCACGCTCAACATGCTCTTCCGCGGAAAAAACCGTATGAAAAAGTGTCGTTCTGTCTTCCTGCATACCGCGTAATTGGCGGAAAAAAATATCCATTCTACCTCTCGTATGAGCTATGGTAGCACCCTGCTGTCGTGATCCACAAATCTTCAACCACTGCTGCGCCATATGATTGCCTTCGGCCGCCACGGAATGTGCCACCACCTCCGCTACTTTCGGAACCAATGTATTTCGAACAAAATTCACATAATAAGGATGCCCGGACGTTAACGGTGTATGAGATGTAATATGAAGAAAATCTCCAACTTTTTCGATAGCCGATCGAGCATCAAGTGTAAGAGCTTCAAAATCAAATTCAGGAAATTCATCTTCAAGAACCGTGAGGAGATTTGGACTCATGCCGGCATGACGAGCCATATCGGTATCAACAAAAGGCTTACCGACAAACGCCAGATCAGGATGAGCGGACGCAATCATGCCGGTATCAATTTCATACTGATGTCTGCGCAAATAACTTAACGCTCCAGTCCATTGAATATTACTCCAATGGGAAAAATCAACATCAGGGAAAAAATCAATACCGTGCTCACGCAAAAACCTGCGGCGCGCGCGCAGTGAAATCCTTACTCCTCACTGAAGAACCTTCAATATCCTGAAGCATATGAACCAACACTCCAGGCATTTCCCGCGTACCAATCTCACCATCAAGATTTATGAGCAACTCACGCTGATCTCCAACCAATCCTTCCGTATCTGAAATCTGTAATAATGAATGCATACGAGAAAATCAAACGATCGTAGGATAATCATGCTCCGAATAAAAAAATTGTCAAATTCTCAGCTTAAAAATAGCAAAAGAAGTCTTCTTGCAAAACACCATTTTACCTTTAGATCTTTTTTTGCTACACTCCCCACCGCTGCCCCAACAACACGCCGTCGTAGCTCAGTGATAGAGCACCCCCTTGGTAAGGGGGAGGTCGGGAGTTTGACTCTCCTCGACGGCTCCAGAAAGATAAAGAACAAATTTTGATACTCCAGGCTATAAAGGCTTATCCAGGGCAACCGTCTTATATTTGCAGTCTACAATAGCTCGATAACCGAACTTAGCCA
>CALREA010000014.1 GCA_943355055.1 Candidatus Peribacteria bacterium | reverse complement strand
TAAGATACAGGGCGTTACCTATGAGCCTATTAAAAATAATATCTCTAAACTCTCCGGAGCCAATCTTGACCTGAATTTTGGATCAATCAGCACAAAGGCCGGAGCGGATGTAACGGTGAATGGTGCGCTGAAAGTTCCGACGGGCAATGTAGTGGTTGGAGGAAATATTACGGCAACCGGAGAAATTGGCGTATGGACCAGTGTGGATGGCCCCTTACGATTTGTGCAAGGTGCTGGCGTTAATGGCGCAAGCTCTCCTGCTGATTGCGTAATGGACTATCTGGTTAGCTGCACCCTCTCAACACCCGCGAATCCCACCAACATTACCTCTGCCGTAAATATTGTTGGAAATAAGTGCTGGGTAACCGCTTCAAGCACCGGTAATATGAAGGTTGCCTACTATGCTCGTGCGCTTTGCTTCAGGGGGAAATAGGGAAATTGAAGGTTGCTGTTAATTTGCACTATTTGCGTCCTTCAAGCACATATCCCGAAAATCTTTGTCTTCGATCTGATCGCAAATTTTTGGGTCTTTTTTATCATAAGCTAATTTTGATATGACGCTGGTTTTACACTGGGTTTTTTGTTTCACATCCTGCAGCGCGTCACATGGCTCAATAGAATCACCACTCTGAGCTAATTGGAATTTTTCATTTTCTTGTTTCGTACTTTCCTTTTTTCGCTGCTTCGATGTTGCCCCGAGTTCGCAGGCTTTCTTGTACTCTTCGTAATTTACTTTTGCGCATAGACTGATGTCGCCCTGAGCTGATGCCTGATCGGCAAGGACTGAATCGTCTACCGATGAGATACAAATCCTTTTTTCCTTATCTTCTTTTAGAGCTTCGCAAATGGTCTTGTCTTTGAGCGATAATGCTTTTTTTGATATATCATCGGCCTGTGGAGATGTTTTTGATGACAATGAACAACCCGCCAATAGCAATAGTGTAATTATAAGCGATACGCGAGAAATGTTCTTCATGTGAGGAGGGTTGAAGATTTACAGTCCGAGCTGCTTCCTGATCTCTTCGGCTTTTTTGGCGTCTTCGTCGGCCTTGCCTTGTTGCTCGAATTCACCCTCGAGGTCCATCCATTCGTCGTAGTGTTTTTGGGCAAGCTTATCGAGTTGCTCGATGTGTTTTTTGGAAAGTTGAGCGAATTTTTCACGTTCTTCCTCGAAGATGCGGATCAGCTCATCGATCTGAGATTGCTTGAGTTTTGGTACGGACTCGACGATCTTTTTCTTTTCGTCTTTCGTGAGAGAAATTGATCCGGCGAGCATGTGGAGGAAGTACTGTTCATCAAATGAAAGCTCATGTGGTGGAATCTTTACTCGTAGAACGGCGGGAAGTTTGTCCCCTACCTTGAAGTTTGCAGGAGTTTCGTCTTCTGCCGGCGGGGGAGGTGGTGGCTGTGGTGCGCCGCCCTGTTGCCCTCCATATGGATCTCCCATTCCGCCCGGTGGCATTCCTCCTTGTGGCATACCCATGCCTCCCATTGGTGGTTGCATATACCCACCCTGATATTGAGGTGGCATTGGTGGCTGCTGCGGATAAGGCGCGTAACCCTGTTGAGGGGGATACATTTGTGGTGGTTGTGGTTGTTGTGAAAAATCACCAAACTGCCCCTGCGGTGGTTGTGGCTGATACATTCCCTGCTGTGGAGGGGGCATCGTCGGTTGCTGCTGAGGTTGCACAGGTTGCTGTTGGAATTGCGGAGGCATCTGATAATAGCCCTGCTGAGGTGGTTGCTGTGCAAAAGGAGGTACGAGAGGTGGTGGCTGACCTGCGCCACTCGTACTATCGTCCTGAGGAGGTTGCGGTGGAGGCGGAGGTGGTGGCTGGAAGCCTTGGTTACCGGCTGCTGCTCCCTGGTTTTGCGGATCTTGATTGTCTGACATGGGTGTATATTACGGATCTAATGTGAATGTGGCAAGACCAACTAATGCATATCAACTACTTCTTCGGCGCAGGAGCAACAGGCGCAACCGACGTAACGGGCGGGGTCATCATTGTCGGATATGCGTATTGCCCTTTATTCTGAGTACCCCACTGCTGCATCATCCGAGGACCACGAAGTGAGTATCCGTTTACGTCTTTACCCAATCCATTCGCGGACATTGTTGCGAATAGACTTAGATGAACCGCGCACATCAGTGCGATCATAATGGCGACGATCGCGATACATGAGGTGATAATATCTGTTTTATATAGTACCGATAGAGCCTTCAGTGAGACGGATATCGTGATAAGCATCCCTACCGTGAGTACCATGGCGCTCAAACCAAGCCCTACGACTGGAATAGCGGAGGCTATTACGGCCAGGAGAAGATACACTGACATCAAAAAACAATTTACGGTTGAGACTTTGAACGCGTCTGCGAATTCACCTTTTTCCGTAAAAATTTTCATCACGAGATGAATAAGCATGGCTCTAACGATATTCGCGAGATAGATCGTAACAAGAAGAACGACGAAGTATTGAGCAAAATTCCACGATGACCATGGAAGACTTTTTGTAATTTCCTTCATCCAAACGAGAGAGGAGCTTGTGAAGAAAAGGGTGATCGCGAGCGAAGCGAGCGATGATGCGACCAACAGCATGAGGACGAATGCCTTCTTGCTACCTTTTTTTATGATATCAACGGCTTCAAACGGTTGAAAGAATATGTGGTACATAGGGAGGTGAGTGAGGAAATAAAAAGTTTACTTTATCATAAACATACTATGCATGTGTGCTAATAGAGGCCGAAAATCGTGTTGTCGAGAGCGATCTTCCCGGCACCCAAGAGGAAAATTGCCATACAAACGCCTAAAATAACGAGATCAAATTCCCATCCTGTCTTGTCATGCGCGGTGAATTTCACATTCCATTTTGTAATCTTGAAATATATTGCTCCCAGCATGATTATTCCCAGGCCCGCGGCGGCAATCTGCGTGAGAAATCCGGAAAGCAATGCAAGGGAACCAAGAAATTCCGCAACTCCGAGTGCCGTACATAGCCATCCGAATTTTGATATTCCCAAGCTATTCGCCATCTGCTTCGCATTCTCTATCTTCCATATTCCGTGAACTATGAAGACCGTCGCAACAGTAACCCTGAGTATGAATAGGGCTATATCTCCGTATTGATGTAATTGCGCCAACTGTTCCATATTTTCTCGTGGAAAATTCGCTTATTAATAATGTATTTATAGCATGATTTTTCTCTTCGTGCAATTTATTTCCTCTTTTCGACCGTGACAGTTTCCATGATGTCACCTATCTGAATTTGTTTCACTACATCCATGCCCGAGGTGACTTTTCCAAAGATAGTATATAGTTTCGGAAGTGGAACATTATCCAACATGATGAAAAATTGAGATCCGTTGGTATCCGGACCGGAGTTTGCCATAGCAACGATCCCCTGGTCGTAATTTCTTACCACTTTTTCATCGTTAAATTTATAGCCGGGACCTCCCGTCCCATTGCCGCTCGGATCTCCGCCCTGAATCACGAAATTCGGAACCACACGGTGGAATGTGAGATTATCATAATACTGCTGCTCAGCGAGATAGACGAAATTGCTAACTGTCTTAGGGGCTTCCTGCTCAAACATTTCGAAGGTGATGTCGCCTTTCTTCGTTTTAATGGTGACCTGCTTATTGGCAATTCTTGCCGCGGGAAGCGTGCCGGGAAATGCGTATGCCACTACGGGTTTTGGAACTTTTTGTTCCTCCTTCTTCTGCTGTGTTACTGACTGATCCGCCTGTGTCTTCTTCATGTCGGTTAGGTTAGGTGATGTATTATTTCTATATATGACGATTCCCGCGGCGATGGCTATGATTATTACGACTGCGATGTACCAGACTTTTTGTGAATTTCCCATGGCTTGATGAAATTTATGAGATAAAGATATATTTTGTGGATTGGATTCTAGCGTATATTTCCCTATTTCCAAAGCGGGATTGCATTGATTTTGTTGACCAATTATGGCGTTCGTGCTACTTTTTCGTGGTAAAAAACAGGTGGATTTGGACGATTAGCTCAGTTGGTAGAGCGTCTCGTTGACGTCGAGAAGGTCAGAGGTTCGAACCCTCTATCGTCCACCAGTAGACACACAGCGTAGCGGAGTGTCCTGATCCCCGCTCGAAACCATCAGAAGATTTTCATAACATTAAGATATATGAGAAAAAATTTTGTGAAGCCGAAGCTTATTGAATTACATGAAGGTGAAGTTGATGCAGGACTTTTGAAAGGGGCAGCTGCAGCAAGGAAATTAAAGAAATCAGATTTGATCACTATTTAGCCCAAAAAGGCCTCATTTTTTCAAGAAATTACAGCCTTGACTTATTATTTTGGAGGTTTTAAATCATCTTCTATGTGAGAAATATGTCTTTTTAAAGCTGAAAATTTCGCCGGCGAAATTTCTCGTCTAAAAAATATCAATAGATTAAGTCAACAAATCCGCGGTGAATTCTATTAGCCATTTTTTTGGTATTGCAGAAAGCTGGTGCCTATTCATATCTAATGCTTTTGTGCATGTCAGTGTTTTGTCAGAACGACGTGATAGCATTGCTGCTATGATGGATTTTTTGCATGTATTATCGAGAGTAATTAGGAAAATATGGCTTTTGGGAATTAATCTTATTTTTCCGCAGAGATGTGCGGGATGTGGAATAGTTTTCCTATCTTTATGCAGGAAATGTAAGCGTGAGTTGGATGGGTTATTTTTATGTGGAGAGGTAATGGTCGATGAGTTTCGTGCATTTTTTGCATCCAGTCATGGAAATATTTTGAAAAAAGTTTTGCATCGGTTTAAATATATTTCGGACACGTGTTTGGCCGAGGCGTTAAGCGGATTATTAGTTAAACGATTACGTTCAATTAGACCTGATTCTGGTGGTGGTGAAATTATCATCGTGCCCATTCCTTTGCATGCGCGACGAGAAAGAGACCGGGGGTTCAATCAGAGTGAGCTGTTGGCGAGGTTGGTGGCGAAAGAAGTTGGAGGGGTTGTGATGAATGTATTAGTGAGAGAAAGGGCGACCGAGCCGCAGGCGAGGTTGTCGCGAAGCGAAAGGCTGGTAAATGTTAGGGGGGCTTTTCGAGTACGAAAAGATTTTGCAGGATCGCTTGCTGGCGTGCCAGAGACGGTTTTTGTGCTAGATGATGTCATTACAACGGGGTCGACGTTCGTGGAGTGCGCGCGGGTGCTGAAAGCGGCGGGGGTGAAACGGGTGTATGGTATTATGCTGGCGCATGGGTTATAGTTTTTATCGATTTTATTTTTCAATTGTATGGTACTTGGCATAGATGCATCTCGGTGTGGAGCGCACAATGGCACAGGCGTTGAAGCTTATTCTACGGCCGTCGTGCGAGCGATTCTCAAGGAGTTATCCGTGAGTACGCATCCAAAATTCGATGAGGTAGTCTTGTATACACCCCACCATCTGTCGAGTGAGATTCTTGGCGGAAAATACTCGTTTGTACGTCAGCGTGTTATCCCCTTTCCCCGTCTGTGGACCCAGGTGCGGCTTTCGGCCGAGATGATCCATGAAGAACCTCATGTGTTATTTGTACCATCGCATGTTTTGCCGCTTATACATGCGGATAATAGCGTTGTGACTATCCATGATGTTGCCTTTACTCACTTCCCGAAGTCGTACTCGTTTTTTCAGAGAAAGTATTTGACGTTTACCACGTGGTTGACGGTGCGGGAGGCGAAGAAAATCATAGTACCAAGTGAGGCGACGAGACAGGACCTCATGAAAATGTTCAAATGTCCTGAGAAGAAAATTGCCGTGGTATCGCATGGATTCGAGCGTGATCCAAATGTAGCCACCAAAAGAGATTCTGAATTATTAAAAGAATTTGGACTAGATACCCGTTCGAAATATATTTTTTACGTGGGGAGATTGGAGGAGAAGAAAAATCTGATTCGGCTGGTGAGAGCTTTTGTGAAATTTAAAAAAGAATTTCCGGAATGGAGGTTGATTTTGGCCGGGAATCGAGGATTTTGGTTTGAGAAACTTTTTCACGAAGTCGAGAAACATGAGCTCTGGGAATCAATAATGATGCCGGGGTATGTCACCGACGAGGAGAGAAGCGTTCTCTATCGGCACTGTCAGTTTGTGGCTTTTGTATCCCTTGCGGAAGGGTTTGGATTTCCGGTATTGGAGGCGGCGAGTTTTGGGAAGCGTGTTTTGGCCAGTGATATTCCGGCACTGCGAGAGGTGGGTGGAGGAGCGTTAACATATTGCGATCCACTGAGCGAAGATGCGATTTTCGAAGGAATGACGAAGATAACTCAGCTGGAGCATTCAGAAAATGACTCAAAACATAAACTCGAAACATTAACTGAAAAATACACCTGGGAACGCGCTGGGAAAGAGACACTGCGCGTCTTGGAGAGAGTGCTATGATTTAGGCTCTGCCTCCGAGGTAGGACCTTTCGCCAATGCTCTTTTCTCCGCAATAAAATTCGTCACTTTGACTTCATAGGTACCCGCCGCGCGCGCTATATTATGCACCCAATCGATTAATTTGTTTGTCCCCTCTCTTCCATTTAGACTTCGTCTTCTTTGGTGTTTTGCCGTTAGATATCTTGATGCCGTTTCCTGATCGGGAAATTTTGGAATAGTATTTGGTGATCCCTGATCTCTCCACCATCGTATGTACCCATTCACACCTCCCTGCCCTTCATGATGCGTGAGCGCCATAAATGCCATTCCGATTTCGTCCAAATTATTCATTGGATTATGCTGTGGAATTTTGGATCCTACCGCTTTTGCCTCACTTTTTACTAATCGCACAAATGCAGCGATCTGAAGTCGTGCATCGGTCTTCATTTTTCGCATGAATTCTTCCGTGTCCTGTGGAATATCTTTTCTTCCCGCTTTTACCAACCCTCTATGCATGGCTCTGGATGTCGAATCGAGTAACTGCCCTATGCCTGAGGCCGAGGAGTTCGGATTATCGGCACGCATACTCCACTTGGATTCTGCGTGAGCTAACGCATACATGAATTTGATCAACTTTTGCGGCACATCCTGTTTTTCGCACTCGTCGATGAATGTATTACCATAACTTTCAAGCGCGGAGTCGATGCTTTTTGGCTTTGCTACATCAATAGAACCCTGCTGCTGCTCTTGAACCGGGGAGGCTGTCGGTGTTTGACCCGACGGCATGGTAACTTCGTTATGTGGTTGCTGTTTTGCCGTTTCTAGTTCCTCTGGTGTCATCTTCCTATCTATACTCCACGTGTCCCCATCGAATATTCTCATGTACCCATCATCGTTGTAAAAATTTCCATTCTCGCGTTTCGTACTTTTTCTTTCAAAATATACGACTCTCGGAGGATTTTCGTGATAGGCTGCAAGTGCATCCTTGGCGGTTTGATTATTTTCGAAGATTGCCTGATTACCACCCTTGATGAGATTTTTCGGATGAATATTGAGTGTGATTTCGGAGACGTTTTCATCTACCAAATCCTTGAGACCCTTGCTCCACTCGATATCGTGATTGTTGTGCGCGGTAAATGTTTCCTTTTTATTATCTTTTTGTACTTTTTTGAAAAGCACTTTTGTGATGCCCGGTTCCTTGATTTCGGCCGCGTCTACTTCGTCAATCGTAAGTGACGTGAGAACAACCGGCTCAAGATCCTTCCCGAAAGCCCTCTTGTATTTCGCTTTTTCCTCATCATTAAAATCATAAATCTCATCCTTGAGATTTTCCCGCTTTTCCACCGCCCTTTCCGTCGCCTGGTCTTGCGCAAGATTTCCTCGTTCCGACTTAGCGTCTTCGTTAGCTTTCGCTTTTTGTTCGACTTGATCAGGGGCTCCATCAGCTGCTCCCGGAATCGCATCGTTTGATCGTGTATTATCCGGTGGAGACATATTTATATTTTTTTATTGGCTTTTCTCATCAATTTTACTTAATCCTGATTCTATTATCTTCATTTTTTTAGCATCTTCATCTCGACTACTTTCCTCGTTTTGATCACGCTCATTCTTGTCTTTTTCATATTTCATCGTAGCAAGCTGATTGTCTACCCAATTGATGGTCTCCATTGTTTCCGCAGAGGCAAGAACGTTATTTGATTGTTGATTTTCAGTGAGCATTTACGATTTTGTTATCCTTTCAGCACTTTCCTCCTTTCGAATTACTTTTCCCACTGGCGGTTTGAAATCCGGGATGTATCCACATTGTCCCGCTTTTTTTTGAGCCGCAGTTAGTGGAGATAAAAGTTGGCTTCTATTGTAATTTATCACATTATATGGATTTCTACTTATCGCTAAAGATAGCAACGTATCATCCTGCACGGTCAACAGTTGATACATGTCTATTTTTTCATGGTACCGCAATATAAACGTCGGCGTATCCCTGAAATACTCTATAGTCCCCTTCCCCTCGAAGTGGAAATCCCGACCATCCTCGGTTTTCGTCTCAGTTAGGGTAAATTCCGTATCTCCGGTAGTTTGATACTTATATTTGTCTAAATATCCATCTACTATTCTCTTCGTGAGACTGTGAAGAGCCGCATCGCTTACCGGGAATATTATTTGACTCATTTCGCACCCTTCATCAATTTCGACTCTTGTTTTATCCGCGTTGACCTTCTCCAGAATGCATTTCTTTTCCTGCGCGTTCATTTTTATTGCATATTTAACCACACCTCCTTCTATCATCTCTACCGTAATAACGTTACCCTCAGCGTTAATTGATGCGCGAGCATCAAAGCCGTTCGATGTAACTTTCCATGCCATATACTCCTGTAGTTTGGCGTTTTGCTCCAAGCGTTTTCGTTGTGCCTCTTTCTCGGCCACGGCCTTTTGTTCCGCATCTTTTTGAACTTCGTTTGCTTTATTAGATGGCTTCTCGCGTGGCCCTTTTCTTTCCATTTTTCCTGATTTTCCCATGTGCTTGTTGGTTATTTATTTTTGCCGACTTTTGTTTATTATACCACATAATTGGCATTATTTCAACATAAAGGTGGGGTATTGTTGTATCAAAGCGCCGGTTCTGGCTATACTCTCCTCATGAAAATAGCTTTAGTACATGATTTTTTGGTGCGGTATGGGGGGGCGGAGCGGGTGCTGAAGGTTCTGAGTGAGATGTATCCGGAGGCGCCGATCTATACGCTTATGTTTGACCGGGCGAGCATGGCGAGCTATTTTGCTCCGGAGAGAATTATTACTTCATCCATGCAGAAATGGGCGCGGTGGCCGGGAAGACTCTATCGGTTTTTCTTCAGCAAAATGCCGAGGGCGATCGAGGAGTTTGATTTTTCAGGATTTGATGTAGTGCTGAGTTCGAGCCAGTCGTATGCACATGGAGTTCTGACTCCTGTCGCCACGAAGCATATTTCGTACTGCCACTCCCCTACGCGGTATTTGTGGGACTATACGCATCAGTATATTTCGGATCATGAGTACAGAGGATTAAAGGGATTTTTTGTGCGAAAAAAAATACAACAGGTACGGGAATGGGATTATCTGGCTTCTGACAGGCCCGATTTGTATATTGCTAATTCCGCGAATGTGCAGCGACGCATTGCGAAATACTATGGCAAAGAAAGTGATGTGATCTATCCGCCGGTTGATGTGGATCGATTCGAGGTGAGTCGCGAGAGTGAGGATTATTTTCTCATCGTATCGCAATTGAGTCCGTACAAACGTGTTGATTTAGCGGTGCAGTTGTTTAATAAATTAGGAAAGAGGCTGGTGATTGTCGGCGCGGGGCCGCAAGAGGCGTACTTGCGTGGGATTGCAGGACCAACGGTAGAAATTCTGGGCATGAAAAGTGACGAAGAGGTGGCTACCTATATGAAATACTGTCGAGCGGTGATTTTTCCCGGAGAGGATGATTTTGGCATTGTGCCTGTAGAGGCTATGGCGTGCGGGAAGCCTGTTTTGGCACTTGCGTCGGGGGGCGCATTGGAGACGGTGGTACCGGGAGTTACGGGAGAGCTGTTTCGTGAGCCGACGGTTGACGGATTGGAGGCTGGATTGGCAAAATTACTGCTCAATATGACCGTGTATCGGCCAAAGCGAATACGAGAACATGCGGAGAAGTTTTCGAGGAGCGTATTTGAGAGGAAGGTGAAGATGTTTATACGAGAGCTCTCGTAATCAAGAATACACATCTATGTCCCCATTTTCGATATCGCTGTCTAGCATGTCTAAATACGCATGTAAAAGCCTTCGAAATGTAGGGTTTTTGATAGTAATATTTTTTCCAATCTCGTCATTTTTGCTTCGATACAAGAGAAAAAATGCATCACCTGCTTCAACATCTAAAAGATAAACAATTCTTCGTGCGCCGGCGGATGTTGTGGCATATATCTTTATGAGCCTCGATCCTTTTGGCAACTTCTCGCCTTTGATGACGGTGAAAATTCCTTCTTTGTACGAACTTAGAATTTTCTCAAAATCATCATCGGCAATTCTACCACCTTTAAACTCCTTTTTCCGAATCGTTCGAGCAATAATAACTGTCATTATATTTTTTTAGAGTGCCATTTCTTCGCGATTTTATCCATTTTCGTCTGCGTTTCGTCGTCAACGGAAATATGAGAAACCTCATATTGCGTCACGGTGCGTGCGCCAATTTGTATTTTCCCATTCGCATAATCCGTCAGTAAAATTCTCATAATTGCTGACATGGAAAGTTTGTCCTGTTTTGCTTTTTTCCCTGCCTTCTGTTTTGTCGCCTCATCAAGATAGAGTGTGGTTGTCATAATTTATATGTTATTTATATGTTATTATGATATAGAAATATATGTAACTTGTCAAGTGCTCACGCGTGAATTGACATATGAACTAAGGTATATGTTTTACTATATATTTTCGGTATTGCAAGTTGATTCATGTGGATGCCCGTACTAGTACGAAGCTGGGTAGCTTTGTTATTTTCGAGATAGTTTGATGAGAAAAATATGCTAGCATGGTGGCCTATGAGTGAAATCTCTCTTTACCGTAAATATCGTCCGCAGACCTTTGGCCATTTGGTCGGGCAGGATCATGTTCGCGTTACCCTGATGAATGCCGTGCGTACGGATAAGTTGTCGCACGCGTATCTGTTTACGGGGCCTCGTGGGACAGGAAAAACTTCCACAGCGAGACTGTTTGCGAAGGCGATCAATTGCGAAGATCGTGGTGAGACGGGAGAGCCGTGCGAGAAGTGTGATATTTGTCGGGATATTACGTCGGGTAGGTTGATTGATGTCATTGAAATTGATGCGGCGTCGCATACGGGCGTGGATGATGTGCGCGAGCTCATCGATAAACTGCATTTTGCGCCGACGCGCGCAAAGAATAAAGTCTATATCGTGGATGAGGTACATATGCTCTCGAAGGGCGCGTTTAATGCCTTCCTGAAGACGCTCGAGGAGCCACCGACGAATGTTTATTTTGTTTTGGCGACGACAGAGGCACACAAAGTTCCGGAGACGATTATTTCTCGATGCCAGCGATTTGATTTTAAGCGTATTGATACCAAGACAGTGATGGCACGGTTGGCGTATATTGCACAGAGTGAGGGCGTGGCGGTTGAGGAAGAAGCGTTGGATATGATCGCGCGACATGTGGATGGTGGTTTGCGAGATGCGATTGGCTTATTTGAGCAACTTATTGTGGACGGGAAGTTAGAGGCGTCGCATGTGCGAAGTGTGTTGGGCGTAGCGGGAAGTTCTGCGGTTGAAAAATTTTATGGCTTGTTGATGGGTCGGGATTCGGTCGAGACGCTGCGGTTTATTCAGGAACTCTATGGCGAAGGTGTCGACTTTGGGCAGTTCACGAAAGAGCTTTTAGAAAAAATGAGATTGGAAATGTTGAAGGCTATTGATACGAAAAAAGTTGAGGAGGCGAGGGAGTGCGTGCGCATGATTGAATGCTTCCAAAAGGCTTTTGATCAGTTGAGAAATTCATTGATCGTGCAGTTGCCTCTCGAGATGGCGGTGGTGAGATTTTTGCATGGAGAGGTTGTTGTAGCTCCCGCTGTGGTGACCGCTGCGCCTGTGATTCAAACGGCGGCGGTACCTCAATTCAGCATGCCTGCTATTTCCGCACCTGTTGCTGAACAAAAAATTAGTTCATATAAGATGCCGGCGGTGGCGCCTGTTTTGACTGAACCTGCTCCTGAAAAAGTGATGTCAGGAAAAACAATTACCCAGGATGAGTTAATGAAAAACTGGCCACGAGTTATTGAACGAATCAAGACGCCGAAATTACGAATTTCACTGAAAGATGTAAAACATTTTAATGTGGAAGGGTATGTGATTACCCTGTCATTTACGGCGAAGTTTCATCAGGATACGGTAATGGATGCCGTTGTTCGCGCCGAACTGGAGCGGCTTATTGAAGAGGTTTTTGGCACGTCGGTGCGGGTTGAGTCTCGACTGGAACGAGTGGAGCTACACTCGGCGATTGAGCATCGGGAGGAAACGGTGAGTAGAACAGAGGTGATGAATGATAGCGGAGCTCCGGATTTTGCTGATGATGTTGCGGCGATGTTTGGAGGAGAGGTGGTGGAGTAGACGCACGCGTTCGCGATACCTCGTCCGAAACAAATGTAAGCGTTTCGCTACGTTGATCAACGGTTCATGTTTTCTTTCTGTACTTCATCACTATCTGATCTACGACGAATTTCTCGCTTGTAGTGTCGGTGTGTTCGCGAATCTCCCAACATTCCGGTGCTTGTTCTTCGTGATCTATCAGGCTCATGTGGGCAAGACGTTCATGGGCGGCACAAAGCGCCACAATGAGATCCGGGTCGTGTGATGCCTCTAGGGCAAATCGTTGCGTATGATGGAGGATGTTATATTTTTTGTTGCATCGTGGGAATTCACATCGACCTTTTGAGCGTTGAATAATGTATTTTTGAATTTTTGCGGGAATATGACGGGAGGTGGTGTTGACTGGTTTTGGCTTTTGTAACTCCAGGAGTTGTTTTCTGGCATTGAGAAGCTCTTTCATGAGCGTGCTCCAGTCCCCATCTGACTTGAGCTTTTCCAGCTCGGCGGCGATCTCCAGATCAAGCTCCATGGGAATCAGCTTTGCCAGCCTCGTACTAGGACGAAGCTGCTCAGCTTCAAATAGAGGCTGGTTAACAAGATGTCTATCTTCGCCTGTTGGATAGGTGTTTTGCCATGACTGATCTTGTGTCCTCACCTCTCGCACGTACGTTTCCAGTGTATTTTTGCTCATGGTCGCAGCTTTTTCCGCCCAAAATTGTGCCGTCTCGGATGTGGCTATTGTTGCGACGGGACGGACGGCGTTCACTCCGAATTTTTCTATAACCTGCATGAGTTCGGGTTTATCCTCGACAGCATGAATAATCCTCAGCGCATCATCGACACACGAGCGACTGATGCCCGCGAGTCTCGATGCATATTCATGAATACTTCCAAACCCCTTCTGCTCCCATACCCGCTCTTTCTCGATTTCCGGTAGTATTAGGATACATTTTCGTTTCCAATGGAGCGCATTACGGCCGTAGTATCGGAATTTTTGGTGCAATTCATTAACAATTCTTGTTTTTTGTAGCATGGGCTTATGGGGATGATGGAGTAAAAAACTTCTTTCTGAAGTGTTTATATCCTATCAAAAAATATCGCTTTTTGCCATATCAGTAAGCCATTTTAACATGACAATCAGTGAAAATAGTATATGGTGAGTATTCGCTCACTATGTGTGAAAATTTTTACGAACCAAGCAGTTTCAAAAAATCTTCTTCGGAAAGTATTTGTATCCCGAGTTCCGTGGCCTTTTTGAGCTTACTGCCAGCGTCTTCGCCGGCGACGAGATAGTCGGTATCGTGAGTAATGGCGGAGAGGACTTTGCCGCCGAGGGATTTGATTTTGTCCTTAGCTTCGTTGCGGGACATTCCGGTAAGCGTGCCAGTGAGGACGAATGATTTTCCGGTGATGGCGGTTTGTTTTTTCGAAGGTTCGATTTCTATGGTGATTCCATGGCTGGAGAGTTTTTCGATGAGGGAGAGATGGGTTTTATTTTGGAAATATTCGTAGAGCGAGGTGGCGACTTTTTCGCCGATGCCTTCGAGGTTATTGAGTTCCTCTTTGGTGAGGTTTTTGATGAAGTGGAGGAATTTTTCGAGAGAATAATGCTTTGGGTGCGAATTGGAAACGGAAACAGAGGGACTGGTGTCCCTCGTAAGAATAAACTGGGCAAGTTCGTAAGAGCCTTGTTCGCCGAGATAACGAATGCCGAGGGCGTAGATGAAGCGGTCGAGCGTGACGTGCTTGCTTTTTTGGATAGCGGCGAGGATATTTTCCGTTTTCTTTTCTTTGAATAAGGGTAGGTCGATCAGGTCTTCCTGGGTGAGAGTGTATAGGTCGGAAGGGTCGGCGATGATGCCGTTTTCGAGGAGTTGGATAATTACCTTTTCGCCGAGGCCGTCAATGTTCATGGCGTCGCGACTGACGAAGTGAAAGAGGCGCTGCGACCTCTGGGCGAAGCAGTCGTGGTTCGTGCAGCGGTAGGCGACCTCGCCTTCTTGGCGGACGACCGGAGAACCGCAGATAGGACATTCTTTTGGGAAGTGAAAGAGTTTTTCGTGGCCGGTACGGAGATCGGTGAGGACAGAGACGACTTCGGGGATGACGTCGCCCGCCCGCTGGATAATCACGGTGTCGCCGATGCGGACGTCCTTGCGAGCAATTTCGTCTTCGTTGTGAAGAGTGGCGCGGGTTACCGTGACGCCAGCGACGTCGGTAGGCCGGAGATGCGCGACGGGCGTGAGCGTACCGGTGCGGCCAACTTGAACTTGGATGTCGAGAATTTGTGAGGTGGATTGGATGGCGGCGAATTTGAAGGCGGCCGCGTAGCGGGGAGCCTTAGCCGTAAAACCGAGGCGCGCCCAGAGCGCTTTGCTGTCCACCTTTACTACGATTCCGTCAATTTCATAGGCTAGTTTTTCCCTATCTTCCGCTACCTGTTTACGGAATTTCATAATATCCTCGGCGTTCTTCAAGTGTTTGTGTCCTGGATTGATCGGCAGACCGAGGGCGGCGAATTTCTCGAGGGTTTCGGCTTGAGTCGGCGGATCTTCGGGCAGCGTATTCGCTCCGAGCTCATACATATACGCCTGAAGTTCGCGCTCACCTGCGACGGCCGGGTCTAGCTGGCGCACTGAGCCGGCGGCGGCGTTGCGTGGGTTAGCAAATGGCTCATCTCCATCGTCCGTGAGCCTTTTATTTATCTTTTCAAACGCTTTTTTTGTCAAAAAAACCTCCCCGGAAACTTCTAAATCAATCGGCTCATTTAATACTAATGGAATCGACTCAATCGTTCGAATCGTATGCGTCACATCTTCTCCTATTTCTCCATCTCCGCGCGTAATTCCTCGCACAAGATGGCCTTTTTTGTAATGCAACGTAATGTTCAGACCGTCGATTTTGAGTTCCCCGATGAAATCAATTTTCTCATTGGGAATAAAACGTTCCGTACGTTCAATCCAGTCACTCAACTCCGCTTCATTGAACACATCCTGGAGGCTCCACTTCTTCGAGATATGCGGGATCTTGGCAAACCGACCACTCAGCGCGCTTCCCACCCGCTGCGTGGGGGAGTCGGGAGTTATGAGATCAGGATGCTCTGTTTCGAGAGCCTTCAACTCTTTTTTGAGTGAGTCACGTACCGACTCATCCACCTCGGACTTGTCCAAGACGAAGTATTTGTAATTCAAGTCCTTCAATTTTTCCCGCAATTTTTCAATTTTGAGTTCCGCCTCGTGTTTTATCATGTGATGAAAGATTTTTCTTGAAACAAATTCATTTTTCTGGTACAATTATACGAAAAATACATATAAAAACAACACGATGACCGAAGACATGTCAGAAAAAGATTCAAAAAATGATGCGCACATCGCGTACATTCATGTTGAAAGTATTGGATATGATATTTTTATCATGTAGTATACTGACATGAGCGATGAGCAGACTACCCCGCCGACTGGGGCACAAACAACAACCGGAGATGCCACAACCCCTATAGATCCAAAAATTCTTCATGATTTCGGGCTGACGGCTCAGCAAATTACCGATATGGAGACTAAGTACTCCGTACCGGCTTCTGTACGCGCCGGCTACCCCGATCTCGTCGCGCTTCTGATTAAAACCGAGTCCATGAATCCGGAGGAGCGAGAGTACTG
Source organism: Candidatus Peribacteria bacterium (assembly GCA_943355055.1). GTDB lineage: Bacteria > Patescibacteriota > Gracilibacteria > UBA1369 > UBA12463 > CALREA01. Next base: position 14,693 of record CALREA010000014.1, on the reverse strand, counting down.
GTTTCAGGTTTTGCCCATTATGAATGATGAGCAAATCGTGAAGCTCCGCACTATTCTCGTGAATGAGCGCGAACAACTCAAGAAAATTGATGAGGAATATAACTCAGAGATTGGGAAAATAAATCAAGCTCACAAAAGTGAATGGAACGCTTTCGAGGCTCAGGAGAAGAGAAAGATCCTCTCGGATGCCGAGAAAAAACATGAAGAACAGGAAACGGAGAACGAAGACGCTCTTCTCCAAAAACTTCAAAATGTCGACGAGCCATCCGAAGTGCCGGCTGGAGATCCTCCATGACGCTGCTAGATTTGATTTTTACGATTGGATTTTGATGAGTTTCGCCTCGACCACCAGTCGCTTTAGATTGGTTCCGAGCGGTGTACAGGTAATCAAGGTAAGTTTGTTTTCTGTGGATGGCTTGAGTACCTCGAGTTCCGATGGCCAGACTTTTTTGATACTCGTTACTTCGTAGATATACTGCTGCTGATTGAAGTAGAGCAACATTTTGTCACCCTCCTGCAAATCATGCAGTACGGCAAATACGTCCTTGAAACGACCTGGATCCCATGGAAAATAGGAACTGTGACCTGTTATCACGACGTTGCCTTGCTGGCCAGGTCGCGCCGTTCCGGGATAGTGAATAACGCCCGATCGAAGCGCCTCCTGCATCTGTGTTTCCAATTTACTCCAGTCTTTCTTGATGAGGCTTTCTGTTGTCACATTAATGACCGGGACATTTCGATTAATCCTTGGAATAATCAGACGTGTGTCGGGTGGGGCAACCTCGAGTTGCAAACTTGGCATTTGCGTGTTTGCCTGCTTCGATGTTTTTACCAAGGAAAGGGGTTCCTGCGCCATCGGCCTTTTCTCCTCAACCAACGCGTAGAGTGGATTTGCTTTATCCGTACCATTCGTAGCTTTTAAAACTTCCCATGAAACATTTTGTGTAATCGCGCCCCAATTCATTACCACAAAAAATACTGCGAAAATAAGTATGGTAACCACGGCCTGATGAATATACTCACTTACCTTCCCTCCCATCGGATTGCGTCTGTTTTTTGGCATCACCTCGGGATATGCCTGCATGAGCTTCATAACCGCAACTTCCGGTTTCGTGAAGCCATCGCCTCCGAGAGGCCTGAGATTGGTATAAATGTGATCGACTTGAGACATTCGTGTGTTTGTTTTTAGTTCAGCACATTCTATCACATTTTCAGCTTTAAAACAAGCTGGTGTTTTAGGGTCATTTTAGAGAGGATTAAAAAGGATTTGACGAATTCAGCTTTACGTGGGATTATTATCGTACGTTTATATCATTCGTTTTACTGATTCTATGGCCATGGACAAGCTTCTTGCCGAGATTCATGATATTGCCAAACAGGCGAAGCAGCAGCTTCCCGGGTTCGACGTGAAGAAGTTTACCGCCGCCTATGAGTTCGCGAAAGCCGCCCATGAAGGACAGTTACGCAAGGATGGCAGTCCCTACATCATCCATCCAATTGCCACGGCGCGGATTCTTTCTGCTCTGAAGGTCGACGAAGACACGCTGATCGCCGCGCTCCTCCATGATGTCCCCGAAGACACTTCTCGCACCGTTGAGGAAATCGGGGAACTTTTTGGAGAACGAATTGCCTTCTTGGTTGAGGGCATTACAAAACTTTCCAAAGTTCATTATCAAAATGATATGGAAGGACGACAAATTGAGTCGTTGAAAAAGTTACTCATTCATACCGCCAAAGATCCTCGCGTGATTCTCATTAAGTTGGCTGACCGATTGCACAATATGCGTACATTGCACTTTGTCACCAAGCCTGAAAAGCAGATTCGTATCTCCCGGGAAACGCTGGAAGTGTATGTGCCTATGGCAAGTCTCTTAGGAATTCAAGGTATCAAATCCGAGCTACAGGATTTGTGTTTTCGCTACCTCTATCCGGCCGAGTACGAGCGTTTTTTTGAAAAAATTTCCGAGTCGGAGTCGCGCCTGAGCCACAAAACAGAGGAAACGATGAAGCGTGTTACGGATGTGCTACAGCATCATACTATTGATGCTAAAGTATTTATCCGAAGTAAAACTATTTATAGCATTTTCATGAAAATGCGTACCGAGCGAAAGACGTTTGATGATGTACATGATTTAATTACGTTGCGAGTACTGGTGCCAAATATCGAGGATGCCTATCGAGCTCTTGGTATTATTCATGTCATGTTCAAGCCGAAAAGCGGATCATTCAAGGATTATATCGCTGTTCCGAAAATTAACGGATACCGCAGTCTCCATACGACGATTTTTGGAATAGACGGAACCCTAACGGAGTTTCAGATTCGCACCTATGACATGGATAACGAGGCGGAATATGGAATTACGACGCATTATTTTTTAGGTTCAAAAAAGCGCGGAGCGAAGTCCTCCGATCCCCAGTGGCGCACCCAATGGATGACGGATATTCTCGATCTGGAGCAGCAGGAAATCACGAGTCGAAGTTTTGTTGAAAAAGTAAAATCCGATTTGTTCGAAGATAAAATTTTTGCCTTCACTCCCAAAGGAGACGCCATTCATCTCCCCAAAGATGCCACTGCGCTCGATTTTGCCTATGCCATTCATAGCGATGTCGGTAACCAAGCCATAGGCGCCGAGATTAACGGCCAGAAGAAGCCTCTATTTTCCCCATTAAAAAGTGGTGATGCTGTTCGCATTATCACATCTTCGGAAAGTGCGGGGCCTCAACGAGACTGGCTGGATTTTACACGAACAAATGTTTCCAAAAGTCGTATCCGTGAGTTTCTCAACAAGGAAGATGCTCAAACTAAAATCCGTATCGGCAAGCAACTTCTTCAAAAGGCGTTTAACCGCCTCGGTATCGGACTGATTGATGAAATTCCCTATGAAAAAATTCAGACCGCGTTAGTGCGATCCCATTTTGATAATTTCCCGACTCTAAAAATTCTGCTGACGGCTATCGGTGATGGAACCCTGAACGCCGGAGATGTTATCCAGAGTCTCTATCCGGAACAACATTTACGCACCATCTCTCGCAGCCAGCATATTGAGCTGAAGATCGCCGTGGCGGACCGTGTTGATATGGTGTCAGATATTCTCCATGTACTTTCAAATTTTCAGGTGAATATCATCAATCTCAATGGACGTGCGAAAGGATTGTTTGCCAAACATGGCGAGGTAAGCGTGACATTTGATCTTGAGAAATATGACACCCTGCAAACTATCTTCACCCAGCTCGAACAGCTCGACGGTGTCGGAAGCGTTTCCCGCGTGTTTCGAGTGCAGGAGGTTGGGTTTTTTATTTTTTCGCTGTTGACCGTGTGTTTCTGGCTTGCTCACCCTATTTACGTCGGTTATTTCGCTCGTTCCTCCAATAGCAATCTCGTCTATATTGGACTTCTGCTCCTTCTTGTTCTTTCTATTTCCATGCGTTACTTCACGCCGCGATATGTTACTAAATTTCAAGAAAGGCGATCGATGCTGATTGCCACCGGTTTTATTACGCTTTTCGTCCTGGCGACTCTGGTGTGGGAAATTCTGTACTACGATATTACCGCCAACTGGAGCGTGGTAACACTTATCTTTCTCGCTGTGTTTTATCTGGGAATCGAGTATTGGAATTACAAAAGAAAGAAGCTGTATTAGATATTTTATATATAATGTGTCAAGTTAAACTTTTTGAAGCCAGATTGTTATAACTCAGCTTTATATCCGCATTGGTTTCAGAAATTTGTAATACTTGTGTCAGCTTTTTGTTAGAATGGTCTGATATTCTCAGAGTGTTCTTATTTGAATATGTCATTCTATATGATATAGTATATGTGTAATCATATATTTAATCATATATCTCTATGGCACGAATTATTACCACTACACAGATGCAACAGAAAATTGGACAGATTGCCGACTCGATCGAGACGACGCCGTATATTGTCACGAATAGGGGGATGGGAAAGATTATCTTGCTTCCCTACTATGATGGCTGTGATGAAATTATTGAGGATTATATGGAGGATTATGAAATATGGAAGAATCGAGAGAAGCTGCAGAAAGAAATGAAGGAGTCGCTCGCATCCGGGCGAAGCGATCTCGTTATTTAAACATATTTTCCTATGCCTATATTCATTGTTTCCAATAAAGCCAAGAAGAGTTTGGAAATTCTGCCGCATGAGGTTCAGGAACGCATACTCGATAAACTGCGGGAACTCAAAAATCATCCTGATATTTTCTCCGCTCTCAAGCTATTGAAAAATATGGGATCTCCAACGTATCGACTGCGCGTAGGGAATTATCGACTCCTGTTATGTCGTGCATTTTCTGATGCTTCAGAAATTATTTTCGATATTACCAAGATCGGGCACCGAAAAGATATTTATTCCTCCTAGGACGGTCGTTTATTCCAGAAATGGTACATGATTAGTTGCCCCCATGGACGCTCCCCCGAGGGACGCGCTTGCTAGGTCGCCCCCAAGGGACGCTCCTGCTAGAGTGCAAATCGGAAGTGCATTACATCGCCGTCTTTGACGATGTAATCTTTGCCCTCCAGGCGCATCTTGCCTTTTTCTTTGGCGCCGGCTTCGCCGGCGCATGCGACGTAATCGTCATAGGCAATAACCTCTGCGCGGATAAAGCCTTTTTCAAAATCGGTGTGGATTACCCCGGCGGCTTGCGGAGCGAGTGTTCCACGCTTGATCGTCCAGGCGTGAATTTCTTTTGGACCTGCGGTGAAGTAGGTCATCAAGCTGAGAATCTCATAGGCTTTCTTGATCATCTGATTGATACCCGAATCGGCGATACCGAGATCGTCGAGGAATACCTGCGTGTCTTCCGGAGAGAGGTCGATGAGCTCTTCTTCGATTTTGGCGCAGATGGGAATGATGATGTCGTCTGATTGTAACCCCCAGTCTGATTTCGCCTTCGGTATGTCGAATGTTTTCAAATCTTTTTCATGAACGTTCGCAACAAAGAGTATTGGCTTGGCCGTGAGGAAAAATAGATCTTGGATGACGAGTGTTTCTTCGGAAGTGAGTGGAATATCTTTTACGAGCGTACCGGCACCGATGGCGTCTGATACTCTCTGGAGTACGTCGAGTTGTTTCGCGGCGCCTGGCTTGTTGGATTTAACGTCGTTGATTGCTTTGGCGAGGCGCTTCTCCATGGTCTGCGAGTCGGCGATCAGGAGCTCGGCGTGGATGACTTCGATATCGTTTTTTGGGTTGATACCGCCGTGAACGTGGATGACGTTGTCGTCGGTGAAGGCGCGCACCACGTGCGCGATAGCGTCACACTCTCGGATGTGCGCGAGAAACTTGTTCCCCAATCCTTCCCCTGTAGATGCGCCCCTTACGAGTCCGGCAATGTCATGAAACTCGACGACCGCCGGGAGAATTTTTTCGGAATTTTCAATGTCACGAAGTTTCTTCACTCGCTCGTCCGGGACCTCCACGATGCCTACATTCGGGTCGACGGTCGCAAACGGATAGTTCGCCGCGAGTGCGGCGCGATTTTTGATCAGGGCGTTAAAGAGGGTGGACTTACCGACGTTGGGGAGGCCGACGATGCCAATACTTAGACTCATAGTGGCGATACTGTAGCCTATGCAAAGACTTTTTTCAATTCCAAAATGACTCTGTTTTGCAGCTCCGTATCAGACGTGTATACTTGTCATATGATCCGTATCACCATTTACACTTCTCCCACCTGCCTGTTTTGTAGGCAGCTACGTGATCTCCTCACCTTGAGCGAACATTCCTTTACGGAATATAATGTGATTGATGAGCCGGAGAGGCTCACCGAGATGCGACGATTGACCCGTGGAGTATCCGCGGTTCCCGTCATTGTATTCGACAAAGACACTTCTGATCAGAGGGTGCTGATTGGATTTGATTCCGATTCATTTGAGGTGATGCTCTCGAGAGCCTGATCTTCATCCATAGTAACCTCAGTGATTGATCGATGCGCACGATCGTCTCCTAATTCCTTGATTCCGCGCTTGAGCGAAGAATTTGATTTTCCTTTGTTGCGCAACTGATCCTCATGCTTCTTGAGCTGATGCACGAGACGATCTTTTGAGAGGTCAATCGCTTTTTCGATACTGTGACTATCTTCTTTCCCAACCATTACCTTTCCGGGAATTTCGAGAATCAACTCCACCTGATAGGCGTTATTCTTGTCAAATCTCTCACCGCGAACCGTGAGGCTAACCGTATCGTCCTGGAAATGAGTGATGAGTTTTTCCAGACTTGGAGTCTTGTCCTGCATATATTCCTTCACTCGCTTCTCTTCCCAGGCGACCATGTTTTTCATGGAGTACTGTATCTTCATAGGAAAATGGGGTTAAAAGAAATAGACGACTGATACTTAGGTTTCATCCTATTCTCTTTTGTCTTTTTTCTCAATCTGAATTATCCTGTTTGTCGTGAAAGACCTCGCATCATTTCAAAATTATTATGAAGAGTTCATGCCGAAGATTTTTCGTTATGTTTTGAGCAAGGTATGCGATCGTGAGCTGGCCGAAGATCTCGTCTCGGAAATCTCCCTGAAAGCGTTTGAACATTTCGAATCATACGATGAGCAGTACTCGTTTGGAGGGTGGTTTTATGGTATTGCCCGTAATCACCTGATCGATCATTACAAGAAATTTGCCAAACAACGTCATACCTCCCTGGATGAGATTGAGAATCTGGTGCCGGATTCGAGCAGTCCCGTAAACGACACCATACAGGCGATGAAATACGATGAGCTCAAAGCTGCTTTGGCGAAATTGAGCGATGACGAGAAAGAACTTGTAACGTTGCACTACCTTTCGGGGTATTCATACAAGGAAATGGGTGAGATGTTCGGGAAGGAAGAAAATACGGTCAAAGTTGCCACCCATCGCGCCATCGTAAAATTGCAAAAAATACTCCCCTCTCATGTTGCCGACTAACCCCTCTACTATGCCCGATATCGATGATGAGTTCGAACAATTTGAGAAAAAATTAACTTCCTTTCAGAAGGAGTTTGCGCCTACGGCTGAATTCGCGGCGCGGATGAAGAAGCGATTGCAGCGCCATGGCGTGCTGATGTCTGAGGCTGCGCATGAGGCTGGCACTCGTGGTTTCTGGATGTTCTTGGGTACGCGTACGTATGCGACGGTTACGGCGTTTGTTTTTGTGCTGTTTACCGGTGGCCTTTCAACCTTCGCCTATACGAATAATACTATTACGAACGGTAATCCTCTCTATCCCGTGAAGCGCGGTTTGGAAAAAATCGAACAGACGTTCGCGGGGAATACTCCCGAGGCGCATGCCGAGTTTCAGGTGAAGATGTTGGGACGAAGATTAGCAGAGTCACGCAATTTGACCTTGGCCGGAGTGATCGACGATTCGACTACTCAAGAAGTTTCCACCGTTGTAGATAATGGTATTCAGGCCATCGCGGCGATTGAAAAAAATAATTACCGGGATCAACTTTTGGATCGTGTTACGACGATGCTGAAAAATGAAGAGAGAAATATTTATGAGACGGCCGGAGTTCCCTATCCTGTCGAGACGATTGCGCCTGCTGCCGTGAGCGCACCTGCCGTGAGCGTTCCGGTTGTTAATACTCCTGCCGTTATTCCTCAGAGACCTACTCCTGCCGTCACGGCTCCATCGGCGAAACCGGATGAATCGGCTGATGAAAGAACTTTTCCGGAACCTGAGCGTGTCCGGGCTGAAAAAGTAGCGCCTGAACTGAACGACGATACCAGATCGATTTCCACTAATGCACCCGCGCCACAGCGCGAAGACAATATTCCGACTTCTCTCGGCGCTCCTTCGGATATGATCAATGCTCTCGAAAAACATTCCCAAAACTTGCGACAAATTGAGCTGAGGGTGACACAGGTGAGGAGGAGGTAGAACTACAGTACATTTTGACGCCGAAGGCTTGGAAGAGGCAAATGACCATGACTAAAAAAGCCATCGTGAAATAGCCTGCACGCGCGTTTGACTTTATCCGAAATCATGATCTATTCAAGAATTTCGGCGCCGAAATTTTTCCACAAGGGATGCTTCGCTACAGCTTTAAAACGCGAGGCCAAAATGCTATTATTGCTATATTCAGTATTATGTTGTATAGTTCAACTATGAGAGGGAAAAATGTACCACAAGAGCGTACGTCGGTGGAAGGCCGCCAGGATAGGCCGGATGGGTTTTTCCAGAAGATTTATTCGATCGCCGGTGTTGTTCGATCGGCCATATCGGGAATAATAAGTAGCGATAAGGGTCGATATGAACAACTGGATGAACAGAAACTTCGAGAAATCATTGCAAAAGTGAAGACTGACAAGCAGATGAGTGGCTCGAAAAGAGCGCTTCTTCTAAAAAATCTTTATGATCAGCTGGAAGTTCCGAATAATCAGTATTCGGTTTATCAGACGAGTGGAAATTTTTCATTTCGCTATTCGGGACTGCAACATTTCAATCCAAAACTGCGATCACGGTATCGGTCAGGATTCTTTTCATTGGCCGATGCCACCGGAAAGAGTGCCATTGTTGATTTCGCGAATGATCAATTCGGAGGAGGCGTTATCTGCCCCGATGGATTTGTTCAGGAAGAAAAATTACTTATGGAGACCAATTTAATACCCAAGGCGGGAATGTACCGTGGACTTACTGCGGACCCCCTCTACATGCGCGCACTTCGGACACATGCATTTGTTGGCCCCGGTGAACAGATGTATGGAAATCGAGCTCTTAGGGAAGCCAATATTACGCAACAAAATGTTGGAGAATATATATCGCAAACATCATCACCTACAAAAGTGAATATTATCGCGATGGCCGCTATTGATATGAGCGGAAACAAATGGCGTGAATACAGACCTGATAATTATCGTCGTATGTTCGAGACGGCACTGAAGGGTTTCCGGAGCCATTCAAATGCTGGAGGAGAGGTGGTACATACGGGAGCCTGGGGAGCTGGCGTCTTTGGTAATAGCGAAAATGTCACTTGCGTATTACAGATTCTTGCGGCGCAAGCGGCGGGAAAAAGTTACGAAGCTGTTTTCGACTCACTGTGTCGTTACATGCAAAAGAGGCATGAAAATGCTGAGTTTTGGAAGCCGAAACAATGAAGCTCTGTTTATTTAATTTCCCTCATGAAGCCATATCTTCGTTATATTTTTACGCTGGTTTGGGAGCAAAAGAGGTCATTTCTCCTTATGCTGGGATTGGTCGTGCTCGAGACGTTGGCGAGGCTAGGGCAGCCGTATTTATATAAAATCCTTGTGGATAGTTTGGCGAATGGGTTGGTGGCACAGTCGTTTGATCCGGCGACGGTACACATGATGGTTGTGGTGGTGGCGATATGGTTCTGTCTGTCGGTTGCGAATAATCTCATCAACGCGGAGACGCAATACCTGGGCTGGGAGATTGGTAACGTGGCATCACAGACGGTTCATATGAATGGATATCATAAACTGCTGCAACTCGATTACTCCAAGCATACACAGAAACACTCGAGTCAATTCGCGAAGATCGTGGATGAGGCCGATACCGCTTCGTGGGAGATGATTAACTGGTGGCTGAATCGCTTTTTGCCGGCGGCACTTGGGTTTATCGGCATGTTGATTATTGCCGTGAGTGTGAACGTACCGATGACACTTCTGTCGCTCGTTGTTATTCCGCCCGGATTGATTTTGATTATTACGATTATTAAACGAAACGAGGAAGAACAGCATCGGATCAATAAGCTGTGGAACTTAAAGCATGAACATCTGAGTGATCAGATTACGAATATTATTACGTATAAGTTGAATCAGGATGAGAAGCGATTTCTCGAGGTGCAGGGTGGCTATAGTGAGCGCGCCTCGGGCGCGCAGCGTGCCCTCAATAAAAAATGGCGATTGGCCAGCATGCTGAATCCCGATGTACTGGCGAGATTTCTGGTGATGGGATTTGGTGTGTTTATGGTGAAGGACGGTCAGATTACGATCGGTACGCTGTTTATGTTTATGGGCTTATTGAATGAAATTCTCGCGCCACTTCATTTACTGGGAGATATTCTGCCGCAATATAGTCGCCGTGCGCGACATATTGATAAGTATTTAGGGCTTCTGGGTGAGGTAAGTGAGGTGAGAGAACCGGAGAAACCTGTGAGGGTTTCGTTGGAAGATATGAAAGGACGAATTGAATTTCGAGATGTATCATTTACCTATCGGGAGGGAACCGGTGATGAGAAAAATATTGCTGAGTCAAAAAAAGGATTCGGACTTGAACACGTTTCATTCGTCATCGAGCCGGGCCAGCATATCGCGCTGGTGGGACATTCTGGTGCAGGAAAATCGACGATTGTTTCTTTGATTACTCGCTTGGTAGATCCAACAGAAGGGCAGATTCTTCTGGATGGCAAAGATATTCGCGAATTCGCACAAGAAGAGTATCGATCGTTTTTTGGAACCGTGCTGCAAGAACATTCGTTGTACAACGAAACGATTGCGCAGAATATTGCCTATGGGAGGTTTGACGCTTCGAGGGAAGAGATTGTGGGCGCCGCTATAGCGGCGCAGGCGCATGACTTTATTGAAAAGCTCCCGAAAGATTACGACACCCTGATCGGAGAGCGCGGGGTTCGATTATCTGGCGGAGAAAAACAGCGACTCGCTATTGCAAGAGCGATACTCAAACGCCCGAAAGTAGTGGTTTTGGATGAGCCTACGAGCGCGCTTGATAGCATCACCGAAGCAAAGGTTCAAAAAGCACTTACGGCACTCGTAGAGGGTCGTACGACACTTACTATCGCTCACCGACTCTCAACGGTTCGCAACGCGGATATTATTATCATCATCAATGGCGGAAAAATTCTAGCCAAAGGTTCCCACGCCGAACTCCTCCATTCTTGCGGTGAGTACCGTGAGATGGTGGATTTGCAGACGGGTGGATTTTTGAGTGAGTGATGAGGTGGAATACCTTTCTCCTAGCCAATCTTCTGCATCATTGCATTGAACTCTGTACGTGGATGCTCACGGCGGAAGATGAGGCTGAAGTCATCGATAAATTCCTGTGTCACCGGTCCAGGCCTGCCCGCCGAGTGCCGACTTTGAAATAACGGATTTCCGTTTCGATCAGAAATCCTGTTAACACCACGCACGACCATCGCGCTGCCGGTTACCATTATCTCGTCGAAGTTTTTTACATCCTTGAGATACAACCCTGCAACGATCACGTTATATCCTTTTTGCCGTGCCATATCGATGACGGCCATCGTGTTGATTCCCGGAAGAATGTCATTATATAAGCTTGGATCCGGAACGAAGATTGTAGGCTTTGAGCCCTCCACTCCATGTTGTATAAATACGTAGTTACAGCCTATACCCTCTTGAATGCGACCGTTTTCCGCACAAAAAATGGCTTCGTGGTGCGTAGCTGCAAATGGCTTGAATGCAGCGACCGGCTCGGCGTAGTTTCCAAGCGCTTTCGTGGAGCCAAGAACCGAATTTACCGGCCGAGGGCCAAGGAACACCGTGTCCAACATGTACACATTCTTGTATGGACCAACTGGAGCCGTCATCATACCCATTTGACGCTGGGGCTTGGCCAGTACGGGGGCGAGTCCGCTTGAAACTGCATAGAGACGTCCATAACCGCGGTTTCCTAGCCCCTTTTCACCGGTCAGTGGATTGTCGACATTGATGTGCGCATTCGGGACCCATCTTCTATCGGCAACAATCTGTCGCTCGATAATCTGTTCAAACATATCTACTGATGTGCGCTGCATATCACATCTGTTGGCGTCGCGCGCTGCATGATCTTTCAAACGAAACACGTAGAGCTCGCCGTTTATTTCGTAGTAAATAATTCCCGTGAAGAATCCGTTCGCATAGTGATTGCGCCCATCATATGGATTGATCCCGAACTGACTGAATGGAAGTATGTGATGATGCCACTTCCCTGTTGTGCTCTCATAAAATGCAAGTGTCATGAAGTCCGTGACGCACGAGTCGAAAGAGAGCCTGGTGCGATTCATATCCTGCGGCTGAATTCTAAACATCCCGTCATCGGGTTTTGTTCCCGGCTTGAGTGGCCGCACGATAATATCATTATCTGGATTATTATCACCAAATGCGTTCACTCTTACAATTCTTCCGAAATCAGAATCCATGTTCCTCTGATGAGATTCGCCATGCCTGTGGCCCTGACCATGGACGTCCTGCGCATCGCGATGAAATGTCGTCGCGAAGTTTGATCCGGACTGACTTCCCTCCATGGTTGAATGAAAGAGTAAAAATGCTGCCCCGACACTACTTCCACGTATCAATATTCCTTCCCTATCGGCGGTACGACGTGCAATTTCCGCCTCAATTCTTGATCTGAATTTTGCGCTCTCCGTCGATATCGGCTCATCTTTTCGTATTTCCGGCACCATGACCCCACCCAGTGTCTCATAACAAAGCACTGCCGTTCCGCCGGAATATCTCAGCTTCGACTGATCAGAGAGGCGTCCCAGATACTTCGCGGGAAGGTTCCCTCTGAGCTCATCGATACTCACATATCTCATGATAATCTCCCCTGAAACAGGATTACGTTTGGGATATAAATCAGGATCACTTACCACCAGATCGCGAATAATGAGGTGAGAGTCGACTTTGGGAATGCATGTTTCCGTTAAAGCCGGGGACTGAGTTGCGAATGCTCGGCCGGCGCTATCCATGGCCATATATGCGTATTACAAGGTTTATGCCGCGTTTTTATACTTTTTTTTAAATGGCATGTCAAGTATGAGTGGCTGAAGCACCTTATTGTCCCGTAATAGAATGAAGATAGGTGTCGAATATATCCTCCTCACCTAGAGGCATCCCCAAATCTGACGATATATACCGTATCAGTCGCACTTAAACTTTTTACTCCTCATTCATTTTTCGGCGTGAGCTCCCAGATAAGCATGAATAAATCATAGAACGTCTCGTAGATGGCTGAGGAATCGTTTCTATGGTGCCGAAGGTCAGAATCGAACTGACAACGCCTGCCTCTTCAGGGCAGCGCTCTACCACTGAGCTACTTCGGCATATATGGTATTTCTCGAACCTGCGCTGCAAGAGTATAGCAGATTTTTCCTACTCTTCAACGATGATTTTTCCCTTCATGGATGGATGGGGGCTGCAATGATAGGTGAAGGTTCCGGCTTTGGTGAAAGTATGCGTGTAACTCTGCCCCTGTGAGAGTGAGCCTGAATCGAAGCCGAGGAGCTGCGTGTGGGCGGGATGTGGATCGGTATCTACCGTGTGGGATGTGGAATCTTTTTGAGTGAATGTTACTTTGTCTCCGACTTTGATTTTAAGCTCAGATGGAGCAAAAGAGAAGTTTTGAATGGATACGTCGTAGGTTTTTGGAGTTGGCTTTTCAGTCGGAGTTGCTACGGGTATGACTGGGGTTTTGTGCGATGCCGGAGTGAGTGTGACCGAATTTGTCTTTTGTTCCAACTTTTTTACCACTTTTTTCTTTATTGGCTTCTTTATGGCTTTTTTTACAGGCTTTTTTACCTCTTTTTTGACCGTTGATATTGCCGCTTGCTTTGCTTGAAGTGCCGGCGTGTGCGATGCGGCTAAAGCTGAATTGAGCGGAAGAATCAAGCAAAGGAGAAGGGTGAAAGTACTAATCTTTGAGATGCGCATATTTGCAAATTTACAGAGTAATAACCTTATTATACGCTGAATTTTTCTTTCTCTGACCCAAACTACTTGCGTATTTATATTAATATGTTATAATGTTGTATAAACAAAAATATTGTTTATCCTCTTTTACCCCATAACAAAAACAAAAATGAGGAAATCACACAAGGGTCGTAAAAATTCCCTGGCTGCCAGCGTCGCTGCCGGAGCCGCAATTTTAGCGCTCGTACTCTCGCCTGTGAGCGCTGCGTATCTTTTTCAGGCAAGTGTTATCGGGCAAGGTTTTGGTGGTGGAGGTGGCATGCGTGGTGGCCAGCAGTTCGATCCTTCAAAGGAAGTTGATGCCCTTGAGACTCTCGAGGAAGATCTTCGGGCTATCGATGTTTCCGTGGTTTGCAAGTCAGTTACTAAGGCCAGCCGATGCGTCACCGCTGTAGACAAAGAAGTAAAAAAACTTATCCGATCGAGCCTTAAGGGTTCTGCTAATTTTCTCGTCGGCAGATTGACCCCACTCATGGGTGATTTCAAAAAAGCCGTAAAAAAAGCGAATACGGTTAGTGAGGTTTCGGCTGCATTGACCGAGACGATCGCTGATATGTCCGACGAGATTGAAGATCGTCTGGATGAACTCTCCGAGATGCAGGGTCCTCAAGATGAGGAGGATTTTGGTGATGAAGAAGATTATTCCGGTGGTGATCAAAAGAATGGACAGAAGATGTTCAACTCCGCTCCTACATCAAAAAGTCCATTTGGCGGCAGTATGTTTGACTTCAATCAGTCCACAAGTGACAAGAAAGAAAAATCCAATACTTCCCCTTGGCAAGACTTTGGCAAGACAGGAATAACGGATCCTCAAACGAAGACAGGAATCACTAATCCTCAGACCAATAAGGGAAAGCAGCAGGGTACTTACAATACTGCTCCTACAAGTGGTTCTTACAATACTGCTCCTACAAGTGGTTCATACAATACTGCTCCTACAAGTGGTTCATACAATACTGCTCCTACAAGTGGTTCATACAATACTGCTCCTACAAGTGGTTCATACAATACTGCTCCTACAA
>CALREA010000013.1 GCA_943355055.1 Candidatus Peribacteria bacterium | reverse complement strand
GCGGTAAATTTCATGAGGTAGCCACCGTTGTCACCGCAGCTGGTGGAGGCGACCTTCTTCCACTTCATGACGTTGCGGAAGAGGAGATTGCGAACGTCGGCCTGAGTGACGGGATTGAGGGCTTTGCCATTCGCGCTATCGCCGGCCTTGTTTCCATAGTATTTAATCTTGTTCCACGTTACCGGGAAGTCGTCACCGGGGTTGATAATTTCGCCGGGGGTGAGTTTGATTGCTTTCAGATCGAGGCCACCTCCGGGGCCGGGGCCATCTTTTTTTATTTCATTTTCGTTTTCGTCAATAAGGAACTTCTCATCAGGGGTGAGGTCTTTTTCTCGGAGACATTTATCGATGTTGTTTTTGCAGTCGGGCTTGATGGTATCGGGAAGGGTGAACCAGGGAACCTTGATCGAGTCGAACTGGAACCACCCGATCGTGTCCGACCAGGCGTAGGTGTAGGGGAACCAGGTACGGTTGTTGGCGGGAGCGGCGAACTCCATCTTGACCTTGAAGAGACTTTGGGCGCACACACTGGTGTCGTTGTAGCCAACAGAGGCTTTGCAGGTGAAGCGTATCCATCCGACACTGCTCCAAGCGTAGCCGGAGAAGTTGCCAAAGTTGTCAATCGTCACGCCATAATGAACCAATCCGCAGGGAATGCTGCGATTGGTTCCTCCGTCTCCGGGACAGTAGAAACTGATCCATCCGAGATTGTCGTTCCAGAACCAGCCCTTCAGATAGACGGTATCACCGACCTTTTGCGCGCATGCCGCCATGCCATCGGGAGCCAGGTAGACCGGCTTCTTGTCTATGCTTGGCATGGTTCCGTCAAAGAAGTTCTGTCCACTGTTGTCGACGACGTGTTGTTTCCCTTTGTCATCCAAGACGGTAACGGGAACCACGGTGGTATCGCCTCCGAGTTTTTGGCAATCATCTACAGCATGAACCGTACGGGGAAGAGCACCGAGGAGAATCAGAGCCAGAAAAAAGCCGAAAAAAAGGGTTTGTTTTTTTGTTTGTTGCATCGTTGTTATTATACCACAGTATTATATTTTCAGCAATGAAGCCGAATGGTGCATTATGAGACGGTATCGTATACTGCAAACATGAAGCTAAAAGGACGTTCTTGGTTGCGTATACGAGGGAGATCTGCCGGATTTACGTTGCTGGAGGTGATGCTTGCGGCAAGCCTTTTTTCCGTGGTCGGCATGATGTCAACCGGGGCATTTCTGAATCTGAGTCGCGGGCAGCAACAGGTTGGTTCGCGTAATACGCTCTATGATGACGCGCAGTTTATTCTGGATCAGTTATCCAAAGAGATCAGCGGAGGGGCGATAGATTATGAGGAATATTACAATCGCATCGTCCTCGGGGGAGAGCCGGGGATGAATTATGGGCATTATGCGGCGCAGTTTTATTATAATTTGAAGAATAAGATATCCGGGTGTCCTGTCGTCGATCCATCATGCGTGAATACAGGCAAGAATCCGTCGATGGGAAATTTTCCGGAGAAGTCGAATGCGTTTTATCAGTCGGGAGTTACGGCCGGTGGGATTTTTTGCGACGGATTTGAGCCGATTTTTTCCACGTCCAAGGGGCACGCGTGCGTAACGCAACTGTATATCATTAATCCAGACGGAACCAAAAAAACATTTATCGCGCCGGAGAAAATTTACTGGGATGAGTCCGATGATACCAAAATATCGTACGTTATGAGTCGCGCGATGATGGTGGGGTATGAGGACGCGGCCAAGAATACGATTCCCCATGTGTTTCATTGTGAGAATGACGACAGTGCGTGTTCGGGGCGTGAGAAAATCAGTACCATCAATATCTCTCCTCCGCAAAACGGTCTCCTCATCTATTATCCGGATCCCGCTGACCTCTTGGGACAGAACGGATTTGGAACGCCGATTGAAAAGGCCTACAACAATGGTTCTGATTTCGTACCTTTTACGCCGTCGCGTGTGAATATTAAGAGTATTAAATTTTATATATCGCCGGCAGAGGATCCTCATAAGGGTTTTTCCGAGGCCAATGAACAAAACGGCACGGTAACGAATGTGTATCAACCGAAGGTGACGATCGTGCTCACATTGGAGCCGATTTCGAATGTGAAAAGCGGGACGAGCTATCCTTTGCTGACTGCCCAGACGACGGTGACTCCGGGATTGTTTGCCGAAGTAGTGAGTTATCCGCCGCAGATGGTGAAGAAGGGAAAGTAGTAGAAAAAAATATTCCGTAAGGGTATAGTGTCGCCATGACGCAGCAGCGAACAGTTTGGATTATTGTGCCGGTGGTGGCGGTGTTTTTCTTCCTTATCGGATGGCAGGCAGGGCATACTGGCATAGCTGCTAAAGAAGTTCCGGTGCGAGCCAGCGTTCCATCTCTTATAGGGGGGAGCATCGCTCGAGATCGTGCCGATCTCTCGCTCTTCTGGGATGTGTGGGATCGCCTGAGTACGCAGTACGTCGATCCTACGGCCATTGATTCGGATAAAATGATCTATGGGGCCATCCAGGGAATGGTGTCGGCGCTTGACGATCCATATAGTGTTTTCATGGATCCGGATGAGTCAAAAGAATTCAAAAATAATTTGACGGGGAAGTTGGACGGCATCGGCGCGCAGCTGAGCGTGAAAGAAAAAAATCTCACCGTCATGAGCGTGTTGAAAAAATCTCCCGCGGAAAAAAACGGACTTAAGGGCGGGGATATTATTCTGAAAATCGATGACGGAGTGACCGGCGATATGACCATCTACGAGGCGATTACCAAAATTCGTGGTGTCAAAGGAACGTCGGTAAAACTTCTGATCTATCGCAAAAATAGCGGTGATCCGTTTGAATTGAACATTATTCGTGACGAAATTCGTTTGAATAGTATCGAACTTACTGAGAAGCCCCGCAATATCTCGGTGATCGCGCTCCACCAGTTTACCGATAGCACGATGTCCGAGTTAGGTGAGATTATTCCTGATATTCTCGCGAAAAAACCACGTGGCATTATTCTCGATCTTCGTGAAAATGGCGGTGGATACCTGGAGGTGGCGGTGGATATTTTGTCGGAATTTCTTATTGGTAAAAAAGAAGTGGTAACGATTCGTAAACGCGATCAAAAAGATGATGAGAAAAAGTTCACTTCCGGAGATGGTCGACTGGGTGATATTCCGCTCGTGGTTCTTGTAAATAACGGCTCCGCTTCGGCTTCGGAAATTGTGGCGGGCGCGGTACAAGACCTGCAGCGCGGTACCGTGATCGGTGAAAAAACGTATGGCAAAGGCAGTGTTCAGGAAATCGATGAGCATCTCAAAGGCGACGCCAGTCTGCGCGTGACGATCGCCAAGTGGCTCACTCCGTTGGGACGTTCGATCAACAAGATCGGTATCGAGCCCGACCAAGTCGTTAAATATGTGGAGGCTGATTTGAAGAAGGGGATTGATCCTCAAATGGAGGCGGCGCTGAAGGCGTTGAAGTAGAGAGGTGTGGCTCTGTAGTTCAAGGATCTCGTGAAGAAACACGTTGCTACTTTTTGCAGCACCCTCCTCTTCCCGCTGCGCACATCGCCATCTGATAGAGCATGAAACATGCCGCCAGACCGATAATATCATAGATGAAGGCGACCAGTAACGGCCAACTTCCGAATGCCGCCTCTACCAGATTAAAATCCAATGCGCCTATAAATCCGGCGTTCAGACCGCCGATAATAAGCATGAGGAGTGCGAGGTGTGAAAGAAGTTTCATAGAAGAGCTGTGAATAAGTACGCATTTCGATTGTAATGGAGTGTGTGTCGTTAGGCAAATGAAGTTATTTTACGTATCAATTTCTTCCAATATTCGCATAAGAAATTCTTCTCCTATATAAAACCCTGTTTCCGAAAGTCGGTACATGTATTTTTTCGCCTTCTGCCTGTTTATTCTCTTCCTCCTGTATGCCTGAAGTATAATCCAGATCGTTCCCCTGGTGACGAGGCCGTGCAGTTTGGCATGAGATTTGGCACGTCGATCATCCATCAATACTATGGATATTTTCTGCTCTTTTGCCAGATGAATCGTGTCCATCTCGCCCTTTCCGAGTATTGTACTGGTGGGATGTTTTTCTGTTGGCGTGATGATGTGTACGTTTTTTTGCCTGAGAAAATGAATAATTCTATCTTTTTCCGCGCACTCCTTCGCGAGCACTTCTTCTCGTACTCCCGATGGCACATATACCGTATATTCCGCGAGGAGATCAAGCGCGTTTAATTTCGCAAGCGTAATAACCGGCGTACTGTTTGAAACGATTTTCATTTGTGTAGATTAGTCTATCTCCAGGTCCTCTTCCAAATCTTCTATAGCGTATTGTAATTTAATACCCCGCTCCTTGAGGAGATCGAGAGCATCCCATTTTGTTATTTGCAATATTTCCGAGAATTTTCCCAGGGAAATTTCACCGGATGAATATGAGTCGATAGCATCCTGTCTCTCGGCTTCTTTCAGCCCTTTTATAATAATTCTCCGTAAAAATGTCGCCTTGTCCGAGTGCGATTTCTCGACGGCTTTCTTCAGACGTTTTGCCGTATCGGTGTCGATTCTGGTTGTTATTACGTTACTCATGTATACAGTTTATCATTTTTGTATACATGTGTCAATGGCCTGTATGATATATTTTTTTGCTCTTTTGGTATTTTTTGTTATGATGCGGTCGATATGTCTATCATTACATCACTTCACGCACGAGAAATTCTGGACTCACGGGGGAACCCCACGGTGGAGGTGGAGATGGTATTAAAGAATGAAAACGGGAGCGGGAACGGGGACGCACTCGCTGTCGCTCGTGTGCCAAGCGGAGCCTCGACGGGCATCCACGAGGCAGTGGAGTTGCGCGATGGGGATACGAAACGATATGGCGGCAAAGGCGTTTTGAAGGCCGTCGGGAATGTAAATACGGAGATTTTTGGTGCGTTGCAGGGGAAAGAAATCGCCGATCAGCGCGCGCTGGATTCGCTTCTGATTGCACTGGATGGAACTCCTAACAAGTCACGGCTTGGAGCGAACGCGATCTTGGGCGTGTCGATGGCGTTTGCACGTGCATGCGCCAAACGAGATGGCATTGAGCTTTTTGAATATTTCGGAAAACTCGGGAACAATACGACCTTCGGTCTTCCCGTTCCGATTATGAATGTGATAAACGGAGGTAAGCACGCCGATAGCGGATTGGATATTCAGGAATTTATGCTCGTACCGTCCGGCTTTTCTACCTTTGCCGAGCGACTTCGGGCTGGTGCGGAAATTTTCCATACATTGAAAGGTATCCTTTCCAAGCAAGGAATGGTTACAAGCGTAGGAGATGAAGGAGGTTTTGCCCCACACTTGGCATCGAATGAAGAGGCGTTTGATCTCTTGCTGAAGGCCATATCCGATTCCGGCTATACGACGCAGCAAGTCCAAATTGCCGTGGACGTCGCCGCGAGTAGCTTCTATGAAGATGGGAAATATCGGTGCAAAATAAATGCACCCGGGCTCGCCACTTCGGACGAAATGATTGCGTGGTATGGGACGTTGATTGGGAAATATCCTCTCGTTTCCATAGAAGATTCTCACTTCGAGGATGACTGGGACGGCTTCAACAAGATGGCAGCCCAATATGGCGATAAAGTGACACTCGTAGGTGATGATTTATTTGTGACGAATGTTGCAAGAATCAAAATGGGAATTGAACAAAAATCAGCGAATAGCGTTTTGATTAAGATGAATCAGATTGGAACTATCTCTGAATCAATTGACGCAATCGCGTTGACACAAAGTGTAGGCTGGAAGCCCATTGTTTCCCATCGTAGCGGTGAAACCGAGGATACGACTCTGGCGGATTTGTGCGTTGGTATGAACTGCCCAACCATCAAAACAGGATCACTCTGCCGAAGTGAGCGCGTGGCGAAATATAATAGACTCTTGAAAATCGAAGAGCTCTTGGGATAATTTCTCCGGCAATGCAGAAATCTTATAACTTTATATCGCTCTTCCCTGTGATAATTATTTTGATGTAGGTATGCATCGTATATAGACTCAAGAGCGCGAGAGCGCCGGTCACGAGAATAATCATTCCTCCTCCAATCAATCCGAGAGCGAGGCGGAATTTCAATTCGAAATACAGCGCCGTACAAAGTACGATACTGAAAATTGTTGACCATATGAAATTACTCCAACGATCTTTGTACATCGTGTCACTCCACATTTTTACTTTTTCCGGATCTTTTTTTGCCGCTTCACGCATAACTCCTATCGCCTTTTTGGCGGTTCGGAAGAATGCAACTGGATCGTTTTGATTGAAACTGTTCATTGAAAATCGGGAACAAAATCCGACACTGCGTGTCTACTGGCGGAGAGAGAGAGATTCGAACTCTCGCTAGGGTCGAAACCCTACTACAGGATTAGCAATCCCGCCCCTTCAGCCACTTGGGTATCTCTCCGCGCGCTGGCTTGCAGGCCGGATTGTAACGCATTTCCTCGTAGCTGACTAGGAAAAATACTGACTGGAGTGTAGCCCGGGCGGGGATACTTTTTATGATGGTATATGTTTTATATAGTAAATATATAAGGAATCTATATATACCTCCTCAAAGGCACACCGCCTCGTGCCGAATTTCCAGCTTTGCTCAGCTTCAATACTTGACATATATATAGTATTGTTCTATTGTGGTTCTCTGACGTCACTGCCTATTTTCACAAATCAGCTTTATGACACCGAATTATCTCAATGATCTTCTCGAACGTATTCCTCCAAACGTCACTAGGGCGAGGGAGGGTGATGTGCACCTCATGCGAGAGATGGATGCAAGCATTCAGGGCGAGAATGGAGAACTTAAAGAGAGGCTCGAGGCCCTTCAACAAACGGTTCGCGACTTCATATCTGCCATCATGCAAGGCGTGCGAACATGGGAACCTGACGAGAGCACAGCTTTTGATGTTCCGGAACTGCCGAATAGAATCATTACACTAGAGCATCGTAAGCGCGTGCGACAATTAGCCCTTAATGCCGGTAGAGATATCGATGATGGTTACGTATGTTGGCTTGAAGACGGTGGTATTAAATCGCCAGAGAGACTTGCTCATAAATTATCCATAAAGGCAGATAAATTTCTTGTGGGTGATATTTCACGTTTACGATATGTAACTCCGAGCATTGCCGATTTATACAGTACTGTTTATCGTCTGCACCATCGGCTCCCTGAACTACTTGATCTTCGCCTCTTCGCGGCACGTGGTTTTTATTATCCAGGAGACAGGTCAAAAAAATACGCATCTCCGTTTCGCGGCATCAATACGAATTGGATACGACCATATGCCATAAAAGGTAATCTCGCAGATACCCTCATAACCGAAATTCAGATTGTCACCAAGCGCACTAGGGCGACAATGGACCTCAATCATCCATTCGACGTAGCAAAACATATCGCCTACCCATCTCCCGAGCACCAGAGCTGGATGCATGGCGTCATGATGAAAGCCTCCATCCTCGACCTGACTGAATTTTCGACCAAGTACAAAGACCAAATTGCGGCAATTGCTGCGCAAAAAAAACTTCTTCCTGAGACGTAAATCCTGTAGGATACGTCCATGATTGATTTTTCACTTGTTGAGATAGGAAAGGCGATAATACTGGGTGTCGTGGAGGGCGTGACGGAGTTTCTGCCGATATCGTCGACGGGGCATTTGATTGTGGCGGGGGATTTACTGAGATTCAATGGACCTGCGGCACAGACCTTTGAGATATTTATTCAATTAGGGGCGATTTTGTCGGTGGTGTGGTTGTATAAAAAAAAGATCTTCCCCCCAAGGGACAAACTCCCAAGGAGCGTCCCTGCTGGGACGTCTGCTGAGCCGGATTTTTCGGCTGGCTGGGTGCAGTTCTGGATGAAAGTATTCGTGAGTTTTTTGCCGGCGGCTGTGGTCGGATTGGCGGCACACACATACATCAAGGCCCATTTATTTACTCCTTCCATTGTCGCGCTATCGCTTATCGGTGGAGGTATTGTTATCTTGGGAGTGGAGGCGTTTCTACGAAGAAAAGCTACAAGTACTCCTGCGGAAAATGCTGTTCAGCGCGTGACATATCCTCAAGCGATGTGGATTGGCGTGGCGCAGGTTTTGGCGCTTATACCTGGCGTTTCTAGGTCCGGTTCGACGATTATTGGGGGTATGCTTACGAAACTTGATCGCAAAACGGCGACGGAATATTCTTTCTTCTTGGCTATTCCAACGATGCTCGCTGCGACGGGATATGATTTACTCAAAAGCGCAGGAAGTATTAGCTCGAGCGATGTTCCTGTTTTTGCGGTTGGATTTATCGTCGCTTTTTTCTCTGCTCTCGTGGCGGTAAAAACGTTTATTCGATTTATTGGCACGCATTCATTCCGCGGATTTGCCTGGTACCGCATCGCCTTCGGCGTATTAATTTTATTTCTTGTGTAACATCCGTTTCTTCAGCCAGATTATCACGCAATATGCGAGAACTATTACCAGGAGCACGATCCAAAAACGCTGTACGAATACTCCTATCGGGCCGCCGTATTTCTTGATGTAATATACGGAGATAAGATACTGAAAAGGCCAAATAACCGAGGCGATCCATGAAGTCATCAGAAATTTTCGAAGGCTCATATCTGATGTACCCACTATCAATGAGATCATTGGGCGAATGACTCCGATATTTTTACCAATAATAATTCCGGCTGCTCCATATTTTCGTAAAAAACCGTGAATTTTTTCAACCACTTCTTTCCTTTTCTCTACATGCTTCATCATCATAACATCTCCTCTTTTTCCCATATAATAGCTCATTATATCCGCCAAAAAACTCCCTATCGCCATAAAAATAATGTAGCTCGGTACGAGATCTTGTCGCAGCGCAAAGGCCGCCGCGCCATAGAGCATCACCATTCCCGGCATCAAATATCCGATAACCGGAAAACATTCAAGTAACGCGACGACGCATACCGTTACCGAAAATGCCAATCCCACGTGCTCAAACGTTAAAATATATGGAATCAAAATATGATTAAAATAATTGAGAGCGGAAAGGATTTGAGGCATAGAATCAGATCAATGGATTTGTATTTTATTCGTCGCTCTCGAAAGCAATCTTCCGTTTTTTTTCAGCCATGCTCGGTGCGTTTTGTAATCCGGCATCATCCTCTCTACGTGGGCCCAAAATGCCTTGGAGTGATTCATATGCGTGAGGTGGGAGAGCTCATGCATAATAACATAGTCGAGAATTCCAGGTGGGGCGAAAATCAGCCTCCAGTTGAGATTAATATTTCTTTTTCTGCTGCACGACCCCCAACGGGTTTTCGCGCTGGAGAGGCGAAATTTGTTGTATGAAATAGCGTGCGTGTTTGAAATCTCCGAGAGACGTTTTGCGAAGTGAGCCTTGGCGAGTTTTTTCTCCTGAGTAAACTTAATTTTTCTATGTGCTCGAGGCTGCGACCGTACGATTATTCGATACCTCTGCCTCAGGTTCAGCCTTATCCCAATCCACGACTCGATCGCCTTTAGTACTTTTTTGGTTAGCTTTTTGTGCATACTTTTTCAGCTTATCATATGACTTCAGGAATCTCCACAATGTCCCTAAAAGCCCGAAGCTGTAGGGCAAAACATACAAAGCTGGAATCCTGGATTTGTTTGACTTTAATGGTCTATAAGCGTACCTTGGGTCCGTAAGTTTTCTCATAGGTCAGCACGCATAAGCTTCTCTTCTCTCGCGCAAGTGGGTAGGGTCCAATAATTAAGGATCAAGAAGTCCAAAGGCGCTAGGGAAAAGAGGTCGTCTTACGAAACAATTTATTTAAAGAAGCATAATTATATTTATATGGCAAAAAAACTATACGTTGGAAACCTTCCGTTTTCAGCAACTGAAGATTCTCTCCGAGAACTCTTCTCAGCAGCAGGTAACGTCGAAACAGCAGCAATCATCATGGACAGAATGAGTGGTCGTTCAAAGGGCTTCGGCTTCGTTGAAATGGTCACAGAAGAAGAGGCTCAGGCCGCTATCTCTATGTTCAATGGCAATGACCAGCAGGGTCGTAAGCTCGTTGTTAACGAGGCTCGTCCTATGGAACCACGAACTGACCGTCCACGACGTTCATTCTCACCACGTGAAGACAGACCATCTTGGTAGTCTTCTCGAGCGACGTTCAATCTTGAATGTACGAAAGGAGCTCTCAGCAATGGGGGCTCTTTTTTGTTGTGGTGAAATACGATTTCTGCTATAATTGGTTCCTATTCGGGATTCCCCGCGACCCCACCTCGCAAGAGGTGGGGCAAATTTTAGGTGTATAATTTTATAAATCCATCCCTTATTCTTCCAAAATCGTTACTGTCCAACTCTCCCATTCTCTCGAGTAATCGTCTATGATCTACTGCCCTTGCCTGATGAAGGCATGCAACGGCTTCTATTGATTGGCATTGATAATAGATATACCATGAGCTGTTTTTAATTTGCGTACTTGCCGGGATGACAAAATAAAACCCATGAGCTAGTTTTTTAAATATGATTACCGGTCGCGAGAACTTTCGGCTTTTTCCATTTATTTCTCTCCCAATATTCTCACCTACGCTTATCCACCAAATATCGCCCTCGTTGACGTGCGGCACGATATCATTTTTGTCATTTAATTTTTTCTTTAAGCCAATCCATTCAAAAAATCGATTATTCATATCTATCACTCTACGCCTCAGTATTAACAAAATTCTGAAATTTTATTGAATTTTTGTTGAATAATTTCTGACAGTTTCCCTATAAAAGCACAATTAAAAGCACAATAATTTTTCCTGTCAAAATCCAGCTTTGTAGGTTATACTTTTCCCATGAAACTTATTCTCGCATCACGGTCGCCGGCACGCAGAGAGCTGATGAAAGAGCTCGGGAAGCCCTTTGAGTCCTGCGCGAGCGGGTATCATGAGAATATGAACGCGTATCGAGCGTCGTGGAGATTGGCGCAGTTTCTGGCTCTGGGGAAGGCGATGCATGTGGCTGGGAAATTTCCGAATAGTGTGATTGTCGGGGCGGACACCTTTATTACGTGTCGGGGTGTGAAAATTGGCAAGCCGGTGTCGATTGCAGATGCTCGACGATTGATTCGGTCAATGAGTGGGTGTGTGATCAAAGTATACACTGGTGTCGCCGTGGTGAAGACTAACGAGAAAGGTCTGGTCGTGAAGAAGGCGGTTGATTATGCCGTGACGGATTTGCGGATTAAAAAAATGAGTGTCGCCGAGGTGGATTTGCTGGCACATCAAAAAGATGCGCTCCATATTTCCGGGGCTTTTTCCATCGAGGGTGAGGGTGGAAAAATGATTACGAAAATTCGTGGAGACTACAATAATGTCATCGGCCTACCGGTGTTTTTGGTGAAGAGGATGCTGAAAAAAGTTACTTCACGGACGTAAACTTTTTCTGAATAACGAGCAGGAAGATCGTGAGCGCGAATGCTGTGAGCATCATCATAGGGATGCTGACATAGCCAAATTCATAGACGTAAAGCTTGGTGCACGATACACCATTAGCAGGACACGGGAGGAAGCTCTCGCCGCCAAAGGTGATGTAGTTGTGATACAGAGAGATGATACTGCCGATGATGGATAACATGAGGACGTAGTCGATGATTTTGTGTTCACGCCGAACCATTCCCATGCCAAGCATGAAGACGCTCGGGTAGCTGAATATTCGCTGATACCAGCATAAATCGCAGGGGGCGTAGCCGATCAATCCGGAGTAGACGAGGCTGCCTACCATGGCGGTCAGAAGAATAATGAATGAAAAAAACATCGCATTGCGGGCAAAGAATTGGATGATACTATCATGTACTTTTCTTCTTTGTACAAAAGCATATATCGCACCCGCAATGATAAATACTTGACCACCGATGGTGGCGAGCGCGAGGAGCTTGTTGATGATGTCGACAGGGGGCATGATATTTTATTATGATACCGGTACTGCCATCGGCGGAATTGGTGCTGGTGCCTCTTCGGCGGGTTTTGGCGCGCCTTCCGGCAATTTGCACGTTGTCTTGCTAGAGAGCGTCTGGAGAGCTACTTCTCCGCTGAGACGCGTGCCGTCAGCAAATACCCATGTCGGATAGCCTTGGATTTTCTTCTCCTGGCATACGGGAAGCACGCCCTGTCCGTTGGGCGTGGAACATTCTATGTACGGGAGAAGTTTTGCTGATTTTCCGAAAAGCGCTTTCTGATTCTGGCAATGGGAACACCAGAACGCGCCGTAGAATTTCGTACCTTTTGCTGAAAGACACTGCGTGAATTCGTCGTAGATTCCCGGCTTCATAATGGTCTTCGCTTCAAAAGCGATACCCGCGATAACCACAAGGCAGACGAGTCCGAGAATGGCGTTTTTTGAATTGTTTTTCATGTCTGAAGTGTATCAAGAAAAAAGTTTTGAGTAAAGATTCTCTCGCGGATGTTTATGTCCCATCATACGATCTCGCGGGCAAGTTCGCTGACTCCGATGCCTTTTTCCGCGGAGTAGGGGATGAGTTTATGGCCTCTGATTTTTCCTGTGATCATTCTGAACTGTTTTACATATTCGGATTTTTTGAGTTTGTCGACCTTGTTTGCCACGATGACGATGCTCTTTTTTTGCATTTCCAAACCGTAGAGCATCTCCAAATCATCACCTGTCGGGCCGACATTGGCATCGATGATGAGGATGACTTTTTTTTGTTTGTAGGGGGATTCGAGCAGATACCAGTAGGCGAGATCTTGGAATTTGTCGATACCCGCGCGCGAACCCTTGGCGAATCCATACCCCGGGAGATCGACCAGGTAGAATGATTTATTGATGAGGAAGATATTTATTTCTTTGGTGCGGCCGGGGGAGGAGCTGGCTCTCGCGAGGCCTTTTTGTTTGGCAAATGAGTTGATCGTGCTGGACTTACCGACATTCGAACGGCCAATGAATGCCACCTGCGGCGTACCGTCAGACAACGTATGATCGAGGCCGGTGATGCTTTTTACAAATGTGGCTGAGGTGATTTTCATGTGAAAAATATAACGTATTATTTAGTCACAACTCTTACGACTTGAGTCGTTGAGATTTTTTGGGAGGATCAATGTTCTGATATTTCTCTTTTGCGACTCGGCGCATAGTTTTGACGTAAATTTGTATTCAGCATTGAGAATCGGCTTACCTTGTTTCGTGAATACGGCCAACTGATCGCATTCGTTATATGTATGACATTGTTCGTTGATCGTGAGATCAAAATCATGTACCAGATCGCTGGCGAGATCGACGGCGTTTTTGAGTGCTATGGCAAGGCCTCTTTTGTGTGCCTCGGTGGCGATACGACGATTGAATATGAGCTGGTCGTCTCTGGTTATACTGAAGCCCGTTTTATTTTCATACCCATCGACGTTATCAGGCTCGACGCCATCGCAACCTTTTACGACCGCGAGATCGAGGCGAGAGATTGCGAAGTTAACCACATTGCCCGTGCGAATATCCAGCCATTTTTCACCCTTCCATCCGTCCAGCGGCTTGCCGAGAGAAACCGCATCCAGCTGCGTGAAATCCGAACGCCAGTCCTCGCTCGACCCTGCGGAAAAATAACATACTACTTTTTTCCCCGATGACTTGAGCTGTGCAATCATTTCTTTGGACGTGTCGAAAAGATCTATATCGTACACATCAACCGAATAATTCGGATTGATGGTACCGGCAAGCTGCCATTGCCAGGTTGTTGATACGCCCGGATGATACCACGTTGTCTGTACTGGAACTGGAAGCGGTGCCGATGTCGCAGGGGGAGTCACCGATTCCTTTGATGGCGTCTTGAGTTGCGCCATTTTTTTCACAATCTGCTTCTGGTTCTTTTTCGATTTTGCCATTACTGCCGTGCCCGACGATGCCATCAGGATTATCAGTATGATCGTTAATGATATTTTTATGCCGTTTTTCAAATGTTTGTTTGGTTATGATACTACCCTGGCAGTATAACCCCTGCCGTAGCTTGTTTCCTAGAGTAAAATGCCAATTTATGCTACAATGCTCCCATGAAACCTGTCGATATCATCAATGTTGCAGGACTGCTCATGGATGGAAAGGATGATGGAATAGAGCAGGCCCTGAGAGAGAAGCTGCATCCTCGGTTTCTGCGAACCATCGCCCCTACACCTGTCAGCTCGATGAAAGAAGATCCCCGTCTCTCCATCCTGAGGGCGGTAACGATGATTCGCGAGGTGATCGCCGATAGCGTGCGACAGTTTGGCGAGTCGAATGTCCTGCTCGTTGGACGCTCTCTGGGGGCGTATACGGCTCTCCTTGCCGCACTGGAGATGGATTTTGAAAATATCCCAATGGCCATCCTCATCGAGGGTCCGCTGCATCCCGAAGTTACCGTCGAGCCACCGACATTACTCCCTCCGCTTATGGCGTGTGGGGCGCATTATCGGATGCGTCCGGAATATATGCGTCGGGCGGTTGAACGTATACAAGAACTTGATGCCGCACATCACCTCCTTATTGTCCAGGGTGGAGGATCGGATAGTGTCGTCCCTCTCGAGGCGCAAATTCTTCCCGGAAATTTTGAAACGATTCAACTGCCGCCTCATATTGGTGGACGAAGTCTCGGCCTGCAAAGGCCACTACCCGAGGGCTACCGAAATCATCTGTTCTGGAGTGAGGAAAAGATGAGTATGATCGTGGATATTATTCAGAAAGCCACGGGCGGCCCTCATGGCAATTAACGTTTAAGCTAAGCACGAAACACTTTACAGCTCACGTGGGATTTGCTAGATTTCGCCGCCGTTATTCATCTATTTACTGTTATTATTCTTCTATGCCCTTATCTCCCCACCCTTCCCCCTCTATTCCCAGCTTTGCGCCGGATAGCACTACCGATGCGGTTCTTCAGCTTTACATGAGACAAGTTGGTTCATACAAACTCCTTACATTTGAAGAGGAAAAAGACCTGGGTAGTCGCGTACAAGCAGGGGATTCACAAGCGCGAGAACAGCTTATTTGCGCCAATCTCCGGCTAGTTATCTCTATCGCAAAAAAATATCTCAATCGGGGACTTGAGCTTCAGGATCTGATTCAAGAGGGAAATATCGGACTCTTCAAGGCGGTTGAAAAATTTGACCCTTCGATGGGGAATCGATTTTCCACGTACGCCTATTGGTGGATACGTGAGTCTATTGCCAGTGCCTTGAATTCGTCCGGAAAACCTATTCGTCTCCCTCTGTCGACGCAACGACAGTATTATCGATTGGGGAAAGCCACTTCTGCGCTTTCGGACAGCCTGGGTCGTCAACCTACGATGCAGGAAGTTTCCGATGTTGTCGGAGTTCCTGTTCGAGAACTCGAAGAAACCGTTCATGACTATCGCGCTACCCAGATGGTATCACTTTCTACTCCGATCGGTGAGGATGGAGATTTTACCTTGCTCGATACTTTTTCATCACCTGAGAACGCCGTTGATAATT
Source organism: Candidatus Peribacteria bacterium (assembly GCA_943355055.1). Lineage (GTDB taxonomy): Bacteria > Patescibacteriota > Gracilibacteria > UBA1369 > UBA12463 > CALREA01. The sequence goes on along the minus strand of CALREA010000013.1, from coordinate 16,537 downwards.
CACTTTCCGTGGCCGTTGTCGGCCGACGCATTCGCGAACAACTTCGAGCTACTTTGGATAATCGAGAGTATCAGGTTCTCACTATGCGGCTCGGCCTGCATGAGACTGACGATCTTCCAACTCTCCAGGATATTGGCGATGCTCTTGATTTAACTCGTGAGCGAATACGTCAAATTGAACGTAATGCTATGAATAAATTACGGGATAGTTTTGGTCGAGGAGAGTTCAGTGACCTGCTGTATGGGCCGAGCGATTGAGATTCTTCTCTTGTTATTTTGAGCCTCTACGTGCGCATTCGATGGCTTGCTGCATTTTGTCCCATTCGGATTCGGTGGTACCGGTGTATCCGATAGAAAGGCGAGTAAGGCCCGAGGAAAGCCCCATAGCGCTGCGCTCCGCTCCGTCTATTTCCGAGGAAGTTGATGTTCCGGAGATGGAAACGAGGGTGTCGAAGTAGCCGAGGCTGACGGCGTTGAGGCCACCACCAAGCCGTTGCAATTCCTTTACGAACGCCGTCGCGCGGTCTTGATTTCCTAAATCCACACTCATCATGCCGCCATAACCATAGTCAGGATTTTTCATGTTTTTTGCGAGTTGGTGCTGCGGGTGCGAGGGGAGACCCGGATACGTGACGGGGAGACCCATGGATTCCATCCGCTGCGCGAATGTCATTGTCCGTTCGGAGTGTGCCTTCATTCGCAGCGGAAGGTCGTTCAGATACATATTCAGCTGATGTGCATTTCTACTGTCCATCACCGGACCGGTGAGCATCAATGTTCCCGTATTGAGATCCATCATTTTCAAAAGTAATTCGTGACTGCACGATATTGCGCCGCCGATCGCATCACTTCTTCCATTAATAAATTTCGTCGTAGAGTGAACAACAATATCGGCCTCGTGATGTTTCGGCGTGAATATCAAAGGAGTAAATGTATTATCCACCACAAGAAGCGCGCCATGTGCGTGAGCGATTTCCGCGAGTTTCAAAAGGTCCGCAATTTCCATCGTTGGATTCGCCTGTGTTTCTACGTATACTATTTTGGTTTGCGGCGTCATAGCTTGCTCGAAACCTTTGGTATCCGATGGTCGAACAAATGTCGTATGAATTCCAAATCGAGGAAGAAACTTTTCGAGAAGCGCATGAGTTCCTCCGTAAATGGCTCCACCTGATACGACGTGGTCGTTAGGCGAGAGTAATTGCAGAAGTACTGTCGTGATCGCTGCCATGCCACTGGCGGTCGGATAGGCGATTTCCATGTCTTCCATCGCCGCAAGTCGCAAGCCTAAACTCAAACTATTCGGAGCAAAATGCCTCGCGTAGAGGAAGCAACCATTTTCTACCCCTACTTTGCCTTCAAACATATCTTTCATGATCTCCGGCCTCATCGTCGTGAACGTCGTGGATGGCTCTATTGACTCATTCACGCCACCCCACTCGCCAAATTTACGCCTGACTCCGTCGTGGATAGCCTGCGCGGGATTCCAGAGGCGCGGTTGTACTACCTGCACTCGTTCCGCATCAGCAGATGCTGCTGAGATTGCTGCGTCTTCGCCCGGTCGATTGGACATGGAAAAAATATAAAGGTGGAGTTCTTTATATCACGCTATTCGGTGGCTTTCCAGGGAAAATCGGAGAACTTTATGTCATTTAGTCACAACTTTTTCGGTTTGAATCGTTGAGGTTTTTCGGGAGGACTAATGTTCTGATGTTTTTCTTTTTTGATTCGTCGCAGAGTTTTTGATTGAATTTGTATTCGGCATTAAAAATCGGCTTACCTTGTTTCGTGAATATGGCTAATTTATCGCATTCGTTGTACGCGTGGCATTCTTCATTGATGGTGAGATCGAAACTGTCTACCAGATCCGCAGCGAGATCGACGGCGTTTTTGAGCGCTATGGTGAGGCCTCTTTTGTGCGCCTCATCGGCAAGACGACGATTGAATATGAGTTGATCCTCTCGAGTTAGCTTGAGGCCTGTTTTATTTTCATACCCATCGACATTGTCAGGCTCTACGCCATCACACCCTTTTGCTATGGCGAGATCGAGGCGAGATGACATTACGTCCATCACGTTTTTTTTGCGTATATCCAGCCATTTTTCGCCATTCCAATTTTCCAGAGATTTTCCAAGTGAGGCTTTGTTGAATTTTTTAAAATCCGGTCTCCAATTCTCAGAAGATCCCGCAGAGAAATAACAAAGCACCTTTTTCCCTGATGATTTCAGATTGGAAATGATGGTAGGGGAAGTATCGAAGAGATCAATATCATACACGTCCACGGTATAGTTTTGGTTTATTTTTCCTGTAAGTTGCCACTGCCAGGTGGCGGAGATGGCTGGACGGTACCAATCTTTCGCCATGGTCTGGGTCGGCATTATCATGAGCATTATCATGATGAAAGAGAGCATTATTTTTTCTGTTCTTTCATCGTACTATTTTTTCAACTTATGATAATACATATATGGAGTCATCAGGATAGCGAATACGATGACCGGAGCGAATGATATCGGTACAATACCATCCACCGAGAGGTGCGCGATGAACGCGGAGATGTAGACGATTCCGAGGCCCGTATATGCGAATTCTTTGATTCTCCCTTTGATCGCGGGGATGATCAAGACTAGTCCTGCGATGAAGGTTGCGATACTTAATTCCAAACGGAACCACTCCGGTAAGCCGAGATGCCTGATACCTTCCATCGCCACGGGACTATTGATAAAAAATATTCCCGGTAGGATGAAGAGTCCGAGAATTCCTGTTGTCAGCCAGTAGATGATTTTGTCTTTTTTCGTGGGTGGTTGTTATCTTAGAAATAAATAATTTATTGCAATATAGATTCTTTTTATCTTTTCCGCAATGTTGCGCCTCCTTGCGTGTCATTAATTTGTTACAAAAATGTCAGAGATTTGTTAGGCGTGAGGTGTATGGTGAGAATACGCATAAATTCTCCTTGTAATTGTAGCTACATTTTTGTATAATGTAATCATATGATATATGTCACAGAAAAAGAAGCTGTTGAAAAAGTTTCTGGAGAGACCGGCGACGCTTAGATACTCTCAAGTTGCGCATGTTCTCTTGTACCTTGGATTTGAACATTCACAAGGCAAAGGAAGTCATCAGAAGTTTAATCATCCTAAAATAGATCAAGAAATTGTTTTTCCGGTACACGGGAACGATTGCCCAACGTATTATAAAGTCGAAATCTCGAATATTATTAAATCTTCAAATATAATCTCTCCATGAAAAATTCAATTACGTTTTATGTAAATGTAGGTAATAAAAAATATGATTGTACTCTCGAAAGACTGAATAAAATGGAAACTCATGTTACGTGTCCTGCCGCGAGGATTGATCAGGGATTTTTGCATGAGGATGTCCCTGAACTTATTCAATATCTCCCGGATTATATTACTGAGGCAAAAGAGAGAAAAAATCACGAAGAAGTTATCCGTTTCAGAATTACCGCAGAAGACAAGAAAAAAATCGAAAAAAAAGCGCTGAAACAGGGATATACTTCGATTTCCGGGTATTTGAGGGATTTGGCGCTGAAGGGTTAACTGGGAACGGGTGCGGGAATGGAATCGGGTACGGGAACGGAATCGCTGCTCAAGGCAGCTCCAATTTTCACTTTGTGAAAATTTGGCGGAGAGAGTGAGATTCGAACTCACGAGACGCTTGCGCGCCTAATAGTTTTCAAGACTATCGCCTTCAACCGCTCGGCCATCTCTCCTTGATGATAAGCTCACTGTGCTCAGGACTAGCAGAGCCAGATCCTTCGCTTGTTGCGCGCTCGCGCTGTGCACTCGCACATTTGACTGACTCAGAGATTATACCTAGGAAAATTAAATTTGGAAGAGGGTTTTGCGTGAGGTCTATTCTTGTGAGTGTTTAGCTTTGGATCGGGGACGCAGGGATCGTTGGCCTACTGGATCGACGTACCACCGTTGGCTGTACTACGACTCCCGCCGGCTTAAGCGATGCCTGTTGTTGCTGTGGCTCCACGGGTTCCAGTGGTGCGACTGGCGGTGGTGAAATGTCGGGTTTGGACGGGATGTTGATCACATCTTTGGCGTGTTTCGAGAGGGCAGATGCAATTATTCCGACGATGTCGGAACCCTTTCGAAATTCCATCTTCATGTCGTCGACACGCAATCCCCATCGTCCATCGTCTTGGGTGTCCTGAGGTACGGACTGAAATGTTACGGTTGGAGCCTTGTCCGCTGCGAGAATCAGCATTATGAGTTTCACGGTCATCGCACGAATTTGACGCTCGGGGTCGTTTCGAGTGGTACGATATATTTCCCGTATCGAATTGATTATACTCGGCAATGTTTCTCGTGCGCAGGCAGTAGTGATGCCTGCCTTTTGGCCTTTCTGATCAGTGATGGAAATCGAATACCTCCCGCGCTCGGGTAATTCCGTGGTGTGTATTTGTATATTTCCAAAATTCTGTTCTCTGGGAAACGCGGCGGGTCCGGTATAAAAATCTTTTGGCTGAAGGCCGAGTCGACGTGAAGGATACCGATGTTCAGGAAGTTCCCTTGTTTCGTTTTGCATTTTTTGTTCGTTCATATCCATGATTGATAATGAATTACATCTCCTCCGGGACCTCGACACCGATAAGTTCGAGGCCTTCTTTGATAACAAGCTTGGTGGCGCGTGTGAGGGCGAGGCGGAAATCGCGGAGGCTCTCTGATTCTGCCTGGAGAACGGGTACTTCGTGGTAGAATGTATTGAAGAGTTTTCCGGTCTCGTAGAGGTAGTTCGTGATGAGATTTGGACGGTACTCGTCGGCGGCACGGGTGACCGCTTCGGCGAATTTGAGGAGGTGGGCGGCGAGAATCAGCTCACAAGGGGCTTTTTCGGATACGCCATCGGAAGCGGGATCAGAATCTTCACTACGTTCAGATTTGGAAATCGCTTCGAATAGGGTAAATTGATTTTCAGATTTTTTGCGGTCGCTACGTTTTTCCGTGTTCGCTTTTTTGAGAATACTGCTGGCGCGAGCGTGGGTGTATTGCAAATATGGCGCACTGTTGCCATCAAGTGAGAGAATCTTGTCCCACTGAAATACGATATCGGTAGTGCGATTTTGGGAAAGTATATTGTATTTTACCGAGCCGATGCCGATGATGCGCGCGAGGTCTGCGTGCTTTTTTTCGGGAACGTCGGGGGACTTTTGAGCCACGATCTTCTTCGCGCGCTCAACCGCCTCCATGAGTACTTCATTTAATCTAACGATATTTCCTTTACGTGTACTCATTTTTTCGTCCTCGAAACGCATTCGTCCGAAGGAGACGTGGACGAGAGGTGTGCTGTTATCGGGATACCACTCCAGCAATTTTGCCGTTTCAAATAACTGCTGGAAGTGAAGTGATTGCGCCACGTCGACAACATAGAGAACTTTGAGCGGTTCCCATGTCTTTAGGCGATACTTGGCGGCGGCGAGATCTCGCGTGCCATAGAGCGTGGCACCATCGGATTTCTGCACGAGGAATGGCGTGTATTTATCATTCTCGAATTTCACGATGAGTGCACCCTCTTCTCCAACTTCAAAAACTTTTTTCTCTTTTCCTTCTTTCACAATATCGTCCATTTTGTCGCTGTAGAAGCTCTCTCCCTGGATTTTATCAAAATGAATTCCTCCGAGCGCATCATAGGTTTTCTGCGCATCTTTCAGGCTCATCGCCACGAACCATTGCCACAATTTTGTATTTTCTTTATCGCCATCTTCTAATTTTTTGAATTCGTCCCGGGCTTGCTGCTCCAATTCTTCGCCGTGAACTTTGTCCTTCTCCACCTCACTGTGAAAATCCACGTAGAGCTTGAGAAGTTCTTCTATCGGATCTTTTTCCACTTTTTTTTTATCTCCCCAGAGCTTGTAGGCAACGGTCAATTTCCCGAACTGCGTGCCCCAATCGCCGATGTGATTAATCGCGACAGTCTTGTAGCCGAGATAGTCATATATGTTATAGAGCGCCTGTCCAATAATCGTAGAAAGCAGGTGATGGACACCAAGAGGCTTCGCGATATTCGGTGAAGAATACTCGACGAGAACGGTTTGCTTCTGCCCGATATCCGGCTTGATGTAGACTGATTTCTTCGAAATAATCTCTGGAAGTTGCGCCTCTACCCATGGGCGAGAAAGGGTAAAATTAATAAATCCCGGCTGCGCGAATTCAAGTTTTGAAAGAAAATCCACCCCAGGTGCGCCCTCGCCAGGGTGTGGTTTTTCAAAATGTTCCATGATGGCATTTGCGACCTGCTGTGGCGCTTTTTTGAGGGTCTTACTGAGTGCCATTGCCGCGTTCGTAGCATAATCACCATGCGATGCATCTTTGGCTAATTCTACGAACGGTTCGAAATCTTTGATTTCCTGTACGTCCGGGAATGCCTTTTGGATGGCTTTTTTTAGGATGGATTGAATACGCGCGCTCAGGAGAATGGGCTCATCGTTGCGTGCCGGAGGTGATTTTGTAAATTTCTTGGTGAGCATTTCGATGAGAGAAGTTTCACTCTTCGTCGGAGTAGGTAGAAGCTTTTCTTCGGCAGGAGGAGGGAGTTCTTTTTCTTCCTCGGATGCCGGTAATAATTTCTCTTCGTTCGGGGGAGGGAGTTCTTTTTCTTCCTCGGGTGCTGATATCATTTTTTCTTCGATAGGGGCGGAGAGTTCCTGTTCCGCGGGAGGAGGCGGAAGTTGTTCGATCGGAGCCTTTGCTGAAAGTGACATGCCGACTTTTTCTTTTTTCCCTGACAGGCTATCCTTCCGCATTTTTTCGAAATTTTCTACGAGCTTCTGATGAAAGGCGAGACGGCGTGGATCCGGCTTGTACTCGCTGTCGTTGACGCCTGAGATTCCGGTAACACCGAGATCGATTTCGGTGACGGTCTCTCCGATAATAGCAATTTCCACGGTGCCGCCACAATATGTGCGAATGGTTTTTTCCATGTCCTTGAGCATTGATTTCATTTTCTCGAGAGATACCTCTCCGATGGTTTCAATAATCCACGCGGCATTTCGCGTGTCATTGGTGAGAGCCGTTCGCTGAGACATATACTTGCTCCAGTCGCGGCAGACGACGCCGGCGCGATCACGGTAGATGACCTCGTTCGATTCCGCGTGTTCGAGTTTGATCGATCCACGTGGGCGAAATGGCTCGTTACCGCCGGCGCGACAGAGTTCGATGTCGCCCGAGACCTCGTCGAGGTCGAGGGCGACGACAGGGACTTCGTATCGTACGGAAAAATAAAATGCCAAATCCTCCAAAGAATTTCCGAACGTCAGATAGTTGTTTTGTGACACCGTCTCGAGCACGTCCAGAATGCGCGGTTTTTTATCAATCAACTTCCAAAGCTCAACACTTTCACGGCTTTCCGCCACTACTTTTTGAAGCTCTTTCTGCTTGGAGGCGATGGTTCCGCGTATGAGCTGCGGAATCACCGAATTAGTTCGCGAATTATTGGCGTTTTTTACCGTTACAATGCCGAGAAGGAGTCGAGGTACTCCAAGAGATATTTCTGATGCGATTCGTAGCTTCATGTTCTTAGGTTTGTAAGCTCTTTTATCCTAATTTATCAGAAGAAAAGGCTTTGTACAAACGCCATTATTGTGGCTTGGTATACTTCTGAACTCTCGTAAAATCCTTTCGCGAGTCCTTGACATTTCTTCCTATATTTGGTACAATGTACAGAAGTTAAAAACGCACATAAAAATAAACATCATATGACACGACGATCTCTCCAGGCTCTTATTGGTTCATTCCTTGGCACTGCTATGATTTTCAGCGCTAGTAGCATCGCATTCGCCGCCACTCCGGATTCGGATACGACACCACCGGGTGATGTCGAGAGACTCACTGCTGTGACCGGCGACTCGATGATTACATTGAGCTGGGACGCCGCCAAAGATGATGCCGGCGTGACCGGATACAAAATTTATTTTGGCCCTGACGAAGTCATGGAAACCAATACGGCAACGTATGCCAAGCACGAGACGGTTGAAAATGTTACAACGTACGAGCTGAAAAAACTCGAGAACGGGAAAAAATATTTCATCGCTGTCACTGCAGTTGATGCCGCTGGTAATGAAAGTGAAAATTACAGTCCGTATGTCGGCGTAAAACCTATGAGCAAAATTGTTGCCGCAGCAAATGGAGTTGATACTGCAGCGACGACCGTTGTCACAAAAGATTCAAAAGACGCCATTGTCGCCGTCACTCCTTCGTCAGGATCTGACACCACGGCACCAACGGTCAAAAGCGCCATCGCTCTCTACAAAGGTCAGGTGAAGGTTACCTTCTCCGAGCCGATTAAACTTCCTGTGATGAAACCTGAAAAATCCTTCACGGTTCAAGATAATATCGTTTATGAAAAACTGGCCGTGAATGGCGCATTTATGGATCCAAGCGACAAAACCGGAACGATCGTACTTCTTGATACCGATAACCAAAATCCCGATAGCGATTATATCGTAACGGCGAGTAGTGATATTGAAGATATTGCCGGCAATCTGATCAGCAGCGGAACCTCTGATGTCGGTCAGTTCAAGGGAAGCGCCATTACCCTCGAAGCCTATTTGAAGGCTCATCCTGCGACTACGGCTACAGCTACCGCTCCTGCTGCCACAAAAACCGAAGCAGTAACGAAAAACGTACCATTGATCCCCGCGGCCAATGCGACAACCGATACTTCCAAAGATGTTCCAAAGGATGCATTCAAGATCAGTAAACTTGAGGTTCAAAACGATACGACGATTAAACTCACCTTTTCGAAACCCCTCGTCTTGAGCATCAATCCTACTGAAAATTTTTCTATTACCAAAAAAAATGATCCGAAAGCCCTGCTGTCTATTTCCTCCATTGAAATCAACGAGGCGAAAACAAGTGTTATTATTACCGCGACGATGGAGCCAAAAACCGATTACGCTCTCGTCATGGCGGATGTCATGAATGACAAAGGCGACCTGCTGACGAAAGAAAATTCTACGTTTGATTTCGTGAGCACCACAGGAGCTGTCGTAAAAAAAGATACAACGCCTCCGGAAGATGTCTCTAATTTTGTCGCAAAAACAGCCAAAACGCTGGCGGCGAAATTGTCATGGACGAAAAGCAAAAATTCAGCCGGCGACTTGCTTGAATATATTTTGTATCGAAGCATGGATGGGAAAAAATATGGTTCGATAACCTCTCTCTCAAAAGAAAATACCGCCTATGAAACGCAGGAACTTTCTCCTGGGTATTATTACTACAAAATTACCGCCAAGGATGCGAACGGCAATGAGAGCAAGGGAAAATCAGTGAAAGTTCATCTCGCTGAAACCGGTCCGGAGGTTGGACTTCTCGTGCTTATGTCCGTGGGACTTGGAAGAGTGTTTGGACGGAAAAGGAAGCAGAAAAAATCTGCTGCATAGATGTTCGAGCGTATCGGTGAAAGCAGTTTTGAAGTGATATCACCTGATATCCTTTTGAGGAGTTTCGGAGTGTCTATTAGGGTACTTTCGGAATAATATCGTACGATATACAAACCCATAGCTCCACGATACTAAATTGCTATTACATTGATATCCTTTCGAAAGTAGTACTCGGAGATATGGTACGAAGCACGAAAAAATATCACCTGATATACATCAGGACGACACGAATCAGAATTGGGAACGGGAACGGAATCCGACACTCCGCTACACTGCGTGTCTGGTCAGGAAAATGTCAATCCGCTGTGTCATACTATGAAATATGGCACGATTTTTTTTCACATGGCTGGCAGGATTGGTGGTAATAGTAGCGTTCTGCGTGAACTGTCTGGGGCAATTGCCGGATGGGAAGTTGCATATTTATTTTCTGGATATCGGGCAAGGGGACGCAGTGCTGCTCGTCACCCCAGGCGGGAATCGTATCCTCATCGATGTTGGGCCGCCCGGCGTTATTGCCGAGCCGCTACGACGAGCGATCGGGTGGGTTAATGATCGAATCGATTTGATGGTGCTGACGCAGTATGACCAGGATCATGCCGGCGGAGCGCTGACCCTCATAGATCAGTTCGACGTGAGGCAAACTATGGTTCTGGGACTGCAACAGGGGACGGCGATGCAGAAGGCGATCATGAAAAAAATCGGTGAAAAAAATGCGCCAATATGGATCGCGTATAGCGCCACGGATTTTTGGTTGGATCGGGATGTGCTGATGGATGTTTTGTGGCCCGAAGTGTCATTGGCGGGGAAATACGTGCCCAAGGTGAATGAATCTTCTCTGGTTTCACGAATACTCCTTGGCGGCCGTGCTGTTCTGCTGGATACCGCCGATATCGGTTTTTCGAGTGAGAAAAAATTACTTGATTCGGGCGTGGATTTGCACGCGGAAATTCTGAAAGTTGGCCACCATGGAAGTCGTTTCAGCTCGAGTGCCGACTTCCTACGTGCGGTTCATCCGAAATATTCGGGAATTGGCGTAGGGTCGAAAAATCGCTACGGACACCCAACGGCTGAGACGTTGGAACGATTAACTGACGTGGGTTCGAAAATTTTCCGCACGGATCAGATGGGTACCATAGAGATGGTGGTAGATCCGACGAGCGGGAGAGTGAAGAGGGTGAAAGAAGAAAAAGGTGAACAAAACTTGTAAAGCTGACAAAGCTGGTTTTTCAGTGGCTTAAGGCCTCCTAGTTTGACATTTATATAATATGTGCTATTATGTAATTCTCTTATCAAAAGTCCTATGAATATCCTCAAACATCTCGACACTTTATCAGCCGAGCAGCGCGTGGAGTTTGCCTCGAGCTATCGTGAGCAGGTGTTGCGCGCGCTGGGGATCGCGCAGACGTATGATGGAAGTGAAACGAAATACCAGGAACTTACCGGTACGCTCATTGCGCTGGAGAAGTGGCTCAAAGATAGCCTTGGCGTGAGTTCGAGTAAAAGAATTTCTCATCGAGATGAACGGCGGTTGAGTTCTGAAATTTTTGATGGTAAACAGCATATCGCCATTGATGATATTTTAGCGCACTCAGGCAGACGATTTGCTTCCATATTACAGGGTGCGTCACCTGATTCTCTCGAAGACTTCTTGGGCTCTCTCAATATCGCCTCTGTCGCGCTGCCGGGAATTATTCTTCCGCCGGGAGAAAATACCATCCCGGAAGGCAGTGGCGAATATGCTAACGGAGGGCGTGAAATCCACTTCCAGCAACGACTTTCCCAGCTTATTGGATTGTTACAACAACATGGCATTTTTACTGATGACCTCATTGTTTGTCATGGGGAAATTTCTGAGCATATGATGCGAAAAGTTTCCTACTGTATTGTCGAGATCCCCCGCTTGAATAAGCAAATTCTTCTGTGTGATCAAGTGGGTGAGGCGACGTTTGTGATTCAGGGAAATTTACCAAGAAGCGTTTTAATGACGCTAACGAAAGAACAGCTACAGGACCAGTATCCTGATCTGGTTCAACGCATTGTCTATACATCTTCGATTACATGGGAACAGCAGCTTTTTGCGTTGTTATTCGCGGACGGCGTGCAGGCAAAAGTTGATGTGCGTGATCAGGAGGCTCTGCGTGTGGAAATTTTGAAAATTATTCCGACGGCTGAGATGTGGGCGGGGATGATTCAAAGAGAAAAGCTGAAGTTCAAGGTTGGAGGGATGGGACTTAAAGCCATCGCCAGGAGATTTGGGGTTATGGCAGGGGATCCTATTTTCAGCCGTAAGTACCACTGGGAACTTGGGCGGAAGATTTATGGGGAGTGCGAAGAGTTGGAATATGAAGAACAGTCTGAGTTGACTGATGATCAGCTGAAGACCGCTATTCTCGAACAGATTCCGACGGCTGAAATGTGGATGAAGATGAAGACAAAAGAGAAAGAAAAATTCAAAATTGGAGAGATGGGCCTTGCCGCCATAGCTACGAGGTTTGGGGTGAAAGGAAACCCTCTTAGTCATCTTCAAATCTACCTTGCATTAGGGAGTAAAATTTATGGAGAAAGCGAAGTGTTTGCATACGAATATCTGAATGATGATCAGCTAAAGGCTGCGATTCTTGTGCAAGTTCCAACGGCGGAAGCGTGGGCAGGGATGAATCAAGAAAAAAGAAAAGCATTTAAGGTAAAAAAAAATGGGACTCAATACAAAAAAATGGGACTCAATGGGCTTGCGACTAGGTTCAAAATTGAGGGAAATCCTATTGATAATCGAGCCTATCACCTTGCACTGGGAAGAGTCATATATGGCGAATGTGAGGCGTTAGACGAACGTGAAGTCTCTCCTGATGAACTGAAGGCTGCGATTCTTGCGCAAGTTCCGACAGCGGAAATGTGGGCGAGGATGAAGCGAAAGGAAAAATTACAATTCAAAGCTGCAGGAATGGGACTCTCTAAAATCGCGACGAGGTTTGGAATCGAGGGAAATCCTTTCGATAATCGAGCATATCGTCTAGAGCTGGGAAGGAAAATTTATGGAGAGTGCGAAGCGTTAGCCTATGAAGAGCCCCCTGAGTTGACTGATGAAGAGCTAAAGGCGGCGATTCTTGCACAAGTTCCGACGGCTGAGATGTGGACTGGGATTCATTGGAAAGAGAAATTAACATTCAAGATTGCGGGAATGGGGCTTATGGCGATTGCGAGGAGGTTTGGGGTGGATGGAGATCCTCTACATAATCTGATTTATTTTCTCGAACTTGGAAAGAAGATTTATGGAGTAAATATTTAACCGCTGAATTTGTATGAATATCCTTCACTATTTTGAATCACTACCGGAGCCTGAACGAAAAGAGTTTGCCTCGAGTTATCGCGAGCAGGTGTTGCGTGCTCTGTGGATCGCGCAGACGTATGATGGAAGTGAGACGAAATACCAGGAACTTACCGGTACGCTCATTGCGCTGGAGAAATGGCTCAAAGATAGTCTTGGCGTTACCTCGAGTAAAAGAATTTCTCATCGAGATGAACGGCGGTTGAGTTCTGAAATTTTTAATGGAACGCAGCGCATTGCTATTGATGATATTTTATCCTTCTCCGGTAAACGGCTTTCACATATACTCCAGGGTAAGTCTCTCGACTCCTTTGATGATCTTCTTCGTTCACTCAATATCACTTCCGTGGCCTTGCCTGGAATTATTCTTCCTCCGGGTTCAAAAACTCCACCTGAGCATTCTCTTGAGTCGAGGAGTGAGATCGTTGATACAAAATCATCGCATCGCTTTTCTCAATTTATTTCTCTCCTTCAGAAGCATGGAATATTTACCGATGATATTCTCGTGTGCCATGGAGAAATTACGAATACGATGATGAGGCCGAGTTCGTATTATATTGTTGAAATTCCTCGTCTCGATAAGCAAGTTCTGATTTGCAATGAAGCCAACGAGGCAACATTTGTGATTCAGGGAACGTTAGCTCGAAATGAGCTGATGTCGCTCACCAAAGAACAGTTATTGGAAAAATACCCCGACCGTGTAACCCGTATCCTTTACACATCATCTGCCGCGTGGGACGAGCAAATATGTCTCTTGCTTTTTGCCGATGGCATTCAAGGAAAACTTGATGTTGGATTCCAGGAAGTATTGCGTGCTGAAATCATAAAACGTGTACCGACCGCGCAAAAATGGGCGCAAATGGCACAAAAAGATAGGATTATTTTTCATGCGGGAGGATTGGGGCTTACTGCTATCGCCACTCGCTTTGGTGTCAAAGGGATCCCCATTAATCATACTTCAGTTCATCTGGAACTCGGGAGAAAAATTTATGGAGAATGTGAGAAAAATGGGATTTCGCTGGAAGCATTAAAAACCGCTATTATTCGGCAAATTCCAACAGCGGAACAGTGGTCAATTATGACACAAAAAGAAATGAATGCTTTTGAAAAAATCTCCGGGTTGGGACTTTCTGCTATAGCGACGAGATTCGGAATTGCCGGAACTTCATTTCAAAAACGCGCGTATCACCTAGTGCTAGGGCGGGAAATATATGGCGCATGTGAAGTATTACGTGACGAAGAAATTTCATTAGAAGAGCTGAGGACTGCGATTCTTGAGCAAGTTCCAACTTTTCAAGAATGGTCAGCTATGACCGCGAAAAATAAATATGCATTCAAGTCGGCCGGTTTGGGACTCAAAACTATTGCTACCAGATTTGGTATTATTGGCGACGTGAGAAGCAATCATGCGCGCCATCTCGAGCTAGGGAGAAAAATTTACGGAGTGTCGGAGGGATCTACCGAAACTTACATATCCACCTTCTCTATATCCGCACCCAGTGAGCGCAGTTTTTCATCTAATCGTTCGTAACCACGATCAATATATTTGATGTCGGAGATGATTGTCTCGCCTTTGGCGGCGAGGGCGGCGAGGACCATGGTGGCGCCGGCGCGAATGTCGCAGCTGGAGACGGGTCTGCCGGTGAGTTTGGTTGGACCGATGATGAGGGCTTGGTGAGGGTTCAGGAGTTCGACATGAGCGCCCATTTTTTCTAACTCAAACAGGTAGCCGAGGCGGCCTTCGAACAATGTTTCAAATACTTTGCTCACGCCTTTCGATTGGGTAAGCAGCGCGCCGAACGGGGCTTGCAGATCGGTGGGGAAGCTTGGGTAGACGGCAGTGCGTAGAACCTTCACTTCGCGAATGGTTTTAGCCGGTTTGATATGGATGGAGTTTTTTTCCAATGTAAACGGCACGCCCGCCTCTTCTAATTTTTGCCAGAAGCTATCGAGATAGTCCATCTGGAGGCCGTGAATTTTGATGTCACCCTTCGTCACTGCCGCGGCGAGCGCGTAGGTTCCCGCCTCGAGGTAGTCACCACAGATCGCGTATTTCGTACCATTGAGTTTTTTCACACCGTGCACCGTGAGATTGTGGGTGCCGATGCCGTCAATTTTGCATCCCATTTTTTTCATAAAATGACAGAGGTCCTGCACGTGTGGTTCGGCGGCGGCGAGTCTAATCTGTGTCTCGCCCGGTGTGATCGCGGCCATCATAATCGCGTTTTCTGTTGCTGTGACACTCATTTCAGGGAGAACCATCGTGGTAGGTGTGCGTTTTTTCCATGTTACGCTGAGCATTTTCTCATCTTCCAAAACGTGCGCTCCCATTTTTCTAAACACAAATGAATGCGTATCGAGTGGTCTTTTCCCTAGCACACAGCCACCCGGATAGGCCATGTCGAAGCTTCCATGACGGTAGAGTAGTGCCGGTGCGATCAAAATTGATGCGCGCATTTTCGCTACGAGCTCTTCTGGTGGTGTTTTGTATTTGAAGTTTTTTGCGTTGATCGTGAGGGTGTGATTCTCGAAGGTGAATTTGATATTAAATTCTTTGAGAATCGTGAGAAGCGAGTAGACATCATTGATCTCGGGGACGTTGGTCAGAGTAGTCGGCTCGTCGGTGAGGAGCGCCGCCCCAATAATTGGTAGTGCTGCATTTTTTGAGCCGCTTACCGTCACTTCGCCTTTGAGTGAGTGTCCGCCGCGAACGAGAAATTTTTGCATAGGTAGTTCGTTTGATTGTGGGGATAGTATAGCGGAGAGTCTTGAGGGAGGCTAGGGGCGGTGATTCAAAGCTGAAAATGTGTAATAAGTCTTGAAGCGGTGTATTACCTATGGTATAATGGATATGAAATGGTAGGTTTGGATATCAAAAGAGCCACTCAGTAATGGGCGGCTCTTTTGTTGTGTCAGAAACTGGTGGAGACGATGGGAATCGAACCCGCCTGTCCAAAATGGTAGGTCTGGACTCTCGCCTTGAGCGTCCCCACGTGGAGCCCTAGCAAACCGTTCTAAACTTTCTCTGACATTTATTTTAATAATTGTTGCTATTTTTATGACACGAAAAATTACGCACTATTCCTCGATAATTTTTTTGTGATACTTTTCCGCTGCCTCCCATGCGAGCTCGAAGGTTTGCTTGAATACTGAAGCTATTTCCTTGCTTTCGATGATTATCCCAAGTTTTTCTTTCCAGTCGGCGATCATAATTTTGTTATCGAAAAAATTTATTTCCGGTGTGAAGTCGAGTTTGTTTTTCGGCAAGAGACGACTCTTGCGGAGCTCCTGAGAATCGAGTGAGTGTCTTTCGCGATCCTTGGGAGTATCGGGAAATAACGCGCGAATGGGGATTTTTTTGGCGGCGCGACGTTGGTAATACTGCGGAAAATACCAAGGAATGGCATCTTGATTTGCCTGGTCGGAAGCGTAGGCGAGAATTTCTTCGTGTGAGGTGAGTGTCTCTTCGTACACTCTAATCAAACCCTCATCACCTTCGTAGAAGTAAACTTTTGGCCTTCCTGAAGCCTTGTACTGTGCATTCAGTTCCGGGAGCATTGCTTCGGCGTCTTTCGCGAGATGCGAAAATTTTTCACTTTGCTCCTTCAGATACGCTACGATTTTTTCCGGGGGGAGGGCTTCGTAGTATTGTGAGGATTTTTTCTTTTGTCCGATAACGAGACCTTTTTCGAGAAGCATTTCAAGAATGTCGTAGGTGGTCGTGCGATTGATGTTCGCCTTTTTTGCAATGGTTGATACCGGGGAGGAGATACCGAGCGCGATGAGCGCGAGGTAGATGGATGC
>CALREA010000012.1 GCA_943355055.1 Candidatus Peribacteria bacterium | reverse complement strand
CAGCAACAGCAACAGCAACAGCAACAGCAACAGCAACAGCAACAGCAACAGCAACAGCAACAGCAACAGCAACAGCAACAGCAACAGCAACAGCAACAGCAACAGCAACAGCAACAGCAACAGCAGCAACAGTGTCAGGCTCCTGCAACAGGTGTCTATCCAAATTGTGTGGCACCGGTAGTTCAAACATGTCCACAGGGTATGACCGGCACGCCTCCGAATTGTATGGCTCCGGCAGCTCCAACGAACACGGTTCAATGTCCGGGTGAAGTCAGCCCGATGCATCCGGCAGGATTTGTATGTCCAGCAAGTAATACAAATAATACGCAAATGAGCGAAGCTCAAATGCAGGCAGGTTGTGTCGCCGCCAAAGGCGTATGGAAAGGTATGACATCTATGCCTCCATGCGATATGTCAGGAGTTTCGGGCAATATGAACACAAGCAATATGCAGCCATGTCCTGCAGGCGTTATGCCTACGGCGGCTCTGCCTTGTATTGCATCCGGTTCTAGTGTTGTCGACACTGTCGACGGTTGTAAGGCAAAGAATATGGGTTGGGACGCGGCAAACAGCCGATGTACCACGGCAAATATGAACAATACCGCCACGGGTGATTGTTGGAATTCAACATCTCCGTCATTTGCCACGCAGGCATGTACACAGATGCGCGCGAGTGTGAATGACAGCAAGAGTACTCAAACAACATGGTGTTCAAAGTTGAATCGAATGGCTACCGCTCAGGAATGCGCAGCCGGATCAACAACGATGACTCCTCCTGCAGGTATGGTGGAGTGTTCAGGTAAAACTCCTTCAGGCTACCCAATGTACGCCAAGGATCAGAACGAGTGCGCCAAAATGCTCGCTGAACAGGTTAAATGGCAGACACAAGAGAATACGCAACAGAACATGGGTCCATGTCCTACGTATTCAACTCCATCCGGAACGGCTACAACGACAGCTCCTTGTGGACCGATGAATTTCCAGCCGTTCATGCCTTTCCAGCCATTTAACAATATGACGGGTAAGGACGGACAGAACGGTCAGCAGAATCAACAGCAGCAGCCGGTAGACTACAACAAGGCCTATCAGCAGCAAGGTCCGTTCAAGAATTTTGATTACAACAATGCTTTTGACCAATTCAAGGTGGATTTCAATCAGAATCCGTATGCCGGAAAAGTTGGAAAGAATGACGTGAAGAGAATTCAGAAACTTGGCGCTCAGGTTCTGAGCGAAGTAGCTCGTATGCAGAAAGAGGAAGACCGATCCATCAAGCGCGCGGGCGGTCTCACAACGTGCCCTCCAATCGCCACGGCTCAGGCGGCACTCGCTTCAGTTCAAGCTATTGGAGAGTTGATGAAGAATGTTACGGACGCTAATATCACAGAAGCCTTGACCGCAGAAAAACAATTAGGTTTCGGCGGAGGCAATAATAATGGTCCTCAACCACAAGGCGGTGGCAACTTCGGAGGTGGATTTGGAGGCCCACAGGGTAACTTCGGTGGCCCACAACAGGGTGGCAACTTCGGAGGTGGATTCGGTGGCCCGCAGGGTAACTTCGGCGGTCCTCAGGGTGGTAACTTCGGTGGCCCACAAGCCTCAAGGGACTATTTCACCGCGGAGTCATATAACGATATGGGAAGCGCATTCAACTCGGAGGATTCTCTGTGGATGAAGGCGATGCAGGCTCATGGACAGACGTTCATGTGTGAAGGTCTCGCTCATTTGCAGAAGGAAACAGATCGTTTCATTAGCGAAATTAAATCCGTGGAAAAGCAGACAAAAGACGCCAACTTACTTGCCAAGCTCGTAGCATTCGAGACGCAGGTGAAGGCTGATACGGATATTTCAAAGGTGGATTTTGCCAACGTGGAACCGGGAGAAGATCCGATGCAGGATATTATGATGGCCATGCAGGATAATCGTATGGAGTTTGAAGACCTGCGACAGGAGGTCTTCCAGGCAAAAGAAGAACAGGGCGTTTGCGGAAAACTTACGGATATGTCCGGAATGTTCTCGGATTTCAAGAGCAAAATGCCAAAAGATCTTTCCGGCAAAATTGGAAAACTTCTCGACGGCGGGAAAATGGCATGTTCAGCCGGAAAAATCGATGTAGCCAAACAGATCATTCAGAAATTAATGTCATATTCCGGTCAGGTTGATCAGTACCTGGGAGACAATCAGGATGATGGAGATTTTGGAGATATCAAAACGGACAACAAAGGACAGTTCGATGATCTTGCCAAGACAACATCGGAGATGGTTATCGCTGAAATGCAAAAGCGTCTTGATGGTCTTGAGGCGCAGCTCAAGGTAACCGGTAACACCATCGCGCTTCTCAACGAAAAAATTACAGGTCTCTTGGCCGACGTTTCCAAGGTTATGAACCCATCAGCTGATACAAAAGCAACGCTCGGCACGATTGCTGCTATTCCGGAAAAAACCCAGGCCGCAATGATTGATAGTATTCAACCGGTGCTTGACGCAGGTGGAGGATTGCTCGCGGCACTTGAAGAGGCAAACGCTTCCGCGGCAGATCTTGCCAAGGTTACGGCAGCCATCAACAAAGCGGTTGCCGCTGTTCCGCCGGATGCGCAAGGTTCAGCGATCGCCTCAGAGGCTGATAAATTAGCGGCCCTGGTAGCGACTGAAACAGATCCGAAGAAAATTGCAGCAGAGGTCAAAGCATTTACGACAGGCGTGGATAGCACGCTTGCAGCCATCAAACCGGCAGATCAGTTCAAGGAAGGTCTCATTCCGGCAATAGATGTTACCGATCTCGGCGCCTGGCCTGTTGCTGGCATTATCAAGGCTCAAGCAGCAGGGATGGTCGAACATAGTTCAAGCAAAAAGATGATGCCTGGAAAAGAAATGACATGCGGTGAAATGTTCTCCATGGGTGCCAAGATGATGCTTGGAGCAGATGCGGTTGCGAACGCTCCCTCAACGCCTATTCCTGGAGTCAAGGGACAGGATTGGGAGTACAAGACTGCCAATGCGTTGATCAACGCAGGCGAGATGACGGTGGCGCAGGTTCAGGCTATTATTCCAGGTGGTAACCTCTCGGGCTTTTGTCAGAAGAGTAGTGTAGCTGCGTTCGCCTATGTCGTGGCTGGTGATTTGCTGCCAACGCCTTCGAATACCATCACGGGAGTGAAGGATGCTGCAAAGGTAAATGCCCTTCCGGATTTCATCAAGCATGCTATTATAGCTATGTATGAGGCGGGTATCATGACGGGTGACAAGACGACTGACGGTTCAGCGGCTTCTATCAACCCTGATGCAAACCTTACCAAGGCTGCGGGTATCAAAGTCTTTACGAAGATTTACGATCTTCTCCAGGCAGCGAAGTAGTATGGCTGATCTATAAGACAAAAATTCAAACCCCTCCCTTAAAAGGAGGGGTTTTGAAAATGCGCACAAATGAAATATACACTTCGGTATCACACCTCAATCCTGGCAATCCCTTCACATATCCTCGTCACCACTTCGTAGTGAATCGTTCCAATTTTTTTCGCCATCTCGTCGGCTGTAATTTCTTCGCTACCATCGCGACCGATTAATACTACTTCATCCTCCAATCGCACATTTTCAATATCCGTAACATCTACCATGATCATATTCATACACACACGTCCGCACAATTTCGCTCTCTTCCCGTGGATCACTACCTCGCCGGTATTCGAGAGTCCGCGATCAAACCCATCGTAATATCCCACGGGTAAAATCGCGATAATCATATCTTTTTCCGCGCGATAAGAGCATCCGTATCCGACAGAAGATCCTTTTGAAATTGATTTAATTTGCGCAATATGGGTCTTCCACGAAAGGATAGGTTGTAGTACTGTTTTTTCACCGACCTCTCGCTTCACCTCATCCGATGGCCATAAACCATACAGTGCGATCCCGGTTCGTACCAGCACCCTATGCGTTTCAGGGAACAATATCGTCGCGGCACTATTAGCGCAGTGGAGAAACGGAATAGACATTCCCGCATCAGAAAAAAGTAAAACATATCCACCGAAACGCCTCATCTGTTCACGTGCAAAGGAGTGATCGCGAGTATCTTCTATATTGGCAAAGTGCGTGGAAAGGCCCTCGAGTATGACATGAGGGCATTGTTTTAAAAGCTCAATCCATGACGGAATTTCATGTTCGTACACGCCCTGACGATGATTTCCAGTTTCAACTTTGAGATGTACGCGTGCGATTTTTCCTAATGCTTTTCCGAGTTCTTCGAGCCGCAAAACCGTCTCCTGATTATATACGACAACGCGCGCGTCACTCGAGAAAACTTTTTCCAGATCAGAGAGAGGAGTATATCCCATCACATAGAGAGGGAGCGTGATCCCGCTGTTCCGCAATGTTTCGGCCTCCCACAGAGCGTTCACGCCGATCCAGTCAGTAGCTTTTTCACGCTGTAAAATACCCGCACAAAGCTCCAACCCGTGCCCGTAAGCATTCGCCTTCAACACGCTGCAAAAGGTAACATTTTTTTGTACATTTTCACGCAACGCCCGCACGTTCGCCAGAAGTGCCTTCGCGTTAATTTCAACCCAAGAGAGATTCATACCAGCATTATACCACCCTTTGTTGCATTTCAGTTTTTGATTGTAGGTTAGTGGTAGACATGCAAGAGGTGAGTAAATAATCACCTACAAAATATCTTCACTTTTTGTCGTGAATATTATTGTATTATACGTGCATTTTTGGCTTTCTTTTGCTAATATATGCATATTATATAAATAATAATCACATGGAAAAACATACTCAAGATTTGCATTTCAAATTCAGATTTTATGGCCGCAATGCCCGTGAGTGGATGCGAAAATGTGTCCTCATGCTTCCCGAACTTGAGCGCGAACGAGTTTGGGAGAAAAAAGGATTCGGATCACTGGCCGAGTACGCGGGGAGATTGAGCGGTATGAGCCACAAGACTGTGAGCGATGGCTTGAGAATATTACGCACGGTTGAACATATGCCAGACATCATGCGTGTCATCGAGGAGCGAGGTATCAATTGCGTGAAACCTATTGTAACGCTGCTTACACCCGAGAATCAGCAATTCTGGGCGGAGAAAGCCATGATGATGAGTCAACACGCGCTTCAGATGTATCGAAACGAAAGCGAACATCAAAGTATGATATCTCCTGCTATGCCGTCACTTGCCATGTTTCGAGAGGGCGCCCTCTCGAAAACCATCAATAAACAGCATGAAGAAGCCATATATAAAATAAATGATATGGAGAACGCCGCTGCCGCCGATGTCGCGCGCGACACAGTGAATATCTCCGCCATGAATGCCGCACATGACGTGACCAACACCTCCGCCACCGACCCATCACCAAAGAAAATAATCGGTATCGAACTTTCCGCGTCTACCCTCAATCGTCTCACCAAGCTCAAGGGCAATGATGAGTGGGACACCCTTATGAACGAACTTCTCGACATGCGAGAAAAAATGCTCGGACAGAACATGCCTGAAGAAAAACAAACCGAGTCCCGTCACATCCCCGCAGAAATTAAACGATTTGTGATCGAGCGATCAAGGGGCATATGCGAGGTGGGAGCATGCGCAAAACGTTATAATATCCTCCATCACACCCAGAGATTTGCCGCAGAACAAACGCATGATCCAAGTCGAATCGTTGCCCTCTGTACCTCACATGAACGGCTCGTGCATCTTGGATTGATCTACGACGAAACGATCAAACCGCGAGCATGGAAAATCCTCTCCGAGCCGGACAAGAACGACAAAAAGTACGCCATCGATCAGATGGTGCAGCGATATCGGAAGCCATAATGATGGTTTTTTGTGGGGAGGTTACGAATCGGCAATGAGTTTATCCCCAGAGGGATGGGACGAAGAATCTTGGTCTATTTACGATAGGCTATATCTGTTATGATGCAGGGTGCATAGCCACATAATCTCATAAAAATCACTCATGGAAATCACGCACGTACAATCCGGCTCCACGCAAATTTCATCGACATTTTTCGGGAGGGTGATGATGCTCTTCGGACTCGCGCTTGGAGTGTCGGCACTCGGTACGTATATCGGTTTCAATCAGGGGCTTGATCTCATGATTGCGCATCCGGGCTATATGTGGGGGATTTTTGCCGCAGAACTCATACTCATCCTTACCTCGCGAATGTGGCAGAAAATCAAGCCGCTGAATTATGTACTTTTTTCATTGTTCGCATTTTTGAGCGGAGTAACACTCGCGCCAATCATTTATATGTACGTGGCACAGAGCGGCGGCGGCGAAATAGTGTTCCGCGCGCTTACCGCGACCATGCTCACCTTCGCCGCCGCCGGCCTTGTCGCCTGGAAGACCAACATTGATATGTTTCGATTCCAGGGCCTGCTCTTCTTCGGAGTCATCGGCCTCATCGTCGTAGGGCTCCTCGGCATCTTTTTCCCTTTTAGTTCCGCCATGGAGGGGGTCTACAGCTTTTTCGGAATCATGATTTTCACCGGCTTTGTGATGTTTGACATTCAGCGAGTGAAGTATGCCGTAGGGCAAAACGAAATGGACCTCGCGCTTCAACTTTACCTCGACATTTTCAATCTCTTCCTCTATATTCTGCGCTTCACCGGTCGCGACCGATAAGTCGCCACGCCAATATCATCACAAATTATTACTACGACTCCCATGAAAGAACTAGCACCTCAGCAGAGGCGTCACTCGGTGGCCAAGAAGACCAAAAATAAGACAACGAAGAAGCTCCTGGAAGCTACTCCTAAAAAGCTTCATCGGGAACCGACAAAGAAAAAAATCGCAAAACACGTACTAAGCAAATTGGCTACGCCAAGCGACGCCAACGAAGTCGATAAAAATCTCACCTTCGATGTATCTGATCTGATTCGCGCCGAGGAAGGCCAGAGCCGCGAGTTTCATCTGGAAGTATCCGAAGATTTCGACCCAAAGGACTTCACGCTCAAATCCGACATCTCAACGGACGTAATTTTCATGAAAACCGAGCACGGCATCTCTGTCCAGCTAGAGAATTTCACGTACGATATCAATACGAGCTGTTGCAGATGTCTCAAGGTATATGTTCAAAAAATGGCTATCCCCGAGGCTAATCGTATCTTCCTCTTCCTCCGTCCCAAGGATATTACTGACATCGAAGATATCTATACGACTGATCTGAAGCGGATGGAGGTTGACCTTCGGAACATGTTCCGCCAGGAAATTCTCTTGCATTTTGATGCTTTTCCAGTATGCTCTCCTTCGTGTAGAGGGCTTTGTCCCGTCTGCGGAAAAGACCTGAACAAAGCTAAGTGTGGCCACAATCCCGTCGAACAAGTCGATAATCCACATGCTCAGGAAGAGTCGGTACTGCCGTTCCAGGGCCTAAAAAACATGATCCGTTCCAAAAAATAACCCCATAACACCATGGCAAAACATCCTACCACCAAGCAAAAACTGACACGTTCCCGTGTTAGATCTCGCTATACTACATTCGCGACCAACGCCCGAAGGAAGCTTGCAGACTCAGCTCCAATCGTTACATGCACGCAGTGCAAGCAGCCAAAGGTAAATCACCGTATCTGCCCTACATGTGGCTACTACCGAGGAAAAAAGGTCGTCAACAAGGCGAGCCCTCTCGATAAGGTGACGAAGATCAAAGCCTAGCAAGGCTTTACCTTGGCATTCCGGCAGGTCACTTTTTACAAAACTTTACACGCGCACCGATGCCCAGCCCACGTCGAGCAGCTCGAATAGCCGTTATGCAGACGCTCTTTGCCTATGAAACCCACGGGGGAGTACCGCAGGATATTTTGCAGTATATTATCAACGAGTATCCAACCGGCGGTCCCGACGTTTTTACCTTTGCCTCCGCGACGCTTGAGGGAGTGTTGAAATATCGAGAAGAAATTCTTCCGCTTATTCGTGAATTTGCTATCGAGTGGCCACTGGAAAAAATTGCTCCGGTCGATAGAGGTATTTTGGAAATAGGAACATATGAAATTATGTTCTCTACGGAAGTTCCGCCAATTGTAGCCATAAACGAAGCTATTGAAGTGGCAAAAGACTACGCCGACGTGAACGCTCCGAAATTTATCAACGGCGTATTAAGTAAAATTCTCGAAAAATACTGCGTCCACCGCGACCATAAAACCGGCAATACAAAATAGTTAAATCACCATGCACGACTACACCTCCCTTCTCAAAAAAATTAGCATCCAGATGAAGAATGAAGACCTACTCAAATTGGCCTTTATCCATAAGTCATTTGTGAATGAGCAAAAGGGACTCAAGGAGCACAACGAGCGTCTCGAATTTCTCGGCGACGCAGTTCTCGAGCTTGTAACGACAGAATATCTCTTCAAAAATTATCCAAACACGCAAGAAGGCGAACTAACCAACTGGCGCTCCGCCCTCGTAAAAGGCCACCACCTGGCCGAAGTTTCACGCGAACTGAATCTTGGAAAATACCTCCACCTCAGCCGTGGTGAAGAGCACTCGGGCGGCCGCGAAAAACCACATATTCTCGCTAACGTTCTCGAAGCACTGATCGGAGCCATATTTCTCGACCGTGGTTATCGCGTTACCCACAAATTCATCAATGACTTTATCCTAACCAAACTCGATGAAATTATCGAAAAAGGCCTCCACATCGACGGAAAGTCCCTCTTTCAGGAAATGGCTCAAGGAAAACTCAACACGACGCCACACTATATTCTCCTCAGTGAGACCGGTCCGGATCACAACAAGGTGTTCACCATGGGAGCCTACATTGGCGAAAACCTGATAGCAAAAGGCCACGGTGCCAGCAAGCAAAAGGCCGAAGAAAACGCCGCCACCGAGGCCATAAAAGCAAAAGGCTGGGCCGGATAAATCAAATCAAGCTATTGTTTGAAATTATAGTTCGGATGCGCGCCACGATCATCTTTTTTTGATGATAGGCTCATTTCTCTCGAAATATCAACTCCGGTTTCTGCAAGTTTTTCACCAAGTAGGGCCATAAAACGATTACATGCGGACATGATAACGGCATTATCGCCCTCATCTTCTGTTAATGATGAAAAACGAAAAATAATGCGCCGTACGGACTCTTGTATGGTAACTGCTCCTGCCTCAGCAGCTTGACGATTGAGGGTCGCAAGTACACCCTCCGCTTCGGGAGTGACACGTGAAAGAGTAATGGTAGGAACTGCACCGGGAACGATTGAAAGTGGCATAAAAATACGTTACAGAATATATGGTAGAGGGGAAAATAGTATCATGATTGTTACAAAGTTCAAGAGAAACAAGAATTTGCGTATTAATGCAATATATGATATAATAACAACTACAAAGTAACCAAAATACTTTATGCCAGATCAAAATAATGAAGGCGCTGATAAGACCCTCGATGAACTCCAAACTCCTGCCCAGATAGAGGCGGCGGCCGTGCTCCGCGCCACAAATATTATCGGTCCACGTATGAGGGCATTATGCGTAACGGATGGAAGCGTAAAGAGGGGAAACGTAAAGATAACATGGAAAACGTTAAGAGGTCCAAGGGATGACCTGGAAGCGAGAATGGATCTGGAGAGAATTGAGATTATAGTTACTCGTACTACCGAAGGTGGCAGAGATGAATTGACATATCTCTCATATCACACTCTTTCTCCATTGGGCAGGGTGTCTATAAATTTCGAAGACTTAGCCGATACGAGTGATGACATGCCATTAGTCATAGAACTTCTTGATAAAATTGATACTCTGAAGAATACGCCAATAACGAGAGTGGCGATGAGCACAGGAGATGAATTGAGGGCGGTATTGGGAAAATTATAAAAACGGGATCAGGATTAAAATCGGGATTCGCTGCCTAACGCAGCTCCAAATTTCTGCTTCGCAGAAATTCGTGGTGCGGACGCACGCCATAGTTACTATTTGTTCCACTTCGGAGTTCAGTTCAAGAAGAACTGGTACGCGAACGAGAGAGACAAGAAGTTTAAGACGGGAGGCAGGGTGTTTCTCGAAGAATACCCTGGAGGTGATTCTGAAGCCAAGAATCACTTGATAAGGCCAGCATGAGCTATGGTAAAACCCTCAAAAATGAGGTATAATGAATAGACACAAAAACAAACAAACCCCATGACTACTCAACAAAAAATCACCTTCCTCGACCGCCTCTTCGCCCTCGCGAAGCAGGAGTATTCTTCCAAAAAAGAATCCACAGAAAAAGATGCACAAACAGATGCGATCCTCTCAAAACTCAACGCTCTCTAAATTCATCCTATGCCCCCGGAACAGCCACAATCAATAGATCAGCCAAAAGATTCCAAGGAATCCAAGAAAAATATTCCAAAAGAATCAATAGAGCAACAGGAATATATTGCACTGAAACAAAAAATTGAATCTATGCAAAAGTGGCTTGATGACGTAGATATTATTGAAGATCAAAAAGATCGCGAAGATGCACTTCGCGTTGCCATAGGAAAAGTAAAAAAACTCTTCCCCGAGCTCAAAATTTCAACCCCTGAGGAGCTAAGAGAGTGGATGCAAAGCGAACTAGTGAAGATATTTGCTGCTGCAAGAAAAATGGATCCCATGTCAGATTACATATGTGAACAATATCCAAGAATATTTTTTAAAAGTATTGAGCGCCCAGAAGCAAAACTAAACCCGCGATATCTCCATTTCCTAGAAAAAGCCGTCAGATCTGTCGTAGACGAAGAACCCGGATTAGCCCTTTATAGCTACGATAGCTACAAAGACCAACCCTATGCCAAAGAAATTCTAGAAAAAGCCGTCAGATTCGTTGCTGACAAAAATCCAAGATATGCCTTTGAAAAATTAGGCCTCTACAAAGACCAACCCTATGCCAAAGAAATTCTAGAAAAAGCCGTCAGATCTGCTATAAAAAAAGAACCCGGATTAGCCCTTTATAGCTACGATAGCTACAAAGACCAACCCTATGCCAAAGAAATTCTAGAAAAAGCCGTCAGATCTGCTATAGACAAAGCACCCGGATTAGCCCTTCAATACTTTTTCTACTACGAAGACCAACCCTATGCCAAAGAAATTCTAGAAAAAGCCGTCAGATCTGCCATAGACAAAGATCCCAGATCGGCCCTTTATTACTACAATAGCTACAAAGACCAACCCTACGCCAAAGAGGTTCTAGAAAAAGCCGTCAGATATGCTGCAGACAAGGATTTAGGAGCAGCCATTGATTACTTCGACTCCTACAAAGACCAACCCTACGCCAAAGAAATTCTAGAAAAAATGGGATTATATCTATCAAATAATCTCACTTCAGAAACGGCTTTAAGAATCGTACGGTTGATTAACGACCTACATGATGTCAAAGATGAGCTCCGTTTTCTTATTGTAGAGAAAATGCCGGCTTCGGCTCTCTATGCCCTGATGGTCGAAGGAGATCGAGAAATATTTACTTCATCATTCAATGGATTGTTCAATCGATTTCTCGCAAAAATGCATGCAGAAGAAAAAAAAGGTGATCAGGTAATGCAATCAGGAGATGGTACAAAAACATTCCTACGGCTCTGTGCGAGTTACAATCGCCTCAGCGAATTTCTCGCAACGATGGACCCCACCAAAGCGCAACAAATCCTGAGGGATTCCGTAATAGACCTCGGCAAGCCAGAAGATCGTCTCAAAAACGCCGTCACGCTTGCGGATACCTTCTCTGTCCTCAAGGATCCTACGCTTATGTCTTCCATGAGTGGGTTCGTCAAAGAAGCCTACGCAAAGGCAGAAAAGTCAGGTGATATAAAATTCAAGAAACTCTACGGCCTCCTCGCGAGCATCATCGCAACCAAGATCAACGATCCATGGTTTTCCCAGATGGCAGTCAAATATCCACTAGAAAATGTTTCAAGTCTCCCCTCCAAAGAGCTCTTCAATCCGGATAATAAAAACATACAACAATACTTTTTTTACAAAGATAAAGATGGCAAAGACTCATTTGCAAACTTTCTCAGATATTATAAATCCCAGCCAGATTGGAAGATGCAAGATCGCGGTTCCTACATCTATATCTCCAAAAAAATAAAAGACAGGACCGTGGAAATGTATGCCAACAAACCGGAAAATGAAGAAGATGGCCCTGACGACATCCAAAAAGAATTTGCCACCAGAAACATCAAAACGATCGTCGTCGTCCATCGTGGTCACAGCTTCCATGCTGCAAAAACCATCAAGCGCATCACTGACATCGCCCGTATCGTCTGGATGGGATCGTGTGGAGGATATCGAGAGGTCGCAGGTGTATTGGAAAAATCTCCCAAGGCTCATATCATCTCCACTAAAGGCACCGGAACGATGCTCATCAACGATCCTCTCCTCAAAGCTCTCAACGAAACAATCTTATCCGGGAAGGATATCGTCTGGTCAGCCTTCTGGGCAGAAGCCGAAAAAAAACTCGGTAAAAATGAAAATTTTCCTAACTACGTTGCGCCAGACAAGAATCTTGGAGTGAACTTCATGAAGGCGTATCAGAAGGAATGATAGGTAAAATCGGAAACGGGAGAAAATCAAAACTGAAATCGGAATACGGACACGCAAGCGTGTCTGTGGTGCGGACGCACGCCATAGTTACTATTTATTCCACTTCGGAGTTCAGTTCAAGAAGAATTGGTACGTGAACGAGAGAGACAAGAAGTTTAAGACGGCGGGGCGGGTGTACCTCGAAGAGACTTTAGATACCTATATCTGAGGCTAATTCAATGTTTCTGAAAGTACCAGCTCTAATAGGGGAAGAGAGGGGATAGAGATGAGCACTAACAGCTTAACGGTAGGCTTGTTTTCCAGCTGATTAAGGGGTGTCATGTATCTCTTTCGCTAGTATTTCCATTGGTAAGGAAGGTTATTATTAATCTGATCAAGTCTTTTCTGTGCTTCTATCGCCTCATCTTGAGCACTTTCTGCAGCGCCTTCAGTTCTCATAACCTTGGTATCAATCTCCCCTAGACGTCTAAAAATATTCTGCGTCTGACCTTGGAGTATTTCAATATGATACTTCAGACGTTCAATCTCTTTGTTTGTGTTGTACGCGTACACAGTGAATGCGATGAATAGGGAGATAGCGAGAATAGTAGTTTTTTTCATTAACATGCCTCTTTATGGATATTGTTCAAAAAATTTACTGATCCATCTACCCTGATCGGATCATTTTTATAATTGCTAGGATATTGCAATTTTATCCTTGATGCTTCATCGCGATATCCATCAGTCGATCCGCAATATGAGTCCACATGTAACGCTTGAGAACTTAAAAAGAGCGAATTGTGTTTCACCCACACCTCAAGAAGGCTGGACTCGGTTTCATAAAGCCTCTGCGTCAAAGTTCCGATATCCTGCTTTAAATCTTTTATCTCTTGTGCGTGCTGCATTATCAGGGGATCTGGCTGAGCTGCTTCGGTTGTGCATCCAGCAAGAAGGAGTAGCACAGGAATGATAAGGAGTCTTTTCATAGTTATGGCGTATATTGGATATGAGCTAGGACTGTTGAGCCTACCACTTTGCGTATCCTTTCTTGCCCGTATATGGGTTGTAGCTACCCTTTGAAGAGTAATTATCGGCCTTCGAGGAGTTTGAATTTGATCGGTAGTATGGCTGAACGTACGTACCTTTCTTGGTGGTATATCCCTTTACTCGGGTAGCTGCACTCGCGTGTGCGACCGAGAAGGTGACGATCATTAAGGAAATAAGTAGGGTGGCGATAAGTTTTCTCATAGAGAAAGAGTTAAAGATTAAGTGATATGTTTATTCATCCATCTGGCTGTAGTATTCTTCGCATCCTTCATTAAACGATGAAGAGTTGCCATTGCAACCTCCGCCAGTCCTTTCTGCCCACTCGTAACCAGCAGAATGACCACTCCCTGAAGAATACGGATTCTCGGGCTCTGATATATTTTCTTGATCCTTTGCATCTTCACGAGACGCGTCATAGGAATATGAATTATCTTGTGCTGAGCATGCACTAAGAGTAAAGATTATGAGTAGCAATGAGGCTATAGCTGACATGTTCCTTTTCACAGTGACCATAGTTAGATTTTATTATTTAGTTACGCTTGCTGTGCTTAGTACGTCCGCTGATAGCGAGAAGTTACCTGACTTATCTAAGGCATATATAGCGAAGAAGTATGTTTTCTTTTTTGAATAACCTTTGAACGTGTATTTACCTGTTTTAACTGATATATGAGAAGTGCTAGTTTTTGGCTTCTCGAGATCATCTTTCATATTTGACCAGTAAACAATGTAAGTTGGAGTGCCTTCGTTGTCCGTTGCTAAATCCCACTGAATGTTTAGTTTTGTTCCCTGTTTTTTAATTTTTATATTCTGAACTTTTGAAGGAGGAGAATTGTCTTTTAGAGTGGCAGTAGCCACATTGCTCCAGTGTTTACTGCTATTGCCTGCTGTGTCGCGCGAAAGGACATAGAAGTAGTATGTAACTCCTTTTGCTAAATTGCTGATCGTAGTGGCGTTTGTCGTGACCTGTGCTGCATGTGGAGCTTCTTCATCGGTTTTCATTCCTGCTGTATCTAATGGTTTTGTGTCATATGAGATTATGTAGCCTTTGATGGCCTTATTGTCCGTTGATGGTGACCATTTTAAAGTGACATCATTGGTACCTGGTTCTGCTTTTAGATCTAGAATATCGGATGGTGGTATGATGTCTGGCATTTCAACACACGCTAGTCCTACAGAAGAGAATGTATATCCATCCTTGCAGTCACAGACATTATTTTTTGAATACGAGTTAGCTCCGAATGTCTTTTTGCAGTATGAATCATATTCAATGCAGCTATTCGTAATGATATCTGCTCGATATCCAATGTTGCACTTGCAGCTGCCTCCTCCGGCGTCTATTGAATTTAAGGGGCAAGAGTTAGTATAGCTAGGGGTATATGGACTATATTTTTTTGTAGATTTGCATGCTTGCACATCATCAAACCATACAATGCTGTCTCTCCATCCATCATTACATATCGCACTTCCATCAATATCTGCTCCTGCACTACAGCTTACGCCACCATGGCTTGAGCAGGATCCGCTACTATTTGATGAAAAGTCGATGGTTGGTGTGATTGGGACTTCATAGCATTCTTTTACTTTTTGAGTCGCAGCTGAACTTCTTCCGAAACCGTTGGCACTCATTTCACTTTGGACTCGTTGTGCGCATTGATCAGGGGTTTCTGCATTTGCGCTTGGCGCTATCATCACAATTGATATACTAGTTATTAGAGATATGGCGCTTAGCCAGAGTAGGGGTCTATTGTTCATAATGAAGATTTTTGATATACGCAAAAAAGGATGGCGTGGTTCATCCATGTGTACCCCCTTTGCAGGTGAGTTCCATTGGCACGCCACCCATCATTACGCCAATGGCGTTGATGAGCGACACACCTGCTGAAACAGGGGGATTTAATATACTGGATGAACGTGAACATATTATCACGGTCTTTAGAAAAGCCAAATATCCTTATTCTAAGCTGAAAATGGCTTCATAATCGT
This sequence comes from Candidatus Peribacteria bacterium, assembly GCA_943355055.1. Classification (GTDB taxonomy): domain Bacteria; phylum Patescibacteriota; class Gracilibacteria; order UBA1369; family UBA12463; genus CALREA01. The sequence continues at coordinate 18,182 of CALREA010000012.1, read as the reverse complement.
ATTATTCGCGAGGTATTATGAGGCTTAGATGGTTTGTGGAAAAAGTATTGCATTCAGCGCTGCAAAAGTTCACACTTATCTTGTAAGTAAGAGATCTACGCGCAAAGGCGCATTCTGATATCGAAAGGCACAAAATATTGAAGTAAAGGGGGAGACTAATCTCCTGTACCCCCTAACTTTAACTTATGTCGTGCTTGTATAAATCTTCCAATGATCGGCAATGTCGCGCTAATGCTACAAAGACATCTGCCTACTGTTTTATGCATGATCCTGCGATGGCTGAACGGCAAAAGGTTGCTGCTGCTTTGGGTGGCAAATCTTCCAAAAAGAATACTGATCCGCTAGAAGCTATTGTGGTTACATCTATGGGAGATGTGGCGAGACTTTTAGGGAAAGTAATTAATGAGGTTAGGGAAGCAAAGATCGACTTGAAGGTGGCTAATTGTATTGGCTATCTATCGGGTCATTTGGTGAAGGCTATTGAGAGTTCTGATTTTGAGGATCGCCTCAAGGCTATCGAGGAAAAGTTATTAACCATCAAATAACTATGCCTAAAAGCTATTTCAGACTGAATAGAATTGAGAGAAGGCTTTCTATTTGTAGGCCCGAGGAAAGAAACTCAGTTGTGACAATGAGCTATTTTGATGAATCGCCATATTTTGCAGACCAAGAGGAAAGGGATCTTTTTATCGCTTGGAGACGCTATCATTTTACGGGTGAAGAAGAGCCTACGTATGGTTCATTTACTCTTTATCACTATAGAGAGGCTGACGTAGAGAAACATTTGCAGACCTTTAAAACATTAAAGGGACAGAATCTGCTTCCTGGCTCTACTGCATCAACGCCAGCAATTTATCTGCCAGAGCTGAACAGTAATTCTACACCACCTTAATGAGCCTGAGAAGCAATACTACAGTGAGGAAGCGGAGGGTAAAAAAAGCTCATCATCTGGGTGATACACTTGTATTGTCACATTCCGATATTCACTTCATCACCCACTACCCCGAAGATAATCCAATCAATGCCATAAACGATATAACCGAAAGACTAGCCCATATAGGGGCCTTCAATGGTATTGCATCGTCTCAAGTGACATAACCCAAAAGCACTACCATTACTTACCATATTTAAAAATAGGGTATATACTTGAAGTAGTATAATTTCAGGTATAGTACCATGGATATATTAGGGGAAAACAACGAGAAGAAGAGACGAGTCGCGATCTACATCAGAGTATCAACCACTGAGCAGAGGATCGACGGTTATGGCCTAGAGGCTCAGGAAAAGAAGCTGATTGAATACGTGAACAATAAGGGGGCGAACTACGAGACAAAACCCGCCTGGATCTTTCGTGATACGCACACAGGTTCAGACCTCAACAGGGAGAAGCTTAATGAACTCAGAGAGGCCGTAAAAAATAAGAAGTTCGATGCCGTGCTGGTGTGGAAGATAGATCGTCTCAGCAGATCCTTGAAGCATCTGCTGGCTGTCTTTGAGGAGTTCGAGAAGAACGAAGTAAGTTTCATATCAGTTCAGGAAAACATAGATTTCAGGGGTCCGATTGGTAGGTTGATCTTTCAGGTATTCGGAGCGATTGCACAGTTTGAGAGGGAGCTCATAAAAGGACGTACACAGATGGGCAGGTTGGCATCTGCCGAAATGGGGAATTACACCGGTACATCAATTCCCTATGGATACCGGCCAGTTGCTAATCCTGGTGGTAGGGGTAAAAAGTTGGAAATCGTGCCTGAGGAGAAGAAGCAGGTTGAAAACATCTTCCGTTGGTATATTTTCGATGGGCTGGGGTTAGGTGAGATTGCCAATAAGCTCAACGAGCAAGGAGTACCTAAAAGCAAACTCGCCAAAGGTGGAGGCAGAGTATGGAAAGAAATGGTGATTCGTAAGATCATCCACAACCCAATATACAGAGGTGAGTTTGTCGCAAACAAGTTTGATGAAAATGGCGTAATGTTGCCAGAAGATAAGTGGACGATCGTTGCAATTCCTCCATGCGTATCTGAGTTAACCTTTCAGCAGGCGCAAGTCATCTGCAAGGATAAAACAGCGGGAAACAGGAAGGAGGTCTACTTGTTAAGTGGAAAGCTTCGAGACGTAAGTATACAGCCTTCAAAGTCCTTCACAGGTTGTCAGAGGTACAAAGGGGGATTCAGTTATCGCAGGAAGCAATTCGCCGACAAGAGCGGAGTACATAACACCGTCTTTGAGATACCTGCACAGCAGATAGAGGACTGGATTTGGTTGAAGATTCGGTTGGCACTCAAAGAGCCAGAGGTATTCATCAACAACTATCTCTCGAACCAGTACAAGGGCAACAATCGGGCCGAGGAGGCACACACGAGACTGCAGAAACTCAGAGCTGATAGATTGACCGCTGAGCTAGCTATCAGCAAGGTTGAAGAGGCCTTCGAAACTGGTAACTACAGTGAAGAGAAAATGGCTGAGAAGGTGAGGGGTAGGAATGATGAGATCACTCGAATTGACAATCAGATACAGCAAATCGAGGACGAGCTAAGAATACTTGGCTCCGTCAATATCGAAGTTCAAAAACTGAGGGAAGCATCCGCACAGGTGAACTACAACCTCAATAACCTTACGCAAAGGCACAAAAAGATACTCGTCGATCTCTTCATTGATAGAGTCGAGATGAGTCGAAAAAGAGGTGAAGGAAAACGTTGGGATATCTGGGCAGAAATCTACTTCCGGTTCAACCCAAACAAGTTCCCAAGTACTGCTACAGAGGGTAGAACCTCTAAACCTCAGCAAGTAAACAAGAACGCCAAAAAAATCCCAAATGAAGGAGATTCTGGTGCGGATGAGAGGACTTGAACCTCCATGGGGTTGCCCCCACTACGACCTGAACGTAGCGCGTCTGCCATTTCGCCACACCCGCATGTCTGTTTTTAATGCTGGCTAAATCGAACCTGCGGCGGTAATATTACAGCGTGATGAAGAAAATACAAACCTCAGTTCGGGAAAAAGTATACAAAACAACCCCGGTCGCGCGTCCAAAAACACCTCCCAAGCATTATGTTCAAGAGAAATCGTGCGGAATCGTACTCTTTCGATTAGAAAAAATGGAGCGATACTACCTGCTACTGCACTATCCCGGTGGTCATTGGGATTTCGGCAAAGGCCATGTTGAATTGAATGAGAATGAAATAGAGACGGCGCTCCGTGAGATGAAGGAGGAGACGGGAATTTCAAAAATCATTCTGAAAAAAGACTTCCGATACAAGGTGGATTATTACTATCGTCGCGAACGCAAGCTGTACCACAAGGATGTTATTTTTTTCATTGGCAAAACATCTGAGGACAAGATTAAATTATCTCATGAGCATCAGGGCTACACATGGCTGCCATATGAGGCGGCCCTCAAGCAGCTCACATTCGACAACGCGCAGAAACTTCTCAGAAAGTCGGAAAACTTTTTGCGAAAAAGTGACAAGTAGTCTATCGTATCCACGTCAAAAATCTACTTCCTTACACACGAAACGGTATGCAAATTTCATTTTCGCCTTCACTTCCGGCAGGATTAGAAGTTCTCATCTGTCCTGTTCTTTTTGATAAAAAACGTCCTGAAATCTCGAAATACCCAAAGGCACTCCAGGAACGTATCAAGTCAGCTCTGAAAAATAAGCAACTTTTGCAAAAGGCAGAAAGTGTCTTTGATATGCAGGTGTATGCTCCACGGCTACCCAAAGATATTATTCTCGTAAGTTTAGGAGACGTGAACACATTGAAGAAATCTACGGTACGAAATGCGGTAGCAACAGGAATCAAAATGGCTCGCGCCAAGTCAAAGAAGCAAGTCGCTCTGTATCATGCTGAGGAATTAAATTCATACAGCCGTGTGATCGGCGAGGTACTTTTGATGGCGAATTATTTGGTCGCAAGATACAAAACAGGAAAGAGTTTGGAGATAGAAAAGAAGAAAATTATTGCCGCGATGACACTCGTAACGCCGCACAAGGCTGCGATCGAAACGGAATTGAGAAAAGGCATGCAGGTAGGCGCCGTGGTGAATACAACACGAAGCCTTATCAATGATCCGCCAAATATTTTGTCTGCTCGCGCACTTGCCGAACATGCACGAACGATTTCAAAAGATGCCGGACTCAAGTGTATTGTTATTGAAAAGAAAGAATTGGTAAAAATGAAAATGGGCGCTCTCCTAGCGGTAAATCGCGCGAGCGATTCCGAAGAAGATGACGCACGGCTCGTAGTAATTGAGCATCTCCCGAATAAAAATGAGAAGCCAATCGCTCTCATCGGGAAAGGAATTATTTTTGATACGGGCGGATATGATCTCAAGCCATCCAAGCACATGGGGGATATGCATACGGATATGACGGGTGCAGCGGTCGTAATGGGAGTGATGAGTTTGCTCAAAAAGCTCGGCATCAAGCGCAATGTCATTGGCGTTGCGGCAATTACCGCCAATCTCGTCGGGCCAAAAGCGTATAAGTCATCAGAAATTATTACATCCTATTCCGGAAAGACGATTGAGATTACGAATACCGACGCAGAGGGACGAGTTGTTTTGTGCGATGCGATTAGTTACGCGATCAAGCAGTACCAAGTGAAGCAGATTATCGACCTGGCAACGCTCACAGGCGCTTGCTGCGTCGCCCTCGGTGATCGCTACGCCGGCATGATGGGCACGGACAGGAAAGGCATGAAACTCATGCGAAAAATGGGACGCTCCACCGACGACCTCGTCTGGCCACTTCCCATTCATCCTGACTTCGAAGAGAAGATGAAAAGCAAGATCGCCGATATCAAGAACACCGAAGACGGCTACTACGCCGGCGCCTCCAAGGCCGCCGCCTTCCTCAAATTCTTCGTCGGCAAAACGCCATGGATCCACCTCGACATCGCCGGTACCTCACATACGAACGACCCAAAGAAGTATGAAGCCATTCTCGGAACAGGCTTTGGTGTCCGATTGGTCTCTTCCTATCTTGAGGCATTAGAGCAGCAGGCGTAATCGCTCGTATAAAAAACAATAATGGATTACAACGAACTTACTCCCGAAGAGGAGCGGATAATCGTGAACAAGGGCACAGAGGCGCCATTCACGGGTGAGTACGATAATTATTTCGCTAACGGCACCTATATCTGCCGTCGCTGCAATACGCCGCTCTACGAATCAAAAGACAAGTTCGACGCCGGTTGTGGCTGGCCAAGTTTTGACTCCGAAATCCCCGGAGCCGTTCGCCGCATCCCCGATAGCGACGGTCAGCGCACCGAGATCATTTGCAACACCTGCTCTGCCCACCTCGGCCACGTCTTCATCGGTGAACATCTCACTACAAAGGATACCCGTCACTGCGCAAATTCTCTCTCGATGAAGTTTATTCCAAAGGTTGAGTAGCGCACATGATCTTGTTTTATATGAATTCCCGCAAAATATATAAGATATATATAAATATAAGGAATATATAAGGAAAATATATATCCTTAAAAAAAGAGACCCTCTCCCGATCTCAGTTTTTAGCTTTGCCCAGCTTTGGCGATAAGATGGAACGCGTTGACAAAACATAAAAAAGAACTAAAATAGTCAACCAATCCATATATCTACAAGAAATGAATATTCTTACCCTCAAACCTGCGAGCCGCATTACTACATTGATACTCGCCCTAGTCTTCATGCTCACCGCTTCGAATCTCGCATCAGCGGCATCATTTCGTGATGTCACCGATGGAAGTCCCCGCGACAAGGCGATACAATATCTCGTCAACGCCAGTGTCATAAACGGCTACAGTGACGGAACTTTCAAGCCGACAAAAAATATCACCCGCGCGGAAATCGTCAAAATGCTCGTAACATCCTCCGGCGCAACGAATGAGGAGCTCAATGCGAACCTTGCTGAGAACTACACATCAAAAAATTACAAATATGCTCAGTTCAAGGACGTCGCCACGAATCAGTGGTACGCCAAGTATATTGTGTACGCCTACAGCAACCAATGGATAAAGGGTTACCCGGACAAGACATTCAGGCCAAATCAAAATGTGAATATGGCAGAGGCACTCAAGATGATACTCGAGGTTCACGATGTTCAGCCTGATATGGATACGACGAGGTATCTCATAGGGAAGTATCCGAACTGGTATAATCACTACCTCTTCACAGCGATCGAGAAGAAGATTTTTGCCACACCGGAACTCAACGATATCGGTGTGACCTTCATGGATACCATAAATCAAATTATGTATCCGTGGACCACACTCTCTCGCGAAAACGTCGCGGAGATTCTCTATCGCGTCCTCGCAATGAAGCAGAATTATGCCGCCTGCTACGAGCCGGAAGACTTCGTATGGCAGACCTATGATGACGCTAATCTCGGTTTCTCCATTCGCGCACCGTTTGCTACGTATGAAATTTCGCACGGTGAAAAGTTCGAGTGGAACTACAATACACCGGTACACATCACTTCGCGTCGTGAGGTCAAGTTTCAGATGAAAAGCCAGAAAGGTACACTTGTCACACCAAGTTTCACGGTGATGGTTTACACGGTCAGGGATCAAAATCTCTCACTCCAAGAATTCACAAACGTTATCGAGATGAACGACGAAAATCTTGAACTTCGCAGACGCCACTACGATTATTACGACGCCTACGATGGAGTTCCTCAGGGAAATAATGTAACTTCCGCTGTAAAATATTCCTCACAGCTCCTTAATGACGACCGCATGCTCACATCTCACGGCCGCATTATCAAGAATGGAAATACCTTCATCCATATCTTTTCTCTCGACTGGCACGCTCCGTGCGATTTCGACAAAGTACTGAATTCTTTCTCATTTAACTCGAGCAATAGTATAAATTAATTTATACATTCTCCCACTTCCACTTCTCAATTTCCGGCATATCCGTGCCATGAATCAGGATATATTTTGAATGATCCTTCAATTGTTGTTCAAAAAATTTGATCAACTTAGGTGCCTTCTTGGCAACAGCAGGATTTACCTCGGAAGCATGTTTCACGGCCTGTATAGCGAGGTGGAATCGGCTCGTCCTATTTCGTACTACCATATCAAATGGTGTCGTGGTCGTACCCTCCTCGATATAGCCACGAATACAGAATCGATCTAACGCGCCATGTCCGAACATGAGCTTCTGAATAACGCTTGGATAGCCATGAAAGTTGAAAATCACATGCTTGTCGGAAGTGAAGTAGTGATGGAAATGCTTATCCTCTAGTGCAAGGGGATGACGCTCATCGCCAATGCCCAACGCGGAAATTTCAGAAACATTCACGAAACGAATCTTCAACTCAGGACACAGTTTTCGTAGCCACCAGATTGCGGCCATCGATTCTTGGACAGGCACATCACCAGCAGCAGCCATGACGATGTCAGGATTTTCAGCATGCGCAGGATTGATCCAATCCCATCGTCCCACGCCGGTCTTCAATTCAGCGCGCGCCTCCGCGATAGTCAACCACTGAGGCATCGGCTGTTTTCCGGATACGATAACATTGATTGAATTGGTCCTCTTGAAACAGTCTTCCAAAATCACGAGCATACTATTCGCATCAACCGGGAAATAAACGCTACAGAATGCACCATGTTTCTCGACGAGATTACTAATAAACGAAGGATTCTGGTGGGAGTAGCCATTGTGCTCCTGCCTCCATCCCACGCTTGTCAGTAAATAATTCAAAGAAGAGATCGGTTTCCTCCACTTCACATGCGAGGATTGCTTCAGAAACTTCGCGTACTGGTCAACCATACTCGCTACGATAGTGGCAAACGCCTCGTACGTGGCAAACATTCCATGTCGCCCGGTTAGCAGATACCCCTCAAGCCAGCCCTGCAACGAGTGTTCATTGAGAACTTCCATCACCCGTCCATCAACAGCGAGATTCTCATCATAGGATTTCACAGGCCACACATAGGCGCGTTTCGTCGCCTCAAAGAGTGCGGTGAGTTTATTTGATTCCGTCTCGTCGGGACACATAAATCGGAAATTTTTCGCCCGCGCGTTCAATCTAAAAATATCCCTCATGTATTTTGCACCCACGGCGGTATTGCCTACCTCAACTTCGCAGTATTCTTTGGAACATTTCACTTCGTACTTGGAAAGAGTAGGGAGCTTCAAGGGCTTTCTCATGCCGCCTCCAAGCGAGTGCTTATTCATTCCCATACGCAAGCTTCCTTTTGGAACATATCGCAAAACTTCGGATTTTGGACGACCTTTTTCATCGATCAGCTCAGTAAATTTATAGCTCATCAGCCAGTCTCGAACTTGCTTAAACTCTTCTGGATCGGTTTTTGGACGACCGGCGGGAATACCATGCGCGTGATACGTCCCCTCAACCTTCTCGCCATGAAGCTCCTTGATGCCGCTCCATCCCTTGAGAGAGCGGAACAGGATCATCGGCCACATAGGTTTCAGATAAGGCTCTTTGCTCGCGCGCGCTTTCTTCTGAATTTTTCGTATCATGGCATAGGCCTTCTCGAGGGCATTCATCATTTTCTCATGATAATTTTTTTTGCTTAAATCAGTAACGTCCACAAGGATCGGGCAGTATCCGAGTCCGGAAAAATACATATGCAACTCATCGTCACTCATGGTCCCGTAAATCGTCGGCCCGGTAATTTTGTAACCGTTGATATGCAAAATAGGAAGTACCGCGCCTGACTCGGCCGGATTGAGAAACTTATTGCTGTGCCATGAGGCAGCCAGTGGCCCGCTCTCGGCCTCACCATCACCCACCACGCATGCTACGATCAGATCTGGATTATCCAACACGGCACCGTAGGCGGTAGAAAGCGAATATCCCAGCTCCCCACCCTCTAAGATAGCTCCCGGAGTTCCAGGATTGGTATGACTCGGAAATCCGCCTGGCCAGCTAAACATTTTTATGAGATCACTGGTACCTTTTTCATCAAGTTTCAAATCGGGGTAATATTCCCGCAAACTCGCCTCCGCGAATAAGTTGGCTATCACGGCCGGGGCCCCGTGCCCCGGCCCCGCGATAAACATCATATTTAGCCCATGTTTTTGAATCAGATAATTCAAATGGGCATAAATAAAACTCAATCCGGGTACCGTACCCCAGTGTCCAAGGATACGATCTTTGATATCTTCTTGTTTCAACTCCTGCCGCAGCAGGCAATTCTCTTTTAAATACAGCTGAGCCGCGCCGAGATAATTAACATAACGCAGATAGAGATTGAGCCAACGAATGGCTTTCCTTCGTTCAAACATGAGTGAGGGTGTTTAAACTTTATACAAAAGTAACGAAACTGTCTACCGATCGCGCAAATTATATACCACCCAGGATGCTTTCATCAATCAATACATCACTTAATTCATGGTAATCTTTTACGACAAGATCAGCCCCGGCCATTCGTAAACTCGCCTCTGGAATACGGGTAGCAATGCCAACACTGGACATGCCGGCACTCTGCGCGCCTTGAAGACCATTGACAGCATCCTCAAAAACCACGCACTCAGTTGGGAAAAGTCCAAGCTTCTCCGCTGCCAACAGAAACACATCAGGGGCCGGTTTTGGCTTATGGATATCCTTTCCCGAAATAATAAACTCAAAATACTCACGTACTCCTACGGCATTCAGGAGAAATTCAACCGACTCCAATTTATTCCCCGAGGCGATGCACATACGATACCCGCGATCCCGCATTCGCTCGAGGAAATCAACGACTCCCGGTACAGGCTCAATAGTATTCTCTCGAATAATTCGATCATATATACTTTTCTTCTCACTCGAATACTCTTTGATTTCCTCGGCAGTGATGCTAATTCCGCGATCAGCAAATACCGTAGGGAAAATCACCCCGGATCCCATCCCTGCATATTTCCCCAGATCGTCCTCCTCGGTATAGGTAACTCCATGTTTCGCAAATACCTGTGAAAAAGCTTGATAGTGAAACTGTTGTGTCAGGGTAATAGTTCCATCGAGGTCAAAAATCAGTCCGGAAATCTTTCGCATAGATATAATATAAATAATAAGCGACAAAAGTATACCGAATATATTTGCTTGTTGCTATTCCTTCTATACCATCATACAATAATGTCAACTTCCTTACTTATATCATTATGACAAAAGCAAAAGCGACGAAAGCGGTGAAGCAAGCCAAAAAAACTTCAATCAACAAGAATGCGGATATGGCTCAAAGATCAGCCAGAATTAGTATTCTTCTTTTCGTTTTTGTAATTGTTCTCACGGTTGGGCTGTTGATGTATCAACATAATGTGAAGCCTGCGGGGAAGGAACTACTTACCTCAACACTGGATGCCGCTCCCGTAAATTTCAGTGACCTGAGCGAGGAGGACAAGAAAAATAACGATTTCATCGCCGCGCTCAAATATTTACTCACTAAGGAGATAATAGCAGGGTATGGTGATAATACTCTTAAGCCGAATAATCCGGTCAATCGAGCGGAATATATCAAGATGGTGGCTACGGCCTTGAAAGCGGATGTGAAAAATTTTGACAAGCCTTGCGCTCAGGATATCGATGGAACAGAGTGGTTTGCGAAGTATGTATGTTACGCGAAAGATGCAGGATGGATAGGCGGATCCGCTGACGGCAACATACTTCCAGGCAAGCAAATCAGTCTCGCCGAAGCCATAAAAATTATGGTCACCGCGCAGCAGTGGGATATCACCAATACAAAAGACATGACCCTGCCAAAAAGTAAAAAAATCCTGTCAACGGCTTGGTACGTGCCATACATCAAGGTGGCCTATTCGAAGTATCTACTCAATTATTTCAAGAAAGACAATCTCGATCCGGGCATGCTCCTCAAAAGAAAGGACGTTATTATGTTTATATTCAGCTCATTACTTGTAGACACGATGAAAGTCGAGAAGTACAGCTCAAGTCTCATTCCGAAATTATTTGAACAGGAGGGGATAGTGATGTCGGGAGAGGCGCAGTTCAAATCCGCACCCACCTCACCGGAGGCTCCGGTAAAAACTACACCAAAGAAGAAAAAATAGCATCATCGCGCTTTTCTCTCTTCGGACGTATCCTCATCTCAGAACCCGCTCGATCCCTTGACGTAAGAAAATCCAAAATACGCCGCGGTCACTCCTTCGGCCGACCCGGTAATGGCTTGTTTGAACTCCGTATCCGTACAGTCCCCGCACGCGTACACGCCGGCAATATTCGTCTCGCTATGGCGATTAATCTTGATCTCCCCCTTCGTACTTAATTCTACGCCAAGTGGAACGGCCAGCTCAGTCAACGGAATTTGTCCGATAGCCACAAACACACCCTGCATCGCCAGCTCCTTACCGGACTTCAATCGAATCTTCTCGACACTCTCGCCCCCCAAAATCTCCGCCACCTCCTCGCCAAACAAAATCTCGATTTTTGGCTCCTGTTCAATGAGTTTCAGATTAGCAGGCTCCGCTCGCAACACATCTTTCCGTACAATCAGATACACTTTTGTCGCATGCTGAGCTAAAAACAAAGCCTCTTTCGCCGCAGAATCTCCACCTCCAACAATACAAACAATCTTCTCTTTGAAAAAAGCACCGTCGCACAGAGCGCAGTAGGACACGCCCTTATTGGCAAATTCCTCTTCGCCAGGTGCACCCAAGTGTTTATGCTTGCTGCCAGTTGCAAATACTATCGTCTTGCCCTGATACTCATTTCTTCGACTTTTTGCAACAAACACATCTCCCTGTTTTTCAACGCTTTGAATCACCTCGCTTTTCATCACAACGCCACTCACTTTGGCGTGTTCCCACAAGTTCATCCCCAAATCAGGACCGGTGGTAGAAATAATTCCCGGCCAGTTCTCCACGACATGGGTAGTCGTAATCAGTCCTCCGGGTAACTCGGCGAAAAGTACAGTCTTCAGCCCCAATCGAGCCGCATACATTCCAGCAGAAAGACCGGCGCAACCGCCACCAATAATAAGCATATCACTCGTCTCCATGGGAAAATAAATAATAAAATAATCTAATAATCTAATGACGCTCAGACAAGAATCGTTTCAGCACCGGTAGAGTTCATGAGGAAAGATTCGTTAATCAGGTTTCTACCCTTATATCCTCCCTCCATTTCATGCCAATGTCCGATAGTAGGTTCGCCAAACTGCCAGCACAAATATACATCTCTCGTCTCGAAATGAGTAGGGAAGTCGACGATTCCGCCTTGAAAATCTTTAAAAATGCAGCCAATCGTATGAAGCTCCTCGATATTATGAGCAATGCGGTCGAGTACCATATTCATCGCCTCGTAATTAGCATCAATCACGTTATCAAAAGACTCACTTTCTTCGGCCTTTCCTTCCATTCGGGTAATATCATTTTGAAGAATAACCAACTCCTTGTGCCGATCCAGTAAATCTCTAACAATAGGTCTCACTAAAATTAGTGAATTTTTCGCTCTTTCCAGTGAAAAAAACTTCTGTGTCGACATGGTGGGAAGTGAGGATTGCATACTTCTTCCATTATAAATCAACATGCCACGTGTGCACAATATACAAATCTATAAAAAAAATATTACAATATTTTAAACGAAAGTTTCCTCAGTAAATACGTCGTCGCTCCGGGTCCCATCAATCTCTCACCATTTTCATCAATCACAGAGATTAAATCCTCGCGTTCAGGAATGTCTTCTCCTACCGTCACCGGTCTGCCGAGTTTTCCATTCAAAAAATACGCATCATTACCATAACGAACAGGCCGATCTCCAAATAAAATAATTTCTCTCAGGTCATCACTCAGTGCTACACCCATTGCGGCCAGCAACTTCCCAAACTCCGCAACGCCACGGTTCTTATCACTCTCAACCCCATACAGAATAACTCCCAAACTTGAATTTCCCAGACGGATTTCATCATAAAGACCATTTTCTTTGAGCATATTCAAGCCAATATTCTGGATTTGCTCACATGCGGCCGCAATATCCTCGGCAGGTACATCAACCTGTTGCGGCCGCAGAATAATCACGCTTTCCTGCACATCTACTTGATCAACGAGATGATCAAACGTCGCATGCACGAGCGCCACAAATTTTTCTTTACTCATAACATTGGTCGGCCACGCGACCCGATAGAATTCTTTGTATGTACCAGACTCCTCATCATACAAATAGCCTGCACCGCCATTTTCGCAGATCCACACCCACTTCGCCCTCAGGTCATCAAAATGTTCTCCCAGCATATGATGCGCATCACGAAACGCCCCTTCAAAAGGCCGCGCCGTACAAATCGCCATATACGCTTTTCTCGAAGTATCCTGCAATACCGACGGAATATACTGCGGCAACGGCATGTGGTAGCCTCTTTCGACCAGTGTACCATCATAATCAAACATACACGCCAAATATCGAGACTCCAATGCGCGATCCATTCGTTTTTGTAATTCATGAGTCATGTGTGCGGATAATATCACAAAATTGGAGCCAATAGAACATTCTCTAAAATTGAGATGGTATATACAAATAGTATACAAAGTATATACAAAACGTATACCGCTCATAAAAATGAAACTATAACAGGAGCGTTCTGGCTTAAAATGGCCTCTTCGTCTTCGGAAAATTCATCCATACATTAATACCGCACCATCTTGGTCCCTCTGGGCATGGACCTTCCGTCGTCGCCAAATCCAAACTTTTATGCACCCTCGAATCATCTCCCATGATCTCCTTCACTCGATCGTTACTCACATGCCCAACCCCGCCCTGATATCGTGTGAAACATGGTGGTCCCAAATATTTTCCCAACAGAGGATGCACCTCTTTCACCTGCATCAACTCATCAACCGAACAGTTATAAATTTCCAGCTGAGCCAAGAAGCAACTTCGCAGTCTCCACTTATGCATGAAGTGCAGCAGTGAGCCACTTTGCGTGTATCGCAACATCACCGCATTTGGCAGGATGTAGCAGGCGAATTCAGCCAGCACACCCATTTCTATAAGTTTATTTTTCGCGCTCCACATCTCATTCATCACATCCGTATACACCTTCCTCGCCTCTTCATTTTTTTCAAAAACCGGCGGTGTCATATAATCCGGTTTCAATGTATGGGTAAGCCGTAACAAAGGCTTCGACCCCGGGGTCATGCGATGTCGCTGCTCCTGACTGTCTCCCGTATGGGTCATTCGTTTCTTAAACGTGTATTGCGCATGATTCAGCGCCCTCATAAGAGGGGACATGTTCCACGAATTCAACGCATCATTCATATAGGAATTTTTCGCCGGATTCACGACCCAGTCGATCGCCTCGTCGTCGCCAATTACGCTCGAAGGCACACCCATCACCTCACGAACGCTATCGGCAACAACCTGCTCCGCCTTCGGATCAAACATCACTAACTTCGACCACCTGTCTCCCAATTCCGCATCAAAACGCTCACGGAACTGCTCATTCGCCTCATACATTTTCTCCTGCGACAAGCCACGACCAGCTAACTCTGTATACAATTTATGTTCAACCAAATCTTTTTCTTCAAAAGCCTCATCTCCAATTCGTTCAATGAAATCCGGATCAATTTTCCGCACCTCTTCGACCATCATATCCACAATCAATTTGGCCTCCGTAGGGCAGTCGCTCGTCGCGGCCATGCGAACGTATCGCTTCAGCACAATCCCGGAAATCGTGTGATACATCGTCGTATGCGCACCCAATGGCAAAACATATCGAGCGTTTTCGATCGCCTTTTTCTCACTATCGGTCATAATCTGTTTCTCGTTTTGTCCCTTCAGCTTGCCAATTTTCTCCATCAGCCCATAATTATCTCCAATTAATAATTGTGAAATTTTGTTATACGCCTCCCAGCTTCTCACTACCGCGCCCTCATATATTTTCAACGCCTCACCCTCGAGAGGTGGTACATACACCGCGGCATCATCCATCACAACATACCGCTGCGACTGCTGCTCGGAATTATAAAAAGGATGCGCATGGAAGAAACTCCACACCACATGACGAGAAATATTTTGCAGGCCAAAAACAAAGGTCGGATGCTGAAAAGGCGTGTGATGTCCGGCCTCATAAATGCTCTTCCCAATACGATCACGTTGCCCCGGAGTAATATCTTTTACATAGATTAAATCTGACGAATAGCACGTCCTCGCCGTCGCCATGGCAATATCGAAGGGATGGCCGGTATACGCCAATAACTCAACCTTCGCCGCAGGGCTAACCACAGCGACACTCTTCCTCGAAAACTTCTCATTAGTATTCTTTTCCATGCCCCCGCATTCTATCCACGAAACTCTTTCAAGGCAAGTGACGAACAGCACGCAAGAGTGAAAAATAAAACGGCTTATTGATAGGCCAAATAAGCGATTTACTCCGACCCGGGTCGGAAAATTATGTCAAGTCCGCATCCATTCCACCCGAACCAGTTGAACATTATCATCAAACTGGTAATATATCCGCGCCTATCGATCTCAACAACACATCTCACGGGCCCGTAGCTCAGTGGTTAGAGCAGTCCGCTCATAACGGATTGGTCCCTGGTTCAAGTCCAGGCGGGCCCACCAAAAACACTTCGATAAGAAGGCGTTCTAAAGCTAAAATTGCTTAAAACCGTTAATATACACAAAAATAGCAATATATTAACGTATTATTGACAATATATCGTTAATTTGATACAATATAGACATATAATAACGAAAAATATGGCTACATCAGCACTGACGCAGCGTAAAATCCAGGAACTCAAAAAAGAATACGACAGGCTCAAAAAAGGAAAAGAATCGCTTATTCGCATGATCGATGAGGCGGAGATGCCGGAGAGTATCTATAATTCAAATGCGATCGAGAACTCAACGTTAACACTCCAGGATACAGAAAAAATTCTGTTAGAAATGGAAGTTTCGAAAAATCTTCCTTTGAGGGAGGTATATGAGGCAAAAAATCTGGCACGGGTCATGGAATATATGGGAAAAAAATGCATGACTTCGTTTGTGACTATCGATCTGATGAAGCTATTACATCAAATGCTTATTGGGGGAATTGATGATGAGATTGCGGGAAGATTTAGAGCAAAGGGCGAGTATGTGCGCGTAGGAACGCATATAGCCACAGCACCAGGGCACATAGAGTCACAAATTACGGAGGCATTGGGCGCATATAACGGCAGTATGATTTTATTTTTAATTGATCGCATAGCTAAATTCCACCTCGATTTTGAAACGATACACCCATTTAATGATGGGAATGGTCGAATGGGAAGAGTGCTTATAAATTGGCAATTGTGCCAGGCTGGTTTTCCACTTGTTATCATAAGAAACAAGGAGAAGAAATATTACTATCGAGCATTTCAGATCTACGGTAGGACAAAAAGCACAAAAGAGATAGCGAGGGTAATAACCCTGGCTCTTACGGAATCATTTTACAAGCGTATTGCCTATCTCAAGGGGAAGAAGATAGTAACGCTTGCGGAATATGCCAAGAAAAAGAAACAATCATTTTCGGCAATTCTCAACGCTGCCAGACGTCAAACCATACCGGCCTTTAGAGAAAGGGCGATATGGAAGATTGGCGTATAAATGGAATTTAAAGCTCGATAAACATCTCCTCTCTCGGAAATCTTACTTTTTTGTTGTTCTGATCTGCGTCTTCAGGGGAACGGAAGCCGACGGCGAGAATAGCTCGTGACTTGAGTCCGAGAGCGTTAAGTCCGAGAAGTTCGTCGAATTTGGCGGTATCAAAGCCCTCCATAGGTGAGGAGTCGATATGATTTTCGGCAGCAGCGGCCACGGCAACACCAAGTGCGATGTATACCTGTCGTGAGAGCCATGTCTCGAGCTGCTCAGGTGTTCTGCCGGAAACGGATCCAACCATCATATCTCTGTACCCCTTGAGCGCATCAGCTGGGATACCTCGAGTATCAGCAATGGATTTGACATATCGATCAACAAAAGCCTCATCGATAGACACATTGGTAACAAGAATGAAGAGATCCGACGCCTCGGTGATCTGTGGTTGATTCCATGCCGCCTCAGACAATTGCTTCCTGAGCTCAGGACTAGTAACGTGAACGAACTTCCATGCTTGAAGGCCAAAGGAAGAAGGAGCGAGGCGCATTGACTCCTTAATAAGCTCTACCTGCTCAGGAGATAGCTTCTTCGTAGTATCATAGCGCTTCGTAGCGTATCTCCAGTTGAGATTTTCGAGAGTGGACATAGGGAGGTGAGATTAAAAATATTGAAATAAAAATTATATTTGGTATAATTACTATACAAAGTATAGTATGAAGGCATAAACGTCAAGCACAATGAAAAAGAAAATTACAAAAGTTAAAAATAGGGGATGCGTGGCCTTTGCTACCACCGTTTTGGGTGACAAGTGGACGCCACGTGTACTCTTTGCACTTGCCGGTGGACCGGTTCGATTTTGCGCGCTTCAGCAAGAAGCCGGTGGCGTGAATCCTCGTACACTTTCTCAGCGCGTAGTCGACCTGGAAGAGATGGGAATTATTTCAAAGATAGTATACCAAGAAGTTCCTCCGCACACGGAATACGCATTAACGAAGATGGGGAAAGATTTATTGCCAATACTGAAAAAAATGGCCGCCTGGAGCGAAAAATATGGCCATGGAAAAACTAAATAAGTTTCTTCGTTATCATCTCCAATATCAAAAATCCCTTCTCGGTAGCTCTCAAAAAGCTACCGATTTTTCGTAAATGTCCCGATACAATAAATTCTTCTGCGCGCGCAAAAAGTTCTTTTATGTCTCCCATTTTTTCATACTCTTTCAAATTAATTCCTTTATTCGTGCGCAATCGCAGCATAATATACTCCATTCTTTTTAAATCCTGATCAATATTCATCTCGTTCGTAGTTAACAGAGGATTTTTCACATACGCATCGAAATTACTCCCATTCTCCCACATCCTCCCATCAACAATCGAGTGCGCGCCAACTCCAAATCCCAGATAATCTTTCTGTTCCCAGTAGCGACGATTATGCTCACACTCCTCGCCCTTGAGCGCCCAATTTGACACTTCATAATGAGAAAATCCGGCACGCTTCAGCCGCCCACACAGCCACTCGTACATCGCGATCTGCACATCCTCGAGCGGGCACTCCTTCGCAAATAAATCAATCTTCTTCGTATCATACGACAAGAAGTAAAACGACGCATGGGTCGGCTCATAGTTCAAAATAATCTCAACCTCCTCCTTGAACGAATCCAAAGTCTGCCCGGGCAAACC
>CALREA010000011.1 GCA_943355055.1 Candidatus Peribacteria bacterium | reverse complement strand
ATATGGATATTGAAATGACCCATGATGATTTTTCTGCTTATTATGCGCCGGGACTTTCTCAGGATTCTTCACTTACCTTGTCAATGTTGCATTTTTTTCATTATTTGCACGATAGGATGGATGTGAAATCGGTGGATTAAATATCTTTTGAAGCTTAAAAAATACACCTGATGTGAATATTTGGCTTGTCTTGGCCACCTGAAATGGTGTAGGATAGGTTGCATGCAATTTAAACTTGTTTCACCATATCAGCCGAAAGGGGATCAGCCGAAGGCGATCGAGAAGCTCGTGCGTAACGCCAAAACCGGCATGCGCGATCAGGTGCTGCTGGGTGCTACGGGGACGGGCAAGACGTTTGTGATGGCGAATATGATTCAGCAACTGCAGAAGCCTACGCTGATTCTGGCTCACAACAAGACGTTGACCGCGCAACTATGCACGGAGTTCAAGGAACTCTTTCCGGATAATGCGGTGAGCTACTTTGTCTCGTATTACGATTATTATCAGCCGGAGGCGTATATGCCGGCGTCGGATACGTATATTGAAAAAGATGCTTCGATCAATGAAGAGATTGAAAAGTTCCGACATGCAGCGACGGTAAACTTATTGACGAGAAAAGATACGTTAATCGTGGCTTCTGTCTCGTGTATTTATGGTTTGGGTGATGTGTCGTCGTACTCACAGTTAGCTATTGAATTGAAGGTAGGAGAAGAGAGGAAGAGAGATAAATTGCTCAGGCATCTCACGGATATCCAGTACCGCCGTTCGGACATGGAGTTCAAGCAGGGTATGTTCCATGTGCTCGGTGATAGCGTGGAGATCTTTCCGCCGCACAAGGATACGGTGTATCGTGTTGAGTTTTTTGGGGATGAGATAGAGAAAATTTGTGAGGTGGATTTCATTACGGGTGAGGTAATTACCGATTTGAAGTCGGTAACAATATTCCCGGCGAAACATGATGTGACGACTCCGGAGAAGATTAAAAATGCCGTGGAAAAAATTCGTACGGATATGGAAATTCGCCATAGTGAGTTTCTGAAAATGGGAAAAATTGTGGAGGCGGAGCGGTTGAAAACTCGTACGGAGTATGATTTGGAACTGTTGCAAGAAACGGGTTACTGTAGCGGTATTGAGAACTATACGAGGTATTTGGCGGATCGAGAACCGGGACAACAATCAGCGACATTGTTGGATTACTTCCCGGACGACTTCTTGCTCATTGTAGATGAGTCGCATATTACGATTCCGCAGATTGGAGGTATGTTTAATGGAAATTATTCTCGTAAACAGACGCTTATCGATTATGGTTTCCGTCTGCCATCGGCGCATGATAACAGGCCGTTGAAATTTGAAGAGTTTGAGAAGCATATTAATCAAGCGGTGTATGTTTCGGCTACACCGGCGAAGTATGAAATGGGTGCGGTTGCGATGGATCCTGATAAAATTGTGGATCTGGTTATCCGTCCTACGGGGCTTATTGATCCGGTGGTTGAGGTGCGACCAACTAAGCATCAGATTGATGATATTTTGAATATGATTCAGGAGCGCATCAAGATGGGCGAGCGTACGTTGATTACCACGTTGACCAAGCGATCTTCTGAGGATCTGACCGAGTTTCTCGTGGATGCCGGCGTGAAAGTGAAGTACTTACATTCGGATATCGATACCATGGAGCGTATTGAGATCCTGCGTGAGTTGCGTCTGGGTGTGCTGGACGTGATCGTAGGTATTAACTTACTTCGAGAAGGTTTGGATCTGCCGGAGGTGTCGTTTATAGCGATCCTGGATGCGGATAAAGAAGGATTCCTGCGTTCGGGTCCCGCGCTGATTCAGACGATCGGACGTGCGGCCCGTAATATCAACGGAACGGTGGTTCTCTACGCTGATCGTATGACCGCTGCGATGACGATGGCTATTGGAGAGACGGAGCGACGACGCGCGATTCAGGTGGCATACAACAAGGAGCATGGCATTACTCCTCAAACGATTATTAAGGCGATCAAAGATATCGCTATGGGCCGCAAGAAAGAAGATGTGAAGAAGTTCGATGCGAAGAAGATTCCGAAGAGCGAGGTGGGTCAAGTAGTCCACATGCTCGAGTCGCAGATGGAGTTGGCTAGCGAAAATCTCGAGTTTGAGAAAGCGGCTGAGCTGAGGGATCAGATTGAGGAGCTTAAAAAAATGATGGTATGAGTACGCAATTGTTGACTGAAATAGGTGATCTGGTTGCGGTTCTTGACCCTGATAAGGTTAGGAGAAATTCTAATCGCGCTTTGGATATGTTGGCTGATCGTGGACTTACGGATGATTTGATTGTTCGTCGAGAAATGGCAGAAGTGCTTTTGGAATGTGCGAAACAGGTATTTTATGACGATATGTTGATGCCTTCTGAGGATCGGTTTATCGCCACGAATCAACGTGATGGAGTTTCTGATGAGCCTGCGGAGCGGTTTGGGCGCACGGTACTTGCGATGTTTGAGGAACATGAAAGGCGTAATTTTGAGTCCATTGTCAGGGTTCGGCGACATCTAGCTCCATTGATTATGCAGGCTCTTGATTTACATCCTTTCGACTATGCCGAGAGCAAAATATTATATCCAAGTGCTTATGCTGCCCATGTACTCCGCGGCCCTATATTTTGTGAAGTATATTCCGATCCAAAACGTAGGGTTTTCTCTATTATTGAAGAGATTCGTATGTGGCATCGTAATGCCGTTGAAATTGCGCCAACAGCTCAAGACAAAGATCAGCTCATTGCCACAACCTATTTTGTTTCTAAATGGATTAGGGATAGATTTCTTGAGCGTTAGTGCCTCAGGTCTTCTATTGTTTTTTTCGATTTTTGCTATAATGCTGATGTATGGCTTCGGCCTCGGGGTGGCTCTGAAAAGGGTCACTCCTGATTTTTTTGAATGATTTTCGGATGAGGTGATGGATTGTTATTTTTTTACCACCACCTCCGGTTTTTTTTGAACTGCTATTTTATTGTTTCAAAAATATCTTTTTCATCTGCCGAGCTTGGTATCATGCCTCTCGTGTCTTCTTTGCCGTTTGGATTTCCTACGCCGCCCCAGCACGTTGAGATGGTTTTGTTTACGATGGCTGCACGTAGAATTTCTATGGCTTCGACATTGAATGTTGGATAGTATTTTCCTGTTTCGCTGTCTATAAGAACTTCTCCGATTGGCGCCTTGCTCCAGTTGTCTACGCATCCTGTGATGGCCAGTTTGGCTTTTCTACTTACGACATCGGTGATCGAATTGATCGAGAATAACCGGTATCCGGCTCGACACCAATACGGATTTTCCGGGTCGAACTTCTCCCAGCCGTCTTTCGGATTGAAGTAGGGAATGCAATTTTCTATTCCTGTTGCCGACATATCTTCACTGACTCCGAATTGCAGCGGGGTGTCGAGAAATTCTTCTTGGAGTTGTGCAAGTGATATCCAAAATCGCTTAATGTCTCCTGCGGTGAGCTCGAACTTCTGCATTTCTTCCTGGTTCATGAAGTTGGCGAAGGCGTTGAATCTACAGACGCGGATCCCATTTTCCAGGCACCATTGAGCCACTTTTCTCATTGATTCGATATTACACGACTTGCTGCTAATGAGTTGCGTGGTGATAATGTCGTAGCCTCCGCCATTAGGGAAGCGTGTACGGTTCCAGTCCTTGATGTTACTTATTGTGCGGATAATGGGTTCGGTGCGCGGAACACCCTTCATAGGGTGATCGAGCACGGTGTTGTAGAGCGATATGGTAATAATGCCATAGCCGAGCTCCCATCCCTTGTCGAGTCTGTCCGATGAGCCGCCACGAGAGAGGAGGTTGCCACTGGTCCAGGCGTTTCCATTTTGTTTTGTTATTTCATAACGGAAGGCCGACCCCGCTTGCGAAATATCATTGAGGGCGATATCTGAGAAACTATCTGCGGTGATGAGCCCAATATCGTAGCCTCGTTCACGGAAATCCGCTGCAACTTTTTTCGCGGTTTCCGGATCGATTTCATATGGGGGAAGTGTTTGGAAGTAACATCCGGAGCAGTTGGCGGCACATGTTGGCTTCTGAGGACCACCGAGAAGGGGTAGCGTTGATGGCTTTCCCGTCTTGTTTGTTACGTGGAAGTAAAATGTAATTTGTTCCGGAGTAAGCATTTCAAACGGAATTGCTGGGTCGCTGTATGGATAGACCATAATGTACTTTTCGTTCTTTGGTACATTTTCCGGTGGATTGATGGCGAAGCAGCAGCCTGCTGCGGATGTTGATGCGGGGGTTTCTGAGCGTTTCATAGTGTTATAATTTATTTGGTATTTTTGAATAATCGCAGTACTTCCATAGAGCCATTTCTCTCACGCGAGCTATTATGAGTTCAACGGCTTCTTTGGGACTTTTCGCAACTTCAACAAGGATGCGATTTCTGGCATCCAGATACTGTCCTGCCAGTTTGTCACTCCAGCCTCCTGTGCCCTGAAGGGCTACGATTGGTCTGCTGGCCTGGTAGGCTATAGCCATTTCTGTCAGCGTTCCTGAGCCACCACTGATGGCTATAACTCCGTCGCAACTTGTTACGAGAACGGCTTCTCGGCCACCACCACGCTCTTGTGCTGATGCAATGATGACGTCCACATTCTCTTTTTCGTATGTGTCATTTAATCCTTTCCCATAGGTCACTCCAACAGTTGTGCCTCCGCCTCTTTTTGCGCCTCTACATGCCGCTGTAGAAAGTGAGTCATAGTCTTTTTCTGCGCCAAAAAGGAGCGTTGCTCCATTTTTTGCTATCCAGTAGCCGGTTTCTTCCGCCAAATCCTGAATTCGGTTATCATATTTGAGGTTTGTAGCTATTTCTTCGGCCAGATTTTGTAGATTTTCATACTTCAGATCTGCGGCTGATCCCATAACTCCAATTTGAAGCTGTCGTCCCGTTGCTGTATTTTCCTGCGTAACAGGTGATGATGTTTCTGTAGTTTTCATGGATACGTTTTGTAAAATATATATATAAAAATCCCGCAGATATCGTTGGTCGATGCGGGAAAGATGGTTTCTGTGGTGTATGTATTCGCGTTTAGACGCGATGCAACGCCAGTTTGTAGCCACCTTCTCCATGATGGAGCCAATGGGCTACGCGCGTGATGGTGGCCGTACTCGAGCCGGTTTTTTCGGCGATGGTTCGGTATGGTGTTCCTTTTTGAATTTGTTTTGCGACTTGGAGGCGCTCGGACATGGTCTGTAGTTCGGAAAGCGTACACAGGTCACGGAAGAACTTTTGACATTCATTTTTGTTCTTGAGCTTCAAGATGGCTTCATAGAGCTCGTTCATCGATGTTGTGTATAATTCCTTTTCCATAGTATGTTTTATTGTTTTAGTACGTTAAAACAGTGCTATTGTAACAAATAGGTTACGAGAGTCAAGCCTTTTTCAGCAGTTCCTCCAAAACATTCTCCCAGGTAATGAGTCTCTTAAGCCGTTTTTCCATTGTTTGCCGATAAAGCCGAAGTCGTGCAGCCAAAGCGGAATTGAGTGGAAAAGAAAATATTTCTCGGCGCATGGAGAGTTCTTGGAGCTTGGAACTGGATGGCTGTTCGGATGAGTGCTGTTGATTTTTGTCACTCTGGTGAACAATAGAAAGTCGGGTGAGTTGACTTATATCATCTTTACTTTCTAACCGAGTAATTTCCCCGGGGAAATTTTCAGCTTTATTTTCATCATTTTTAGGGAGCAAAGATGATGGCGCACTATTATTTTCTAATAGGCAAGAAGGTGGATTAGAAAAAAGTGTTACACGTTCGTTGATACACTGTCGCCGATAATCCCGAACATAGATCTCAAGGGCAGGCTTGGAAAGACTTCTCAACAGCCCTAACCACTGGGTCTCATTCCCCGACGTGACCAACGACAAAACCGCCCGAATCTTGGACCAGCCGATCTCTCCACGATACAAGGCACGACGCAGCAACGGTAATTTAATCAGCTGAGCATCGAGCCGCAACACCTCATCTACTACATCGTAACTCACACCGCCAACCATCAAGGCAAAATGAAAGATCGAGGAAAATTTCTTCACATCATACACCTTCCGACGGGCGACTAATGGCAACAAACCAATAAACATCCTTCGAGATTTGACCGCGATGTTTCCCATGTGCTGGCATAGTTCCAGGAGTTCGCGATCGCTCAACTGCTCGGGATCTGATACGTGATGATGTATGGCTGATATATTCAAAATTTTATGAACCATAAAGTAAGTTATTGATTTTCATAGCATACCATTATTTTTTATGGCTTACTAATAACAAAATCCTGACATTGTCCTGACAAAAAGATGAACGAAATATGACAAAATGGTTGAAGTATTTCTTGTCAACGTTACGCCGACGCCGACGAAGGCAGCTCCCGCATAACGGTTACTCCTTCAGGAAGTGAGTCGATTAGCACATCTCCCCATGATTTGTGGAGGATGCGGGTGTCGAAGATGTAGAGATTTTTTTGCGCGGTTGCGGGTGTAGGATTTTTGAGAAATTGATTGAGGAATCCGAGGAAGCGGAGAGTTGCTTCAGGGAGAGAGTACTGCGTAAATGCGTTCATGTAGCGCTGATTTTGCATTTGGATGAGTGGATCTGATGGTGGATCAAATGGGATTTTTTGGAATATAAAATTCTCACAGGGGAGTTTGCTGAGGTCGATTTTTTCGAAAAAGTTGAAGGTGCCAAAGAGGACTGAGTGCTGCGGATCGGCTTTGTACTTTTCTCCGATCTTACCTTTACCACCGCTGAAATCTTGACTGAGGAGGTTGATGTCGCTGCGTTGTAGGTTTGTCGCGAGGGCGTAATAGGCGTTATGGAGTGTGCGTTTTGAGCCGAAAATGGCGATTGTTTTCCCTGGAGCTTCCTTGATAATTTTTCCCATCAGCGCGTTGGCGTGCATTGGGTAGTCGGATTTTTCCTGATCCGGGAGGTGTGCCGGGATGATAATTTTTAGGTTGGCGACTAGGTCGGGACGTGGGCCTATCACGAGTTCTTTTATTTTTTCATCATGGAGCGAGAGTCGCTCGCGGATATAATCAAATGACTTTGCCACGCGCATCGTGGATGAGAGGAAGATTCTTGTTTGTTGATCCTTGAAAAATGGCATCTGCCATACCGTTTCCATGGTCTCAATCGGCATATATCGAAGGCGGATTTCTTCGTTGTGATTTTGCGCGAGCATCGCCATGGACTGTTTGGCGTCAGCATTTGTATCGGAAAAAAGATTTTTGAGAATAGTAAGTTCTTCCAGAAGTTCGCCGTAGGTATCCGGTTGTTCGCTCATGTGCTCGGTGAGATAGCTCGTGATGGTTTGATAGAGCTCTTTAATCTGCATCCACTCTTTTGTATTTTTGTGTGCGTCTTGAATAAAAAGAATATCCAGATCGCGTTCGGTGTACTTGCGATAGACCAGGCCGAGCATGCCAAAGAAAAATTGTATTTTCTCCCACAGGATGGATGTTCCGCTACCATGAAGCATTTCGTTGAGTTTGTATTTTTCTTCCAATCCATCGAGGGAGTATGTGCGTGATGTCGCGGAGAAAATATGTTTTTCAAAATGATCCGCTTCGCAAACTATTAGATTTTTGATGTCATAAAGATGGCTAGATGGTGCGATAATTTCCTTTGCCAGAGCGCGGTGATAACAGACGAGAATTTTCGCCTGGTCTTGTTCTTGATAGGCTTTTTGCAGGTAGGGTTCGTCGGAAATTTTTCCGTGCCATGGATTTACGTTTATCCTTTCCCATTTCCGATACTCCTCACCATTGAGGCAAAGTTCGTCCTGTTCTCCTTTCTCCGTATAGGTACTCCAAAGATATATTTTTGAGAAAAATACTGCCTCTTCAAATGATTTATTTTGTTTTTGAATTTCTTTTTCCAAACGGGCAGGAGATAAGTACCGTCCCATTTCTTTGATAAGAATAATATCTTTGTTATCGGAAAATGTGCTGTGGAAGAGGTTTTCTTGTAGTCCGGGTGTGGCGAGGGTGATGAGGGTTTTTTCTTTGTTATGCGTCTGGTGATACTGCATGAGAGCGCTGACCATGGCAGCATATTTCCCGTTTCCTATCCCGATTTCCAGGAGGAGCGTTTCATTTTTTTCTAATGCTTCACCGATAGCTTTCTGAATTTCCTCTTGCCTGCTGCTGGATTGAAATTCTTTTTTTGGCTTACTGATGAGATTTTCTTCGATGTATGTTCCGTTTTTTGTACCGCCCTGAAAGAGTTGCGCATAGTGCGGCGTTGTTTCTCCAAAAATAGCGTGAATAGTTTGTAATATTTCCGGACTAAGTGTTCGAATTTTTTTCAAAAGTTTCTGAAAGAGTGTGGCGCAAGCGATCGTGTCACTCATGGCTCGGTGATCCTGTTTTTCCGCTATTCCGAAAACCGCTGAGAGTGTCTCGAGACTGTAGGATGGCATTTTTGGATATAACATTGCCGTCAACGGAAGTGTGTCGAATTCAACGTTGTTGGCGAGAGTGAAGCCTTTGTTGCGGAGGAAGCTGGTATCGAAGGTGATGTTGTGACCGACGATGGGAAGGTCCCCGATGAACTCGGTGATTTGCTGAAAAACCTCACTTAGCTTGGGTGCACTTGCTACATCTTCATCATGAATTCCGGTGATGTGCGACACGATCTGCGGGATAGGGACACCAGGGTTCACCAGTGTTTGATAACGCTCGTGAATGCCATGTTCATCAAACTTGATCGCTGCTACCTCTATAGGATAGTCAGAGACCGGATCAAAGCCGGTAGTTTCGAGATCAAGCGCGATATACATGTGTGTGGTACGAAGCCAGTTGTAGAACTATCGGGCGGCATTATAGCAGGTTTTTGCTGGTTTAGAAGGGGCCTTATCGACCTACTTTTATTTACTTTAAAGCTGAAATTTGACAAGATTATTGATTTACTTTACAATACTGCTCTATTTCATTCTATTTGTAATATGTTGTTTGTGCATAATCCGCCTGAAAGCCAGGAAGAGACTATTCGAGACCTTCGCATAACTCCTGACGATATGGATGCTACGTACCATCCGAGGCATCAGGTTTATCGTGATTTTTTGCGGATGCATCACGAAGTGCGACAAGATCAATGTAGTAGTGTGAGAGAAATAGCAGCCATAAGAGGTCTTGGCTATAGTCGTGATCCTCAGTATAGAGCCATTGAAGGTCAGTATGCGCACTGGATACAACAGGGCATCATACCGTACTCGATCAAGACGATTCTTGCGCTTCATAATACCGGCTTGTTTCCCGGTGAGATTGGTGAAAATGCACCGTCTCCACTGGATCAGACTATTGATCAAAAAATACAGCCCTTTGATTACAAAAATGAGAAAATGTTTCAGGTATCGATGTTGGGTAATGTTAGTTACTGGAGAGGGTCATTCTTGCCATCAAGTCGGTATAGCGGTTCCGATCTTCGATTTCAAGGGAGCTTTATTGATGAGGCAATCCAACGGCTTATTGATGACTTATTGGGTCATAAGGCGCCACGCGGAGAGGAAAATAATGCTGTATATGTTGATGCAGTATTTTCTCGATTCATGGGGCATTTTGGAAGTTTCGTAGGACGAAAAAATAGGTCAGAGCAGCTCTTTCCAAGACACATCGAACTCTCACTTTCAACACTTCATTCCGAGACATCGTCTCAGGCCGAAAAGGAAAAAGCACGCAGACTCTTGAGAGATTTTCTTCTGGCGTTTTTTTATGCCGAGAAATGTAAATATAGTGAAGGTCGCGGATATTCTGCAATATTGCCATCATCCACAGATCCAGATTTACGAGAAAAACGCGTTGATGCATTTCAAGATATTGTCCATCATGCTCGTCTTGAGACCAAAATGCAGGTATGGAAAAATACCTCTTCCAAGATGTCACGCGGAAAGCTCGAGGGAAAACTGTATTCAGCTGTTTGTATGTTTCCCGATATGGACGCCTTTCGATTGGAGTCGCTTCAGGATGAGTTTCGAGGCAGAGTCATGAGCCTTACAGCACTTTAACGAACTTATCAAACAGCCACTCGGTATCTAATGGGCCAGGAGTCGATTCCGGGTGGAATTGAACGGCAAAGAAGGGGAGGGTCTTGTGTTTGACGCCCTCGACGGTTCCGTCGTTGACGTTTTCGAACCAGACGGACCAGTCTTTTTTTGGCAGGGTTTTTGGATCGACGGCAAAGCCGTGATTCTGAGTGGTGATGTAACAGCGCTTGGTATCCAGGTCCATGCAGGGCTGATTTTGGGAGCGGTGACCGAATTTTAACTTATAGGTTTTGGCACCGGCCGCGATGGACATGAGCTGGTTTCCCAGACAAATTCCAAAGGTTGGTAGTTTGGCGGTGAGGGCTTTTTTGACGATAGCATGAGTTTCTTTGATCAGCATGGGATCGCCGGGACCGTTTGAGAGGAAGAGTCCGTCACATTTGATGCCTTTTGCGAGAAAATCATAATTCCAAGGAACACGGATGATATTCGCTCCGCGATCGAGGAAGTTTCTGATGGAGTTGTTTTTTATCCCACAGTCGAGAAGGACGATCGTTTTTGCCTTTCCCTTAGCCTTTGTTGTTTTGTAGGTGATGGGTTCTTTCACGCCGACGGCTGCGACGAGATTGTCTTTGTTCGGGTCGTGAAACTTGCCAGGATCTTTGCCATCTACGACGACCTTGCCAAGCATCGCTCCGTTGGTGCGAAGGTGTTGCGTGAGGGCACGAGTGTCTATGCCGGTAATTCCGGGAACATTATGCTGTTTTAGCCAGTCTCCAAGCGACATTTTTGCCTGCCAATGGGAGTAATTTTCTGAGTATTCGCTGACGATAATAGCCGAAGTGTGAATTTTTGGGCTCTCGAATCGATCCTCGAGACCGTTGGTAATGGTATTTTCCGGAATACCGTAATTACCCATCAGGGGAGAGGTGAAGGTCAAGAGCTGTCCTTCGTAAGACGGGTCGGTGAGTGTCTCCGGATATCCCATCATACCCGTGTTGAAAACGGCTTCCCCTAGCACCGAAACAGGCGCGCCAAAAGAAGTCCCGGTGAAAATCGTGCCATCTTCCAGTATGAGCTTGGCTGGAATTTTTGCCGATTGACCTGGAGTTGATTTTGATGTGGCTGATGTTTTTCCTCTCATTGGGCGTATTGTAAACGAGGTTTTGAGGAAGGGGAAGTTGAAATTATTCTTGGGAACCTCTTGTTATAATCTTCAATTTGGATATACTTTTGTCGTATGGATTTCAAAGGCATGGACATTTTGAGCACAGAACAGTTCTCGAGAGGGGATATTCTGCATATTTGTGATGTGGCGAAGTCGTTTGAGCCGGTGGCGCAGAAAAAGGAGACGAGCGATATTCTCAAGGGATGTGTGATGGCGTCGCTGTTTTATGAGCCTTCGACGAGGACGCGGTCGAGTTTCGAGACCGCGATGGCGAGATTAGGCGGAAGAACGGTAACCGTGATTGGAGAGGCGGACTCTTCGCTTTCGAAGGGCGAAACATTGTATGATACGGGGAAGATGATGGAGGCGTACGCTGATGTCATCGTGATGCGACACAAGATTGTTGGTTCGGTTGCGGAGATGGCCCTTGGGGCGAGTGTTCCGGTGATCAATGCCGGAGACGGTCATGGCCAACACCCTACCCAGGCTCTATTGGATATATATACGATTTTGAAAGAAAAAGGACGCATCGATGGGTTAAAAATTGTGATGGCTGGAGATTTGAAGTATGGAAGAACCGTTCATTCCTTGCTCTTGTTGCTGAGACATTTTGATGTGAAATTGGTTTTTGCTTCGCCTGCGGCTTTAAAAATGCCGGCTGAGTATGAGAATTTTTTACGCGAAAAAAATATACCGTTTGAGGTGACGGAGAATTTTGGCGAAGCTATCACAGGCGCCGATGTGTTGTACACGACCCGCGTGCAACGTGAACGATTTGATGATTTGGAAGAGTACGAACGATTGAAGTTTGCTTTTGTCGTGACGAGAGCGTTTTTGGAGGAGTTCAATCCTGATATTACGATCATGCATCCACTTCCACGCGTTGGTGAAATTTCTCTCGATGTTGATGAACTCCCGGGTGCTGCCTATTTCCGACAGGCTGCGAATGGCGTACCGGTGAGAATGGCACTGCTGGCGATGGTGATGGGGAAAGTATAGCTCATTTACGCTTCCATTTGATTGAGATCATCCATGAAGACGATGTCGACGTATGGTTTTTTTGCCTCGTATTCGAATTTTTCTTTGGTGTTAATTTTTATAAAACCGAACATTGCCCCGAAGATAGCTATTTTTAGGCCTTCTTTTTGATATTTTTTGAGTAAGCCATCACCCCAGCGAAATAATTTTTTTGTGACACATATTCCACCTTTATATTTCTTTAGTATTTCTTTGAGATCTTTTGGTAGGCTAGAGAAGTAGGGTACATGACGGTACCCCTTGGTATATTTACCCAATGGAGTTTTATAGTTTGTATTTCCAATTAAAACGAAGTCAAAAAATGTGATGAAGAAGTGCTTGTAGTTCAGTAATGCGGGAATGAAAAAATATTTGAATATGGAATCGACTCGCACGTGCGAAAAATATAAAGGAAAGCTTGTTCTACTTGTTTTGAAAATCTTGTCGAACTCGATGATAATTTGCGGTGTCCATGTAAAGATTATTATCGAATCTAGGATTTTGTGTTTCTTGCATGTGTCAAAAATGAACTGTTCGTAACCAAAATCTTTAAGATCGATGGCTAGGTTCTGTCCTTTTTTTCGATGTTTGGCGAAATATTGGATTAGATCATTGAATTTGCTGATATGCAGATCGTTATACTCGTATCGATAGCTTTCTATTTCGGACCAGGTTTTTTCGGCGAATCTGAATTTTTCTTTTCCGTGAACAAAGTATGAATCATGATATACATAGGCGATATCATCAGATGAAAAACGCAGATCAACTTCGATATATTTTATATTCGTCGTGAGTACTTCCATGAAAGCGTCGAGTGTATTTTCCTCGAAATTCCATACTCGTGCGCGATGAGAGAGAAGTTTCTCATAGTACTTTACATCACGTAGATCATTAAAATTATAATTTTTCATCGGAATCGCTTTTCCCAAATTTGCGCTGTAGAGCTTGTTTGTAAACTCATCGGAGGTGTAGACAATGTTGTCTTGAATCGCCAGATCTTCGATCATCTTGTTCGGTCCAAGAAATGTCCTGCTGATTGCCAGGCGATAGTTTTTTCCGGTAAGTAAGCGTTCCAGATTCAGCTCATAGATAAAATCTACCCCAAATCTGTTCACTGAATGAAAGAGTCGTTTTTTATCTTTTGGAATAAATAATCCTTGGGTGAAATATGAGCTTTCGACCGAGAAGAAGAGGGAGCACTCGAAGCCTTTATTTTGGCGGAAAAATTGATGAAAATCCATTATATAGAGCTTGTTGTCCGTGGCGAAACTTGTCACGAGCAGATACTCTGTTCCATTTATTTCCACTATCTCAAATGATCCGAATTGACGATCCTCTTTTGTTAGACGTACTTTTTTTATCAGTTCGAGCTCGAGTTTATCTTTCAGTTCTTTAAAATCAAATTGGTAGATATAATTACTATGATAGTCGATGGAGTAAAATTTATTTTTGTAGATCTTGAGGCCGCTGGTATGAGTCGCCTCTGCCGGTAGTACGATCTCCTTCAATACCCGCAACTTTTTGTTTTCCTTGTTGAAAATAATGAGAATGGATTTTTTATCCTTTTTGTGAATCGTATGGTAGAGCGTGTCTTCATGCGTCACCATGCCTTGTGCTACATATTTCTCATTGAGTTCGGCTAACGAAAAACGCTCCTGCCATTGGAGTTGGCCTATCGATTTTTCCGATGAAAAATATTCATGAATTGGGGTGGCATTGTGTGTAATTTTTGATTTTTGGAGCATATGTTTGTATTGTACGATATTTTTATTATTTCTAGCTTTAGTTTTTGGCTTATCTCCTTGTTTAAATATGTCTTTTGTGGTATAATTGTAATAATATAATTTATTGAAAATTGTATGACTGAGAAACCACCTGAACGTCAGCTAGAGGAAAAAAAGACAGTAAACGCTCCAATACCTTTCGGTACCTCCAAGGAGGCTCTTTCGCTGGTGAGTGGCCAGATACTTGATGATTTTGATCCGACAATGACGGATTTTACAAAAAAATTACAGATAATGGAGTCCTTCGGATCATCTATCGAGAAGCGATATCAAGCAGGGGATCGATTGCTTGATAAAAAAGGTATTGTGTGGGTATGGAAAGGGAAAAATGGTTCGCAGATTGGAGAGGTTATTCCACTCTATTTACACTCAAAACATCTCCTTACTCCTCTGCTGCAAAGAGAAGTTGACAAATATCTTCGTGACAAGAGCCGTTCGGCAATTCATGCGGAGTCCGTAAAAAAGAATCGTGCCCTTGAACATTCGAGGCCTTATATTGAGCAACGAATACGGAAAGATTTTCCCGAGGTTGGTGATGTTGAGAACCATGTTGAATTTTGGAGTGCTGTTTATCGTGCTGTTGAGGGTGGATATTATAAGTATCAACTAGCGAAGGAGTTTCTGAAGGGATCAAAAATTACTGATCCGGCTCTCAGAAAGCAGATACGTGATATGGGCTTTGTTCTTATTAACCCAAAGACAGGTGGTTTCGAGTGGTTTGCCGGAGGTTCTACCAAGGCACCGGTTCGTGGTGTTGCCGAAGAGCCTTCAGTACCTTCCTCCGATATTACCTTTCAATCCATAGGCGTGACGCCTGAGCAGGATGCTTCTTTTCAGCAACAGGATATTGATGGCGAGATGTGGAAAAAAAGTGGATTGACCAAAGATGTTTTTCAATCCATTGGAGATGGTAATTCAGCGGCTTTTCAACGGGCGTTATCATATACCGATACTTTTGCGAAAAAATATCCGCAACTTGCTCAAATCAATAAAGATATTGAGGTCTACTTGAAGGCGATCCAGATTGATCTAAAAGCCGGTAAGTCCATTAAAGATGTTACGGCAAAATATCAGAATGATCTAGATACACTTAATTTGCAGCAGCAATTTGATGCTATCAGAAAAAATGAAAGTATTCCCAAGAAAGATTTGGATCATTATACTGATACTATCGAGCGTATTAATTGGGCTCTCACTCCTCATGTTGCTGGCACACTTTGATATGAAGATGGTTTTTGCTTCGCCTGATGATATGAAGGAGTAGGAGCGGTTTCCGTGCGTTGGAGAAATTTCCATGGACGTGGATGATCTGCCGGGCGCTGCTTACTTCCGTCAAGCGGCCAATGGTGTACCGGTGAGGATGGCGCTGTTGACGATGGTGATGGGAGGATATAATGTACGCGTGTTATATGCAAAAAAACTTCCCAATTTTTATTTCCGGATCCCTGGCTTATGATGTGATCATGGACTTCCCCGATGAGTTCAGGAGACATATTCTCCCGGAACATCTTCCTATTTTGAATGTAAGTTTTGGGGTTACCTCATTGCGAAGATATTTTGGTGGGACGGCAGGAAATATTGCTTTTAGCTTGAAGATGCTGGGCGGTTTTCCTTTGATCGTTGCTCCCCTTGGAAGTGATGGAAACGCTTATGTTGAACATTTGAGAAAATGGAAGATTCCGGTTTCTTTCGTGAAGCAATACAAAAGTTTGGAGACAGCATGCGCTTATATCACGACGGATCAGAAGCATAATCAGATTACAGCCTTTTATTTTGGCGCCTTAGTGAAGGCTCCTTTACTTCCCTCTCCTGCTTCACATTCTTTGCAGGAACCCTGCTTCATGACTATTATCGCGCCGACTCATAAGGATGCCATGGTAAACCATGTAAAGCATAGTACACTCAAAAAAATTCCAATCATGTTTGATCCCGGTCAGGCGATTACGATGCTTTCGGCTGATGAGCTGCGTTTTTGTATTTCCAGAGCCAAATTTTTCATCGGTAATGATTATGAGATGAAGCTCATCATGAAGAGAACCGGATGGAATAAAAAGAAAATTCTGGAACACGTTTCGGCGATTATTATTACGCTTGGGTCACAGGGTTCTAAAATATTTACTCGAGATATGGTAATTCAAGTGCAGGCGTGCCAAGTAAAAAAAGCGGTTGATCCGACTGGAGCCGGAGATGCGTATCGTGCCGGTTTCGTGGCCGGATACACTCATGGATTTGACTTGAAGGTGTGTGCGCAAATGGGTAGTGTGGCTGCAGCCTACGTTGTTGAGACATTTGGAACACAACAGCATTATTTTTCCCCTGTTCAATTTGAAAAACGATATTTTGACGAGTATAAACAAAAGATTATTTTATAATATTTACTATTTTTTCCATGGAACATGATTTGAATTTCAAGGTTGCTGATATGGGTTTAGCGGAATGGGGTAGAAAAGAAATAGATGTGGCTGAAAAGGAGATGCCAGGATTGATGTCGATACGGGAGAAATATGGGTCGAGTAAACCCCTTGCCGGAGCTAAAATAACAGGGTCACTCCATATGACTATTCAAACAGCTGTTCTTATTGAGACGCTTGCGTATCTGGGGGCGGAGGTCAGGTGGGCGAGTTGTAATATTTTTTCAACACAGGATCATGCGGCCGCGGCGATAGCCGCGGCCGGTATCCCTGTCTTCGCCTGGAAAGGCGAAACATTGGAAGAGTATTGGTGGTGCACCGAACGCGCCCTTGATTTTGACGGCCGTGGTCCGGATTTGCTTGTTGATGATGGAGGCGACGCGACACTTCTGATTCATGAGGGCGCGCGTGTGGAAAAATCGCCTGATATTCTCAAGCAGGATTTTTCGTTAGAGGGCATGGATTACCGCGAGCTCATGGCTTTTTTAGCAAGAGCATTCGACAAAGATGCGACTCGTTGGACTCGTGTGGCGCAGCAGGTGGTTGGTGTTTCGGAGGAGACAACCACGGGGGTTCATCGTCTTTATCAGATGATGAAAAAAGGAGAGCTCCTGTTCCCTGCGTTTAACGTGAACGATTCAGTGACGAAATCAAAATTTGATAACCTCTATGGGTGTCGAGAATCGCTTGCTGATGGTGTTAAGCGTGCTACGGGCGTGATGGTAGCCGGGAAAGTTGTGGTTATTTGCGGTTACGGTGAGGTTGGCAAGGGTTGTTCCCAATCCATGCGCGGTTTTGGTGCTCGTGTTATTGTTACTGAAATAGACCCTATTTGTGCCTTGCAGGCGGCCATGGAGGGCTATGAGGTCACAACAATTGAAGATACTCTTGGTATTGGTGATATCTATGTTACTACAACAGGAAATAGAGATGTTGTTACGGTTGATCATATGGGGAAAATGAAGGATCAGGCAATTGTTTGCAATATCGGCCACTTTGATAATGAGATTCAGGTTGACGTCTTAAAAACGGTAGCGGGCATCAGTCGCCTGACAATCAAGCCCCAGGTGGATGCTTATACCTTCCCGGGTGGGCCTACCATTTACCTGCTCGCGGAGGGGCGCCTCGTTAATCTTGGCTGTGCCAGCGGACATCCAAGCTTTGTTATGAGTGCTTCTTTTACGAATCAGGTTCTTGCTCAGCTCCAGTTATGGCAACAGCGTGGCCATATGGCTGTTGATGTTCACCGGTTGCCAAAAAATCTTGATGAAGAGGTCGCGAGACTCCATCTTGCTAAAATTGGAGTGAAGCTTACGAAGTTGACTTCCGAACAGGCGAAATATATTGGTGTTTCCGAGGAAGGTCCTTATAAGTCTGAGCATTACCGATATTGAGTGATATAATGGATGGCTTGTTTTCAATCGAAATATTGTCTAGTATCAAGGCATGGCTGATCTTGTGCTCAAAAAAGGAAGAATTGTCTTTCCGGATGGTATTCGGGAGGGAGATGTAGTCATTGAACGTGGAGTGATTGTGGAGATTACTCCGGATTATAAAGAAGAAGCGAAGCGGGTGATTGATTGTACGGGTAAATATATTTTTCCGGGGGTGATTGACGCGCACGTGCATATGAGGGTGCCGGGAGGCGAGTACAAAGAGGATTTTACGACGGGGTCTATGGCGGCGATCTCGGCCGGTGTAACCGGTTTTCTCGACATGCCGAATAATTCACCTCCGATTATTTCCAAAAAAATGCTTGGGGAAAAACGTGACCTGATAGGGGATAATTCTTTTGCGAATTATGGATTTTTCTTCGGAGCTACGGATGATAATGTCGACGAGATCAAGCGATTGAGTAATATTGCCGGAATCAAAGTGTATATGGGTGAGTCGACGGGAAATTTAATCGTGAGAAAAGATGAGACGTTGGAAAATATATTCTCGCACGGGAAGTTTCCGGTTGTGGTACACGCGGAGAGTCAGGAGTGTTTGGAGCGGTTTGCGGCCGAGTACGCGGGGGAGGATGCGAGGGCGCGTAGCGACTATCATTCGGTGGTGAGGCCTCCCGAGTGTGCGAGGGAGGCCGTGAAACACGTTCTCCATCTGGCGAAAAAATATGACGCATCGGTACATATTGCTCATATTACGACAGCGGAGGAGTTAGATATTATGCGTAAATTTGCCTCTGAAAAAGTCACCTGTGAAGTTACGCCTCATCACTTGATGTTTGATACGACCTCATACGAAAAACTTTCGAATCGAATTAAAATCAATCCTCCTGTGCGAAGTAAAGAAGATGTGGAAGCTCTCTGGGGTGGTATTTCTGATGGCACGATCAGTATTGTAGCCTCTGATCATGCGCCTCATCTGCTTAATGAAAAAGATGCTCCATACGCAGAATGTCCCGCCGGTGTTCCCGGTATTGAGACTATTTTGCCGGTGATGTTGGATGCAGTGAATAAGGGTCTTGTAAATCTGGATCGCGTGGCACAACTTCTTTCGCAAAAGCCCGCGGAGATTTTTCATATTAAGAACAAGGGAAAAATTGAGTTGAATTATGATGCTGATTTAGTGATTCTGGATATGGATTTGGAAAAAGTAGTTGAAAATAGCAAGCTTCTCACGAAATGTGCTTGGTCACCATTTGAAGGAATGACCCTGAAGGGTTGGCCAGTTACGACGATTGTTGGCGGAGATGTGATCTATGAAGATAGTAAATTTGTCTCGGCGAGGAGAGGGAGGGAGTTCAATTTTGAGGAATAGTGTTCTTATCGTGATATGTATGGTAGTGCGATTCCGAGAGTGGCCGTGAGTGGACCGTATTTTCCAATTGATGATGCTCCTTTTAATGTTAAGCCTCCTAAAATTCCACCCGCTCTAGCGATTTTTGATTTCCCGAAAATACCACTCAATTTTTCCATTCCTTTTATGCTCCCCAGTGCTCCTTTTACTTTTGATGCTGCACCAAAAATAAGAAGAAATGAAACAATTGTTGAAATTGTTGGAGCGATTTTATCCGCACTTGATGTATTTCTGTACGTAAAATTTATCATATTCAGTATAGCATCGTAGTCTTTTTTTGATAGGCTGCATGTCGTTTTTATATTTTCGTATCCCTCGGTATAGGTTTCAGGGTCCATGAGGCTTATGACTCCTCGTACAGCTCCCTCGATTCCATTCATTGGTGCTGCTCCAATTTTTTGCCAATCTTGCACGTCTTGTTTTGCAACCGCCCAAAGTGGAAGATTTTTTTGAAATATTTTTGGAATATGGGCCATGTCTGCGTATGATCCATTCGCAAAATCAACGAGTTTGTCTATATAGGATTTTGGGAAAATAATTTCATACATTTCTTTTGCCATGTTCCGTAATTCGGTTTTTTCGGCTGGATTTAGAGAGGCTGCATCGAATTCGATTTGACCGTTGGCAATTTCGATCAATTTAATCTCATTTTTCTTTTCCGTTTCTTCGAGTATTTTTTGCATAAGCCAATTTTGGGTTTTTGCGAGTGCATTGTATTCCTCGATTCCATTTCTCAGTGCCGTTTCGTCTATTGAATCGTATCGGGTATTCAGACTGGCAATAATCCTATTGAGATTGTCTATATTTTTTTTGAAGAGTGGATATTTTTCACTCAGCATTTTGAATTCATTAGGATATTGCTTCTCCAATTCTTCTACATGCACAAGAAGTCTCGCGGATGTTTCAAGCGATAGGCTGAGCTTGTTTTTAACTTCTGGAGTTTTTGGATTTGTTTCTTTTTTTGGCTCACTTTTTGGTTGTTCAGGTTTTTCCGTGATGTTTTGTTTTTGATTTTCCATAAAATTTAGAGTGGTATATACGACAATGTTTCTCCTACCATTTCTCCCATGTGGATGAATTTTCCTGTGCGAGCGATGCGGTTACTCATGATGATGGCGTCGATCGGAATGAGATGACGGGGGTTATTTTGTCGGTCGACGACGACTGTTTATAGGCGATTTTCACGCTCTGGAGAAGGGCGCTCCAATCTTCATACGACATGCCTGCCATTACTTTTGCGCTTTTGTACATTTCGTAGTAGGTGTATGGATTGAGAAGACTTAGAATTCGAGGTTGCTTTTTGTTATTATACCATTTTTATGCTTTAAAGTAAAGTATATTCAAAGCTGGCTAGGGTAGAATGGATGAATGAGGCTATTTTTCATATACATCTTTTCTATGTTTTATGGTCAAAATGAGCAGTATTTGAATTTCACCATTGCTATTAACATCAAATAAAACTCTATAATCACCGACTCGCCATCGGTATGTTCCGTAATTCGGGTTTATTAATTTTTTTGCAGAATGAATCGGGTTATTGTTTTTGAACCATTCTATTTTATTAAAAATTCGCTTTCCGGTTTTATTTGGTAGATCAGAAAGATCATCTAAGGCCTGTTTTGTATATGTTAGACGGTAATGCATAATTAAAATCCTAATTTTTTACGGACTTCTTCGCTCGTATAGATTTTACCTTTTTTCGCTTGTGACCGTGCTTTTTTGACATCTTTTACTACGGTTTCCAGCATGAGTTCATCTTCGTCAATGGGATTTACTTCCAGGATTGGCTTGCTGTGATGCATTACGATATAGCGAATGTTTTTTAATTTTGCCTCACGCCAAAATGAGGTTATATTTCCTCTAAATTGCTTGATACCGATAACTTTTGTAATCATATTATTTTTTATAAAATGTGTACTTATAGTGTACACTTTTATATATACCGGGTCAAGTCTTTCGCGTGGCTTTTAGCTTGAGCTTGATTCTATTTTTTGTTATCGTTGGCGCAACATGACTGATCTTTCGGTAACATTTTGCGGGGTGGAGTTCCGGAATCCGTTGGTGCTGGCGTCGGGAATTTTGGGTATTACCGCATCGTCTTTTCATCATGTGATAAAAAGTGGGGCCGGAGGCGTGACGACGAAGTCACTCTGGCTAACGGAGCATCTGGGTCATCCAAATCCGGTGATGATTGCGAATGAGCATTATATGCTCAATGCGGTTGGTGTGCCGGATGCGGGTATCGAGAAGGCAAAAATAGAAATGGCTGAATATAATAAAAGGAAGACAGCGCCGATTATCGCGAATATTATCGCGGGTAAGAAGTCTGATTATGGTGAGATTGCTGAGGAAATTGCAAAGCTGCATCCGGATATTATCGAGGTGAATATCTCCTGTCCGAATGTGGAAGATGAGTTTGGGAAGCCGTTTGCGTGCTCGCGCGATGACGCGGCGGAGGTGTGTAGAGAGGTGAAGAAGAGGGTTGGTCGCGTGCCGGTGATTGTGAAGTTGTCGCCGAATGTTACCAGTATTGTGGAGATTGCCCGTAGTGTGGCTGCAGCTGGCGCGGATGGGTTTTGTTGTATCAATACGGTTGGGCCGGGCCTGGCGATTGATTTGGAGACCAGGGAGCCGATCTTGGCGAACCGGGTGGGTGGAATTTCCGGC
The DNA here is from genome assembly GCA_943355055.1 of Candidatus Peribacteria bacterium. Classification (GTDB taxonomy): domain Bacteria; phylum Patescibacteriota; class Gracilibacteria; order UBA1369; family UBA12463; genus CALREA01. Next base: position 13,492 of record CALREA010000011.1, on the reverse strand, counting down.
CCGGCCATCAAGCCTCTTGCTATTCGTATCGTCCATGAAATTTCCAAGGCGACGAAATTGCCCATTATCGGAACCGGCGGTGTCAATAATGGTCGCGATGCGCTCGAAATGATGATGGCGGGTGCGACACTTGTGGGTGTTGGTACTGCGGTCTACTACCGTGGTGTTGAGGTTTTTGGCCTTATGACCAAGGAGATGGACGAGTGGTGCCGCATCAACAAGGTAAAAAAACTAAAAGATGTAATTGGTAGTATGCATGAGTAATATCATCAAACAGCAATCATTTTTTCTTCGAAAAAACTATGAACGTCACACAACACGATACCTTCCCTATTACACTCCCGATTAAAAAAATTATCCGTGAGACTTCTCACGTGAAGACGTTTGTATTTGCCTATGATTTGAAATCGCGTCCCGGACAGTTTGTGAATATTTGGATTCCACGTGTTGACGAGAAGCCGATGTCTATCGCTTATGATAGCGGCAAAGGCGAGTTCTGGCTCACTATTTTTGCGGTAGGTGGTATGACGAAGAAGCTGCATGAGATGAACGTAGGGGATCGTGTGGGTATACGAGGCCCTTTTGGAAAAACGTTTCAGTATGAACCTGGCGATCATCTGATTACGGTAGGCGGTGGTTATGGCGCCGCGCCGCTGTATAATTTAGCCATGGAGGCTGTGACGAAAAAATGCACCGTCGACTTCATTGTAGGAGCACGTTCGAAAGAGCATCTTCTCTATACGGATCGTGTGAAAAAAATAAAAGGTGTCAAACTGCATATTGCTACCGATGACGGTTCTGTTGGTATGAAGGGTTACAATACTCCACTTCTGGAAAAAATTATTTCCGAGATGAAAAAAACCGCTGCCGGAAAGAAAAAACTTACAAAGACGATCGTCTTTGCCGTGGGTCCGGAAGTCATGATGAAGCGCGTGAGTGATATATGCTTCAAAGAAAAAGTAGCGTGTCAGGTTTCCGTAGAACGTTATATGAAGTGCGGATTTGGAGTGTGCGGTAACTGCTGCTTGGACGATACGGGTATCACGGTTTGCACCGAAGGTCCGGCGATGGATCATACGAAGGCGCGGAAGAATAGCGATTTCGGCGTGAGTCATCGCGACTCTGTTGGTAGGAAACATGCATATTAGGCTTAGAATGGGTTTTATAGATAGCGAACCAATCACAGCCCACTTGGGGACACCGCAATGCGCGTTTCTGCGTTTTATATACGTTCAGGTACGTTTTCCGTACCTTTTCTCATATAAAATGTAGTTTCGGGAAATTACTAGCTTAAAGAATATTAGCGGATTAAGTCAACAGACTCTTGTTTATTATGACTTCTGCGAGCCATTTTTTGGCACTGGAAAAACTGGTACTTCTTCTGATCAATCTTTTGCTTTCCTCATCGCTTTCTCGTGGTTTATACTCCTGCGCGAGCGCTACTTTTTTACTTCAATTTTATGGACTCACGTCGCATCGCTGAAATTCTCCTGAGTGTGAAGGCTGTGAAGATTAGTTTTGATCCTCCTTTTACCTATACTTCCGGAATGAAGGCGCCGATTTATACGGATAATCGTGTGTTGATTTCGTATGTTGACGTGCGAAAAGAAATTATCAACGGGTTGTGCGAATTGGCCACGCAGGTTTGCGAGGAGCGAAAGTGGAATGTTCCTTATACGGTATTTGCCGGTACGGCAACGGCTGGAATTCCTTGGGCTTCGTTCGCGGCAATGCAGCTGGAGGCACCGATGATATATGTCCGCCCGAAGCCAAAAGAACACGGTGCCGGTAAGCAAATTGAGGGAACGTTGCCTGAGGCGAGCAACACGATTGTTATCGAGGATTTGGTCACAACCGGTGGCAGTTCACTCAAGACGATTGATGTGCTGAGGGCGGAGGGCAAGAGTTTGGCAAGTGATGTCATTGCGATTTTCACCTATGGTTTTCCTTCTACGTATGCGATGTTTGAGGAACAGGGGGTTACATTGCACACGTTGACTGACTTCGATACGCTCCTGGATGTGGCGAAAGAGAAGGAGATGATTACGCAGGAGCAGTTTGATAAAATTTTGGAATACAAGGCTGATCCGCAGGGGTGGGGGCTCACGTATGCGAAGCAGGAGTGAGTTGTTCCCGTTTGCGATTTAATTTTTTTTATAAAAAAAATCTATGACAGAACATTTTTCAGACAGATTGATACGGTCTATTCGCGCGAAGAAGAGCGTGGTGTGTGTCGGACTGGATCCGAGGTTTGATAAAATTCCGGAATCGATTCGCGCCGCGGCGCGAGCGAAGTATCCGAACGATGTTTTTGCCGCTGCGGGAGAGGCGATTTTGCGCTTTAATATGGGGATAATTGATGCTATTTCCGACCTGGTCCCGGTGGTGAAACCGCAGATTGCTTTTTATGAGATGTTTGGGGCGGCAGGCGTGCAGGCGTTTGCGGATACGTTGAAATATGCGAAATCCAAAGGGCTTCTGACGATTGCGGATGCGAAGCGTAATGACATCGGATCGACGGCTGAGGCTTACGCACAAGCGTTTCTTGGCACGACAGAAATATTCGGAGAGAAGGTCGCGGCCTTTGACGCGGATAGCGTTACGGTAACTCCCTACCTCGGATGGGATGGCATTAAGCCATTTATGGATGTTTGTAAAAATACAGGGAAGGGGATATTTGTGCTGGTGAAAACGTCAAATAAGAGTTCGGGGGATTTGCAGGATCTGAAGGTCGTGACGGGAACGCAAGCGGAAACAGAACCCGCTTTCGGCGTTGTCGGCCATTTCGCTGAATCCTGGGGCGCTGATGATATTGGTGAGGAGGGTTATTCCTGTCTCGGCGCGGTGGTGGGAGCGACCTATCCTGAACAGGCGAAAAAGTTGCGCGCGATTATGCCTACCACTATCTTCTTGGTTCCTGGATTTGGCGCTCAGGGAGCCACGATTGATGACGTTTTGCCGTGTTTCAATGCTGGTGGTATGGGCGCTATCGTCAACTCATCTCGCGATATTAATTTTGCGTATGAAAAATCGGACAAATACGGCGCTGACGATTTTGCCGCGGCGGCACGGGAAAAAGTTATAGAGATGAATGAGCAGTTGAAGATGGTGTTCGATCTTTCGTAACGATCTTGGGAATTATATATTTCAAATAAAGGAAGAATAATCCCAGGAGAAACATCGCGCTGAGATATTCGTGGAAAAATTGTATCGCCAGTTTCGGCGAGTAGTATGCCCCGACCAGAATGATGACGACGATTCGAATGATGTTGAGTATGAATACCGCTACCATCCCGCTTAATAATGCGATAAGCGCTAGCCATCTGTTGATGCGGTGTTTGATGGATGCGAAATAGAGGGCCGTAATAAATAGCAAGGAAAAAGCTACGATCGAATAAACTCCCGAGCAGGTCGCGCCGATATTAACCTTGAAATTCTTCATGGTGATGCTATAGGATTTTACTACGATTTTCACGGATGAGTCTATGAGGGGTAGTATATAGTGCAATGCTCCCATAATGCTTCCGGAAAGCACTTTCCAGTAGTGTTCGATGGTGTATGTAGCGAGGAGCATGATCAATATTATTGATGTGAATAGTGCGAAGTCTCTTGAGAATTTTTTTATAAATCGGAAATTGAATATTGCGAAGAGGAAAAACATTTGGCTCAGCAATAGTGGAACGTAGATGCTGAACAGCATGTTATTTACATATTGATTCATAACAAGAAATGACGCCGGTACAAGGTAGGCTCCGACGGCGAGTGAAAGAAAAATCAGCGTTTGAAATATCCCGTTTCGGTAGCGCTCCATCTCTTTGATTTCGCTCCATCGGGCTAATAGAAAGAGTCCGACGCATGGAAAAATCAGAAAATCGATATATGGCACGTTTGCGAAAACTCCCCCATCATAGAGCGTGTTATTGATGTCAATATATTTCCATATACTTACGCTATATATAATTAGGAACAGCACCATGCGGATGCAGAACCCGTAAGCGTTCCTCGGAATTTTCGATAGGAGTCCCATTTTTTATTTTTTTATTTCTACGCTATTGAAGCGCGCGGCCCCCCCCCATAGAAGAATCCAGTCGCATTTTGTGCATGGCATACATGCCTATGAGCAGTGTTCCAAGTAATGTTACCGTGCTGAATTCCGGTGTACCGGAGCCCGGATTGACGGCGGCATCAAACACCATGACGCGATTGTTTGCGCTATCACTTACATACGCATATCCGTTCCCGCTTTCATAAGCTATGCCATATGGAGCGCTTAATCCTGATTGTGTTGTAGCGGCACTGAGTCCGGTAAATGTTGTTTGCCCTAGTACATTTACGGCTGCTTCGCCGTCTGTGATTGCGGCTGTGTCATACACTACTACGCGATTGTTTGGTGTATCACCAACAAATAGACGATCATTCGTACTATCATAGGCTACTCCGTATGCATATGACATTCCACTCTGAGTTGCGGCCATAGTATTAGCAGTAAAGCTTGTCTGTCCCAGTTCATTTACAGCATTTTCTCCGTCACTGATCGATGCGACATTAAATACCATTACTCGATAATTTCCGGCATCGTTTACAAAAAGACGACTATTGGTACTGTCATAGGCTAAGCTGTATGGACTGCTCAGTCTTCCTTGTGATGTAGCCGTAGTGCTTGAAGTAAAATCTGTTTGTCCCAATACGTTTACGGCATCCTCCCCGTTTGTAATTGTTGCGACATTGAACACCATCACGCGATGATTACCTTGGGCATCACTTACAAACAAACGATTATTGCTGCTGTCTAAAGCTAAACCACGAGGACCCCTGAATCCGCTTATTGTCGTTGCCATTTCGCTTGAGGTGAAATTGGCTTGCCCTAATACCTTTACTGCGGCTTCCCCATCTGTTATTGCGGCAACATCATATATGAGAACGCGTTTGTTTCCGTAATCCGCTACGTAAAGTAGATTGTTTGTACTGTCGTATACTAATTGTTCCGGTGCTGCTAAGGTTTGACTCGTTGTACCTTGTGCATTTGCCGTGAAATTTGCCTGACCTAGTACGGCGTCTGCCGTGTAGTCTGCTATAGTGCCGCTTACCTGGGTATTACTGTTCGTTAGGTTGTAAACGAGGATGCGATTATTTGAAGTATCAGATACAAATAAACGGTGATTTGTCGTGTCTACCGTCATAGCATGTGGTGCGAAGAGGCCAATCGTGTTTGCAGTTTCACTTCCATTGTTCGGAGATCCACTTGTGTACAATATGGCGCTGTTTACATATTGGCCGATTACATTTACGGCGTTTGGATTCATCTTTACCTCATTGGCGTTTGTGCAAGTTTCATTATCGTTACTGTCGGTTGCGGTATTGTCGATAAAAGTATCTTTCTCCTCAATCTCCGATGTTTCCGATACATCTTCACTCATCGACGTGTCTGTCGCGGTTGCTATATCGGGAATGTTTACTTCATCTATAATTCCAATATCTTCATTTTCTCTTGTTCTTACTTCATTATGCTGAATGGCATCAACGGTTTCCAATATATCTTCTCTATGAATACTCGCGTCAGGTGATGTGATTGATGTGTCGGCATTGATTTGTACATTTCCTATAGATTCATCGTTGCATCCGGTGAGCGCGAGGAGGCTCAGAATTCCTGCTGATGTGCGGATTTTTATTGCGTTGATAGCTCGTACAAAAATCGGTTTTGGTTGGAAATTTGAGCGTGTTGACGGTGATAGTTGATCGATCGTGAATGTATGATGTTTGTCCATATGATGTAATAGTACCTTAAAATTAGTGTACTATTCTACTATAGACTTTACTTATTGTATAGTTTTTGTTTTATGGAAGATTATGTGCGCCTAATCCAGCTTTAAATTTTCTCCTGGACGCTGCGGAGGAGGTCTTTGAGCTTGAGAGCGGTGGTGTAGTCGCGTTTGTAACGGAGGTTGTTGAGGGCGACTTGCCATACGGTAATTTGATCATCGAATTGCGTGGTAGTGCCCTTGAGGGCGAGAAGTTTTTTGACACTCATAATTCCGAGGAACAGAGCGTCGATGATTTTGGTTTCGTCTTCGGTTTCGGGTGTTGCAATGGCTGGAATCGTGGCGAGTTTTGACTTCACCGTGTCGCTGATTTTGGAAATTGCGGCGTTATCTTTGTCGAGAATATTCAAGAGATCCGTAGCGTCCCGGACATGCTGTTTCATTTCTTCTACCGTTGTTCCCGGCTGTATACGGTCAATTCGTCGTTGCGTGGATGTTATTTCCATGGTTTTTATTTTTATTTGATGTTCTATTGTATCATATTTGCTTGTACTTGTCTAGCTAGTGCGATCCACTGCTCTATACTCAGATGTTGAGGGCGGGCCATGGGGTCGATTCCGGCTTTGGTGAGGAGATCGGGGAGGTCGCGTTTAGGAATAATTGATTGAAGGCCGTTGGTGAGGGTTTTGCGTTTTTGCGTGAAAGCGCTGTGGATGAGCTTGAAGTAGGTTGTGAAAAGGTTTTCCGGAAGGAGGGGGGTTATTCTGGGAGTAATTTTGAGAATCGAGGAGGTGACTTTTGGGGCGGGGTAGAAAGACCCGGGGGAGACATCGCTGATGACTCTTAGTGTGGCAAATGGCTGGAGTGTGAGGGAGAGGACGTTGTGGTCGCCGGTTGTGGCGCATGCTTTGTCGGCGACTTCTTTTTGGACGAGGACGACGATGAGAATTGGTTTGGTTTCGGTGTAGGCCGTCTTGACGAGAAAGTTATGGATGATGGCTGTGGCGACGTTGTAAGGGAGGTTTGCGACGAGTTTATAGGGTTTATTGGTCGTGAGTTGGTTTGACTCTGGAGTCCAGCGCAGGGCGTCTTCGTTGATGATGGTGATTTTTGCCTTCGCGCCAGGTGTATCTTTGATAATGGTGGTATCCAGAATTTTTAGCATGTCGCGATCTTTTTCGATGGATATGACATTTTTTGCACGGAGACAGAGTTCGCGCGTGAGAACGCCGAGACCCGGGCCGATTTCTATGATGGTGTCCTGATCGTTTATTTCCGCGGCTTCGATGATTTGATCGAGTACGTGTTCATTGATGAGGAAGTTTTGACCGAATGATTTCTTGGCTGTCAATTGACTCGTGCCATCGGTCCGCGAATGGGCCATGAGAAGGTTTTTGATGACGTTGATGTTGGTGAGTTTTTCCATGAATGTTACAGGTAAATAAAAACTTCTTTGCGGGAGGAGGTGTGACCGGAGATGATTTCAATGTTTGATGTGTCGATTTCGAGTTCTTCGGCGAGGAATTTGACGAGCTGTTCGTTTGCTTTTCCCTGTTCGGGCGTGGCGTGAATGCGTATTTTTATGGCTCCGTCAGCCATGATTCCGGTTACTTCGTTTTTTGGAGAGGATGGAGTTACTTTTATTTTTACGCGCAGTTCTTTCTTGTTGAATTGGAGGAGATGGGTGAGAAGGTTCATATTTTTTTTCTGTATTTATACTACGATTTTTGTATGGCGAACGATGTATTTTCTGATTTCTTCCGCGAGGAGCGTGATGGTGCCAAGAGCGATGGCTATGAGCCATTGATTGATTGTGAGCGAGGTAGTGCTGAGATGTTCTTGGAGGAATGGAATCTGAATGGTGGCGATCGTTATTGCCGCGGAGAGGATGATGGCGCCGATGAGATAGAGGTTCCCGAAGGGCTTGATGAAGCATGAGTGTGTGGCGGATTTTGCGTTGTAGGCGTTGAAAAGTTGGGCGATCACCAGGGTGGCGTAGGTGAGTGTCATGGCTGTTTCTTGCGTGTAGAAGCGACGTCCGATCATGTACGCGGCGAGCGAAGTTGCTCCGATGGTAATACCGATATACATCATGCGTTTGATGAATGATGCGTTGAGAATTTTATTGTTTGGATTTCTTGGTTCGGTTTCCATGTATGAAATTTTACTCGGTTCCACGCCGAGCGCGAGCGCGGGAAATATATCCGTTCCGATATTTATGAGCAACATCGTTATGGCAGTAAGTGGCATGGGGATCTGCAATATGATAGCTCCAAAAATTACAAACAATTCGCCGATGTTGCTAGCGAAAATAAACATGATGAATTTTTTGAGGTTTTCATAGATGGTACGTCCTTCTTGAATGGCGGTGATGATGGTAGAAAAACTATCGTCGACGAGAACCATGTTGGCTGCTTCTTTTGAAACGTCCGTTCCGGCAATACCCATTGCTATGCCAATATCGGCGCGTTTGAGCGCGGGCGCGTCGTTAACACCGTCGCCGGTGACGGCGACAATTTCACCGGTATCTTTCAGGAGCGAGACGACTCGTAATTTGTCTTGAGGACTTACCCGTGCAAAAATAGTCGGCGTTTTCTGTTTAAATATTTCCAGTAGTTGCTTGTCAGAAATGCGTTGTAGTTCTTCTCCGGTTATGATGTTTTCACATGCGAGTCCAATGTTGTTCGCGATTGCTTTTGCCGTAAGCCCATGGTCGCCGGTGAGCATGTATACTCGAATTCCGGCCTTGTATGCTAGCGTAATCGCTTCCGCTACTTCCGGGCGAGCCGGATCGATGATGCCACACATGCCTACATAGGTGAGATCTTTTTCTATTTCATCAACGGTCCGCTGTTGCGTATCTTTATCCAATTCCTTGTAGGCGAACGCGATCATGCGAAGCGCTTTTTTCGCACCTTCTTCGTTGTCTTCGAGTATTTGCGTGCGTTCATGTTCACTGAGTTTATATATTGATCCGCCGGATACGATATTCGTGCAGACTTTCATCATCATATCAGGAGCACCTTTTACGAGAAGCATTTTTTTTCCTTCGGAGTTTGTGATTATGATACTCATTCGTTTGCGATGAGAATCGAACGGAAATTCATGCATTATTTTCGTTTCTGTAAGCGCTTTTTCCTGTGATAGTCCGAGTTTTTCCGCGAGCGTCAGGAGCGCGGCTTCGGTGGGATCTCCTATTATGCTCCATTGATTTGTTTCTTGATTTATGATGAGTTTCGCATTGTTGCAGAGGGCGCAAATGACGGCGATTATATTGGTTTCCGAGGATGGCGTATGTGTATCTTTTGTTACCGTGTCGTATATATTTCCTTTTGGATCGTAGCCGTTTCCCTCGATATCGAGATGCAGGGTTGTGGTAATCAATGTTTGAACCATCATTTCGTTTTTTGTAAGAGTGCCGGTTTTGTCGCTTACTATTACGGTTGTTGAGCCAAGTGTTTCTACGGAGGAGAGTTGTTTCATGATGGCGTTTTTGCGCGCGAGGCGCTGTACGCCGATGGCGAGCGCGATGGTGACGGTTGCCGGGAGACCTTCCGGAACAGCGGCGACGGCGACGGACGCGGCAAAAAGAATCGCTTTTGAGAGTTTGATTTCTTGAATAATGTATCCGTATCCTACGAGCATCGCGGCGATGACGAGCGTAATTTTCCCTACGAATACGCCTATATGATCAAGTTCTTTTTCCAACGGACTTTTGTCTTTTTCTGTTGCTGTGGTGAGAGATGCAATTTTCCCGAAGGCGGTGAGGGAGCCGATTTGAGTTACCGTGACTCGCGCACTGCCGTGCGCGACCATCGTCCCCATGTATACTTTGTTTTTCCCTTCTTTGAGCGATTTTTCCACTGGCATAGATTCTCCCGTGAGCATCGCTTCCTGTGTTTGAAATTCATTTTCATGGACTACCTCACCATCGGCGCCAATTATGTCTCCTTCATTGAGTATCAGTATATCTCCCGGAACGATTTCTTCGGCAGGGATCATTTTTTGTTTTCCATCACGTAGAACTCGTGCCTGAGGGGCAAGCATTTTTTTCAGAGCTTCGACAGCTTTTTCCGCGCGATATTTTTGTACAAATCCGATCGTGGCGTTGAGTACAATGATAATGCCGATCACTATTCCATCACTTATTTCGCCTACCATAAATGAAATACCGGTGGCGATAACGAGAATGATAACCATGAGGTCCCGGAACTCCTCAAAAAACCGTAGGAAGAGTGATTTTCGTTGTTTCATCTCTAATCGGTTCGGTCCGTACTGAATTCGCCGTTGTGCTACCTCTGAGGTTGAAAGACCCTGTTGAGCTTTGTTTTGTTCCATATGTTAAGTATAGCATATTGCATTAAAAATTTGTTAAATTAATAAATTATGTTATAATCAAGATGTAATTTTTCTATTATGCGTACACCAGTTTTGAATTCCGATTCTCACGATAGTAAGCGCATGGAGGGTTCGAAAAAAGCTCCGGTAAAGGGTCCTTTTCAAAAAGGGCTTGATGCATTTCGAAATATCTCAGCTGTTAGGGCTTTTGTCGCCCTCGCTGCGCTCGGGGCCACAGGATATGCCATACATCACCATTCTAATAGCGCAGCAACTCCCGAAGAGCAAGAGCGTATTGCCCAGGCGCAACGATATACTCCTGAGCGTTACCCGACCGTTATGAGCAGAGTTGTCTATTTGCGAGAAAAATATGGTATGGATGCTCGTGTTTTGGAGCATGATGATTTACATTTCAAAAAAAAGATTCATGAGGCGGGAAAACCGGATGAGTGCGGTTGCGTCACAGAACATTACACTGAGTTTAGTCTTGTTCAAAAAGTCGAGAAAGGAGACCCGAAAAATTTTCTTCCTTTTCTTGACGCGCTGTGCCGAGCCGCTGATCAGTATCCGATTGGGATTTTTGAGAAGATGAGTGGATTAGAGGTGCACATGGCCAGCAAAATTACGATGAGTGATCTGGGTGGATCAGTTGGCGGATATTCAGACGGTCCTTCGCATATTGTGATGGCATATTCTCCGGACGTTGATCAGAATCAAAATACGTTTCATCATGAATTTTTCCATGCGTTGGATTTCAGGCATAATGGTTTGCGGAAAGATGATGATCGATGGGTCGCGCAATCGGGATCTAAAGGTGCATATCTTGGATACAAAAATTTGGCTCTTGATGATCTACCGTGGGCGCCTCCAACCGGTTTTGCGAGAAAGTATGGGAAGGCGAGTATTCCTGAGGATCAGGCGACGATGGGGGAGCATTCTTTTCTACCACATGCATTGAAATATATGCTTCGCAGAGCCAAAGATGATAAGTGGCTCCTCGTAAAAATTCAACTTCTTACCGCTTCAATTGTTGATCTCCATGCCGAACGTTTTTCCCGTACCATGACGGAAGAAGAGTACAAAACCTATTCCGGATTTAATGGGTACCGATACTACCGTGCCTGGTCGCAGGCGATGAATCATACGTTTTGGAATGGTATTTTGGATCGTGCTGTTTCTGCGGAGGATTCCCGGAAAAATCTTTCTCGTAATCGCCATGATAGCGATGCGGATTTGATCTATCACCTCTTGGGTGATAATCATCGAGTAAGTGGTCGTCACCGTGACGCGGGGGATAATTTCCGTGCCGCTCATGAATTGGAGTTCGCGAAAAAAGAGTATTCCATCATCGCCGCTAATGTCGGTGGCCGTGAGGAGTCCTATGATGTGGCATTTTCGTATGAACAGGTTGGAGAGAAGGCAAAAGCGAAACAACTTTATGAAACATCCGCTTTGCAGGCGGTTTCGCGAGGTAATTGGATGCAGGCGGCCCTTGCCTATGCCGGGGCGAAAAACATCCCGGAATCTCAGATCAACGCGCTCAAATTTTTTCAACAAATCAAAACCGCTCATGAATTTGAGCTGTATGCAGAGATGGTAGCTGTTGTTCAAGCCTCTTATGATTGGAAAAATTTACCGACCATTGCTGTAGATTTGCTTCATATCATGGCTAAAAAGCGTGGTGGTGTTGAGGCTATTACGATCTATGAGAAATTAGGAGAGGTCCCGCAAAGATCTATGGCTGCTTCAAAATCGAAACATAAAGGTAGGGCCGAGGTTGATATGGCCGAGCCATCCGTTGACCGATGGTATCTGAAAATGGCTAGACGTCTCGAGGCCGAGGGGCATGATTTGGATAAGGTCGCTTCATTGTATGAAAAAGGCGGAAATTTCGATGAGGCACGGAGATGTCTGGGGTTGTATGCAGTCCGCAAAGCTGAAGTTTTACCTGATCTGGCTCGCACTTTCCGTAGGCTCGCAGAGCTGGAAAGTAGGAAGAAGTAGCTTGAATTAATTAATGTTGTATGGTATACTTATGTATAAAAATATATATCTAAACAAATCTCACCAATGATGCTCAATCTAAAAAAATGCCTCGTTTGTATGGCTATCGATCGTCGGTTTGTGTATATGGCTGAGGGTGCTGCTGATTTGCCGGATCCTGCTACGTCAGATAAAGCGGTTGATCCTCCTGCGGACGCAACCGAGGGCTTAGCAAAGGAGGGTGACAAGGCTGATAAAATTGCTGAGGCGAAAGATGATCGAGATGAGAAAAAAAAGGGGGTAAAAGATGCCGCCGCCGATGCTGTCACTGATGTCAAAGCTTCCGTGGAACCCGTGAAGAAGGTATTGAACCGATTGAAAGGTATTATTGATGAGAGTCCCGAGGATATTCGATACGCGATTTATACCTATCGGGCCGGCCAGTATGATCGTCCACGTGATCGTACAGGAAAGGCGAAGAATATTATGAGTAAACTTATTCGGGCAATTAATACTAAGAAGCTCGATAGAGATCTTGTATTTCAGGGAGGTGTTGATGCTTCGAAGTTTAATCTCGGTAAGGTCCAGGGGCTTCCTGATTCTTGGCATCAGGCGAAAGTGAATGCCTTTAAAGAGCTTTTGAATGTTTCTATCAAACCGGACGCATCAAAGCAGCTGCGTGATGATAACAAAGCAATTATTCAGGGATATATCGATTGTGAAGATAAGGCAGCGAGAGATCTCTACCTCAAAAATAATGAAGCTGTTTTTTGTAATCAATTTGGTTTGCTCAATCTGGCAACGGCGTATCAGCGAGCGCAGAATTTAGGAAAGGGTTTTCCTGATGCCAAACCGGCTGCGTTTCAGCTCGATTTCAATTCAAAACAGGGTGAACGTTTCCGAACTTCCGCTATCGATATCGGTATCAAAGTTGAGGGAAAGAAACTGGATCCGGTTGAGCCACCTGCGCCTGCTCCGGAACTTCCTAAGCCTGCTGCTCCTGAACCGGCTCCAAAAGGTAATTCCGAGGTTGAGAAAAAGGCTATTGAAACCTCATATAAAACTCTTGAACAACGCGTTGCTGAGCTTGGGAAAAAGCTTGAAATTAATTTTTATTTATCAAGACCTAATGCAGCGGTTGCTAATCCGACTGAATATGCCGCCTATTGTACTTTGCTTATCAGTAAACTAGGTGCTCTTGAAACGGTTTTTAATCAACTCGATTCCGATACGAAGAAGGTATTTACCATTCTGCATCCTACAATTCTTAATCGTGATGGTGAAATTATAGGAACCGGAAAGGACAAAAATCTTACTTTCGCTCTCGATATCACTCAGACTCCGAGCCTCATGAAAAAGCGCTTAGAGCACATGGCGGGTAAAGAATTCAAGGCATATATTGATCGTTATCT